>NZ_JBEYUA010000006.1:185880-215420 GCF_040643285.1 Spirillospora sp. NPDC047279
AGGTGGGCATGAGCGCGGTGGGCATGAGCGCGGTGGGCATGAGCGCGGTGGGCATGAGCGCGGTGGGCATGAGCGCGGTGGGCATGAGCGCGGTGGGCATGAGCGCGGTGGGCGTGAACGCGACTACGGGCCTAAGCGCGGCTGCGGGTGTGGGCGCGGGCCTGCACGCGGCTGCGGACGTGAGCCACGGCGGACGTGAGCCACGGCGGACGTGAGCATGGCGGAGGTGAACGCGACTACGGGCGTAAGCGCGGCTGCGGGCTTGCACGCGGCTGCGCGCGTGAACACGGCGGGCATAAGCCGCGGCGGGTGTGGGCGCGGCTGCGGGCGTGAACGCGACGGGCGTGAACGCGACTACTGGCGTAGGCACGACTACTGGCGTAGGCACGACTGCGGGCATGAGCACGACAGCGGGCATGAGCACGACAGCGGGCATGAGCACGACAGCGGGCATGAGCACGACAGCGGGCATGAGCACGACTGCGGGCGTGGGCGCGGCTGCGGGTGGTGGTCAGGATCGAGGTCTGCTCGGGGTGGGGTTGAGCGGCAGCTGTCCTCCTGACTGGTGTGCCCCCCGGCTGGGACTGGTCCGATGCGGGGGGCATGAGTTGGCGGCGACCAGCGGAGGCAGTGGGTGGTGGGGTGCGGAGCTGGGGTGGTCGACTGTGGGTTGAAGTGGCCGACGATGAGTGCGTCGACAGGCCGGTGTTCAGACCCGACGGCTGCTGTATTGCTCTGGGTGCGCGTGGGTGTGATGGCCCATCTGCGGCGGGTGCCACCATCACCGCTGTGATCTGAGCGCCGGGATCGTAGGAGGGCTGGGCTGGTTGTGGGCGTGCCTGTAGGCCCGGTGGTGTGATGTCCGCCGGGCCCAAAGGTTGGTTGTGGGGTGTTCAGGCTGCGAGGTGGTGGTCGTTCCACGGGTTGTCGCCACCTGGGTCGGGTGTTCGTCCGGTGGGCCATCTGCCGCGTCTGGATCGTGTGATCCCGTCGGGTGGCAGTGTCTGGTAGACGTACTGTCCGGCTTGGTTCTTGCTGATGTTGATCTGGTCGGGGTGGGTGTGTTTCCACCGGTTGTGCCAGCCGCAGCACAGCGCGAGCTTGTTGATGTCGGTGGGGCTGTTTCCCAGCGCCCATCCGTCAACATGGTCGACTTCGCACAGGAAGCCCGGCACCTCACAGCCGCGTACGGCGCAGGTGTCGTATTGGGTTTCCAGGACGCGGCGTTGGCCTGGGCTGGCGATGCGGGTGGTGTGGCCGAGGTAGAGGGGCACGTTGCCGGGGCCCAGGATGAGGGGTGAGATTCCGGCGGTGAGCGCCAGCCGCCGTACCTGCTCGGCGGGGATGGGGGTGCCGTCGCGTAGCCAGCCGGGCGTGTCTTCGCCCATGAGGGTTTCGAGGTTGGCGATGACGGTGACGCGGGTGTCGTTGTGGCCGTGTGACAGCACGGTGGTGAGGGCGGCTGCGGTGCGTTCGCTCAGGTCTCGCCGGTCGTCGGTCCCGGCTGGTTTGGTCAGCGGGCCGAGGGTGCCGTCCAGGATCGCGGCGTCTTCGGGGTTCAGCCACCCGTTCACATACGACCCACCATCCAGCGACCGGCTCAACGTCAACCACGACCGCTCATAACCGCGCTTGACGTCCTCAGGCGCCTTCTCGGTGCCGTCGGCCTCAGAGACCAGGTCATGGATTTTGCGGCCCAACCGGGCGACCTTGCCTGCCGACAGCCCGTCGTTGGCGGCGTTCAACAGGATGTCCTCGGCCGCCGCGCAGTCCTCATCGTTCAACCGCTGCACGGCGTCGGCGACCGTAGCCGCGTAGCCGAGCGACAGGTCACCGCTGCCCAGGTCCTTGCCCACCCGCTCCAGACGCGGCAACTGGCGGGCCAGGGTGATGCGTTCCTTGGCGCGGCCTTCACGCATCCCCAGACGGCACCGCAGCCACGCCTGGGTGGACGGCAGCCCCCAGTTTTTCATTTCGCCGGTGCGGTCCACTACTGCGATCATCGCGGCCAATGCGGATTCGCCTTGGTCGAACGCGCACGCCAACTCCTCGGCCAGCTCCATGCAAGCGGCGCCGGAGTCGGGTGCGGGGCGGTGGGCGAGTTGGGTGGCGATCGCGGCTACCGCTTCCACCAATTCCGCGGTGGAAGCGGTCTCTAGATCCGCGACGATCGAATGCATGTCTTGATTATATCGACGGTCACGGATTGCAATTATCTGATTACGGACATTTCGGATGGCCGCAGGTGGCCAACAATTCCCTGGCCGGTGGGAGGGTGGATCTTTCGTCCCCCGGTGGGTGCGTGGCCCGGCACGGGTGGGTCGGAGTCTAGGCGGGTTGCTGCTGGTGGATGGCTGAGCGGAGCCGAACTGACCCACCGCGCACAAGCCTCCGCCCTTCCGAGGGTTGCTGTCACGTCAGCCGGGGTCCCAGAAACCCAAGGATGCGATGAGGCGAAGGGTGTGCTGCCGCCTGAGGTCGCACCGGAAACCCGCGCTTTGCGCGGCCCTAAAGCTCGAACATCAACCACCAGCAGCACCCGCACAATGGCAGAAGACCATGACCGGCCGCCTACTTTCTTGTCGATGCCGCGTTTGAGCAGCAGTCCGCATCCACCCCGCACTCGGGAGATAGGCGTTGGCCAAAGGGGTGACCGAGGCCGCCGACCCCGAAGGGGCTAATGATCTAACCGGAGAAGCGTTGATCCGCAGTGAAGCTCCAAGACCCCAACACCCCACCCACTTCCTTGTCGCTGCGAAGCTTGAGCAGCAGACCGCATCCACCCGCACCCGGGCGCCCACGCAATAGCCAAAGGGGTGACCAATGCCGCCGGGCGCGAAGCGCCTCAGGTCTGGCCATCAAGTCTGGCCATCAGGTCTGGCCAGAGGGAACGCCAGGCCCGAAGGCCAGCGCGCATTCCCGGCCCCGCCGCCTTCTTTAGACCAAGGCGGCCAGGCGAAGCCTGGTCTCGTCTTCGCCGCCCGGTGCCGCCGTCAGCATGACGATCTTTCGTTCGGCATCGCCGTCGGTCAGGATGTCGCAGTCGACCGGGATGGAGCCGACCTCGGGATGTTGGACGATCTTGCGGTTCTCGCGGTGGGCGCCCGACCGTGCCGCCTGCCCATAGAGCGGCGAAACGTTGGTTGCCCGTGCTGAGCTCGTGGATCAAGCTCCACAGGCGATCGCTGTCGGGGAAACGTCCGGTGGCGCGGCGCAGGTCGGACAGGATGGCGGACTCGACCGTGGCCTGGTCGGGGGTGGTGACGGGCCACTGCGACAGGTATGGATCCTCTCCGTCGATCGGGAAGGTGCCGCGGGCGAAGTTGCGCAGGCGTGGCGGCCTCGGCGTCGGCCTCGGCGACGGCGACGGCGACGGGTCGCCCAGGGGCGCCGCCCAGCCGCGGTTCCACCAGATCAGCTGCCAGTCCGCGGCGAGACCGCGGCAGGGGTGTCACCCAGCCGGTCGAGCAGGCGCCGGAGACCGGGCGGGATGTGGTCGGAGATCTTTCGGGAGGACGGCGGGACGAGACCGGCCATCCGGGAGAGGTGGTCCCGTTCGGGGTCGGTGAGCTGGAGGGCGCGGGCGAGGGCGGCGACCACCTGGGCGGAGGGAGTCGTGGCGCGGCCCTGTTCCAGGCGGACGACGTGGTCGACGGAGATCCCGGCGAGCTCGGCGAGCTCCTCTCGGCGCAACCCTTCGCACGGCGTGCGCGTCCGGTCGGCACCCCCGCCGCCGCTGGGGAGACGCGGTGGCGCCAGGCGCGCAGTGTCGCGCCCAGCGTCGCCTCGTCCGTGGCCAGACGGCCCCATTCTCGCTGATGAGGGCCGGTCGAAGGTGGTACCGGTGGTTCCTACGGTCGGCCCGTCTCGGGTCCAGGGTCCGGGCGTCGGCGAATGTCGATCACATGAACCTTCCTTCTCTCACGACCATGTCGGCCTCAGCGTCACCTCCGAGGATCTGGACGCCACCATCGAGTGGTACTCCGGCGTGTTCGGCTTCGACGTCGAGCGGCGGTTCGACTCGCACGGCACGACGTTCGTCTTCCTCGCCTGCGGCGACGTCAGGATCGAGCTCCTGGCCGGTGCCTCGGACCGTCAGGAGCCGACCGGTGACGTGCTGAAGAGCATGGCCCCTCGCGCCTGCACCATTTCTTCCTCGCCGTCGACGCCCCCTCGACACGATGATCTCCCGGCTGCGCGGCCTCGGCATGGGCCTGATCGGCGGGCCAAATGCTGATCGATCAGATCGAGCGGCGCATCGCGTTCGTGACCGACAATCTCGGCACCATCATCGAGCTCCCGAGGCCGTGCCCACCCGTTGGCCCCCGACCGGTGATCGCCGGGGGTCGTGATCATCCGAGGGTGAGGGCGGCTTCCAGGTCCGTGGTGACGGCTGTCAGGGTGGACAGGGCGGCGGCCACGGCGGGGTGGTCGTCCGAGCCGGCCCGGATGAGGACCTCGATCGTGCGCCCCTTGCCCGGGAGGGGCGTCGTCGCGACGCCGGGCGGGACGTTCCCGCAGAGCAGGCCGGGCAGGATCGTCACGCCGAGGTCGAGCGCGACCAGGGCGAGGGCCGCGGCCAGGTCGTCGTACTCGTGCTCGATCACCGGTGTGAAGCCGGCGCTGTGACAGGCGTGCAGGGTGACGTCCCGGCAGCTGCTCGCCGGCGCGGTGGTGATCCACTTCTCCCCGCGGAGCGCGGCCAGGCCCTCGCGTTCGACCAGGGGACGGAGCCGTTCGGGGATCGCCAGGACCAGCGGGTCGTCCAGGAGGCGCCGCGCGGTGAGGCCTTCCGGGGCGGGCGTGCCGAGGTGCAGGTAGCGGTAGTGCAGCGCGATGTCGAGGTCGCGGCGCTTGAGCATCGGCACGGCCTCCTCGGGTTCGGCCTGCGTGACGCGCGGGCGCAGCGCCGGGTGGCGTTCGGCCAGGGCGCGAACGAACGGGGCGGCGACCGGGGCGAGCGCGCTCGGGAAACATCCCGTGCGCAGCTCGCCGACGACCTGGTCGCCGAGCGAGCGCACGATGCTCTGGGCACGTTCCAGCTCGGCGAGCACGTGCTCGCTCTGCCGGGCCAGCGCCGCGCCGACCGCGGTGAGGCGGACGGTGCGGCCCTCCCGGTGCAGCAGGACCGCGCCGGTCTCGGTCTCCAGCGCGCGCAGCTGCTGCGAGACGGCGGACGGCGTGACCTGGTGGATGTCGGCGACCGCGGTGACCGTCCCGTAGTCGGCCAGGTCGCGCAGGAGGACGAGCCTCTTCGGGTTCAGCATGGGCGTGGGGTTCAGCATGGGCCCTGGGGCGGATATGGGCGGAGTACGTCGAGCATGGCTCCAGCTTGGCGGCTCCGGGCGGCGTTACCAAAGAGCAACGGGCGGGACAAACGCCGCTCTTGTCTCACGATGAGATGCACGTCACACTCTCTGCATCCGGACTGGACTCCAACCACCGGGCGGCGCTCATGCTGAGTGTTCGTAATCTCGAGGTCGTTTACCACGATGTGATCCTGGTCCTGCGGGGCGTCAGCCTCGAGGTCCCCGAGGGCGAGATCGTCGCGCTGCTGGGCGCGAACGGAGCGGGCAAGACCACGCTGCTGCGGGCGGTCTCCGGGCTGCTCGACGTCCACGACGGCGAGGTCACCAAGGGCGCGGTCACGCTGGACGGCAAGCCGATCCACGAACTGTCGCCGACCCGCGTGGTGCGTTCGGGCGTGCGGCAGGTCATGGAGGGCCGGCGGATCTTCGCCGAGCTGACGGTCGAGGAGAACCTGCGCCTGGGCGCGCACACCAGCCCGGGCCAGCTCGGCGGGAACCTGGAGCGGGTGTACGCGCTGTTCCCGCTGATCAAGGAGCGGCGGTCCAAGACCGCGGGTTACCTGTCGGGCGGCGAGCAGCAGATGCTCGCGGTCGGGCGCGCCCTGATGTCCGAGCCGCGGCTGCTGCTGCTGGACGAGCCGAGCCTGGGCCTGGCGCCGCGGCTGGTGGAGCAGATCCGCGACATCATCGTCGAGATCAACCGGCAGGGCACCACCGTCCTGCTGGTCGAGCAGAACGCGACCATGGCGCTGGCGATCGCGAGCCACGGCTACGTCATGGAGACCGGCAAGATCGTCATGGACCGGCCGGCGCGGGAGCTGCTCCAGGACGACGACATCCGCGAGTTCTACCTCGGCCTGGGCGCCGAGGGCGCGGCCCGTTCGTTCCGCGACGTCAAGCACTACCGGCGGCGGAAGCGGTGGTTGTCGTGATCCTCGAAATGGACGACGTCAAGCTCTCGTTCGCGGGCGTGACGGCGATCGACGGCGTCTCGTTCAGCGTCGAGCCGGACGAGCTCTTCGCCGTCATCGGGCCCAACGGCGCCGGCAAGACGTCCATCTTCAACGTCATCTCCGGCGTCTACCGGCCGCAGCACGGCAAGGTCACGTTCGACGGCACCGACCTGCTCGACCGGCGGCCGCACGAGATCGCCGGGCTCGGCATCGCGCGGACGTTCCAGAACGTCGAGCTGTTCGCCAACCTCACCGTCCTGGACAACCTGATGCTCGGCCGCCACCTGCAGCTGCGCTACGGCGCGCTGGCCGGCATGGCCTGGCTCGGGCGGGCGCGCCGGGCCGAGCTGGCGGCGCGGGCCGCGGTCGAGGACATCATCGACTTCCTGGAGCTGGAGCAGTGGCGGCGGCACCCCGTCGGGCTGCTGCCGTACGGGGTGCAGAAGCGGGTCGAGCTGGGCCGGGCGCTGGCGCAGGAGCCCAAGCTGCTGCTGCTCGACGAACCCGTGGCCGGCATGAACCTCGAGGAGACCGAGGACATGGCCCGCTACATCCTCGACATCCGCGAGGAGCTGCGCGTGCCGATGATCCTCGTCGAGCACGACATGGGCCTGGTCATGGACCTGGCCGACCGGGTGCTCGTCGTCGACTTCGGGGTGCGGATCGCGCTCGGCACCCCCACCGAGATCCGCGACGACCCCGAAGTGATCAGGGCGTACCTCGGGACGCCCGCGCGCGAGGCGAACTCCGAGCCGCCGGGCGACCGGGCCGAGGAGGTGTCATGACCGAGCTGGCGACCACATCGGCGATCACCACCACGACGATCGCGACCCGGATCCGCGATCGCGCGCTGGCGCACCCGGAACGGGTCGCGATGCGCGAGAAGGACTTCGGGATCTGGCAGGAGATCACCTGGCAGGCGTACTGGGACACCGTCCTCACCGTCGCGCACGCGCTGCTCGCGCTCGGCGTCGAGCCGGGCGACCGGGTGGCGGTGCACGCCGAGAACCGGCCGGAGTGGCTGTACGCCGACCTGGCCACGGTCGCCGTCCGCGGCACCACCATGGGCCTCTACCCCACCAACCCGGCGTCCGAGGTCGGCTACCTGCTGCGCCACTCGGGCTCCAAGATCCTCATCGCCGAGGACCAGGAGCAGGTCGACAAGGCCCTCGAAGCGACCGGCGGGGCCACTGGCGCAGCGACCGGCAGGGCGACCGGCAGGGCGACCGGCAGGACGACCGGCGGGGCGACGGGCGGGGCGACCGGCGAGCTGCCCGACCTCGAACGCATCGTCTACATCGAGCCGCGCGGCATCAAGGGCCACTACGACGACCCGCGGCTGATGTCGTGGGACGAGCTGTGCGAGCTGGGCGCACGGCACCGGGCCGAACACCCGGACGCGGTCGGCGAGCGCATGGCGGCGGCGCGGCCCGCCGACGTGATGGTGCTGGTCTACACCTCCGGCACCACCGGACCGCCCAAGGGCGCGATGCTGACCGTCGCGAACGTGGAGTTCGCCGTCCAGACCCTCGTGGAGGGCGGCGGCTTCACCGACCCGCCGCCGACCCACCGCGACCTGATCCTGTCGTACCTGCCGCTGTGCCACGTCGCCGAACGCATCTTCACGGTGTGGTTCAACGCCGCCACCGGCGTCCAGGTCAACTTCGCCGAGTCGATCGAGACCGTGCCGGCCAACCTGCGCGAGGTGCAGCCGACGATCCTGTTCGGGGTGCCGCGCATCTGGGAGAAGGTGCTGGCGGGCGTGGAGATCCGGCTCGGCTCGGCCAGCCCGGTCAAACGCTGGACGACCCGGCTGTGGTTGCGGCTGGCCGACCGCCTCGGCGACACCCTCGTACGCCGCGGCGGCCGCCACTCGTTCGCCACCCGGCTGCTGTACGGGATCGGCTGGGTGTTCTGCTTCCGCGCGCTGCGCGAGCGCATCGGGATGCGGCGGGTGCGGTACGCGGCGTCCGGCGCGGCGCCGATCGCGCCCGAGGTGCTCAAGTTCTTCATGGGCATCGGCGTCCCCATGCACGAGGTGTACGGGATGACCGAGAACACCGCGGTCGCCACCGCCAACCGGCCGGGCCGGGTCAAGCTCGGCACCGTCGGCGAGGCGCAGCCCGGCTGCGAGGTCCGGGTGGACGACGACACCGGCGAGATCCTCACCCGCCATCCCGGCACGTTCGCCGGCTACTGGCGCGACGAGCGGGCCACCGGGCGGGTGGTCGAGCCGGACGGCTGGCTGCACACCGGCGACGTCGGCGAGTGGGACGGCGAGCACCTGCGCATCACCGGCCGGATGAAGGAGATCATCATCACCGCCGGCGGCAAGAACGTCGCCGCGCCGCTGATCGAGAACGAGCTGAAGGTCTCCCCGTACATCCGCGAGGCCATCGTGATCGGCGACCGCCGCGCCTACCTCACCGCGCTCATCGGCATCGAGCTCGACACCGTCGGCGAATGGGCGACGCGCCGCCGCCTCGCCTACACCACCTACCGCGACCTGTCCGAACGCGACGAGGTGCGCGCGCTGGTGCAGGGCGTCGTCGACGCCGTCAACGCCGACCTGGCCCGGGCCGAGCAGCTCAAGGACTTCCGGCTGCTGCCCAAGGAGCTGGACCACGAGGACGGCGAGCTGACCGCCACGCAGAAGGTCAAGCGCACCGCCGTCGAGCGCATCTTCGGGGACCTCATCGACGACCTCTACGGACGGAGCCCCCGGTGACACCTGAGCAGATGCCGCCGAGCGGAGGGAGCCGATGACGGAGTTCTGGCAGAGCGTGGCGCGCGGGCTCGGCAACGGATCGATCTACGCGCTGCTCGCGCTCGGCTTCGTGATCATCTACAAGTCCACCCGGGTCATCAGCTTCGCCCAGCCCGCGTTCATGCTGTCCGGCGCGGTCCTGGTCACCTACCTGGCGGGCGAGGTCAACTTCTTCCTGGCGCTGGCCCTGTCGGCGGTCGCGGTGGCGCTGCTCGCGCTGAGCGTCGAACGGGTCGCCGTCCGGCCCATGGTCGGCAAGCCGGTCTTCGTCGTCGCCATCATCACGCTCGGCCTCGACATCGTCATCCGCGTGATCGTCAACGGCTTCATCGGGCTCGACGTCCGGCAGGTCGGCGACCCGTGGGGGCTGCGCACGGTCGACCTGCTCGGCGTCCCGGTGCAGCAGCGTTACCTCGCCATGCTGGCCACCACGGCGATCATGGTCGCCGCGCTGTTCGCGTTCTTCCGCTACACCCGCTTCGGGCTGGCGATGCGCGCCGCCGCGTTCGACCAGGAGACCTCGCTCGCGCAGGGCGTGCCGGTCGGCGCGGTGTTCGCGACCTCGTGGGCGATGGCCGGCGGGCTCGCCGCGATCGCGGGCGTGCTGGTCGGCAGCGGCGCCAGCGTCGACCAGAACCTGTGGATCATCGCGTTGAAGGCGCTTCCCGCGATCATCCTCGGCGGGCTCGACTCGCTCGGCGGCGCGGTCCTCGGCGGGCTCTCGGTCGGGCTGGTGGAGTCGCTGGTCGGCACCTACCAGGCCGACATCGCGCCCTGGCTCGGGCAGAACTTCGCGGTCGTGTCGCCGTACGTGCTGATGTTGCTCGTCCTGCTGATCAGACCGTACGGGCTCTTCGGGACGCCGGAGGTGGAGCGCGTATGAACACGCTGCTCGAACGTCGCGGGACGCGCCGGCCGCGCGGGCGCCCGCTGCTCTACACCTCCTACAAGCAGGACATGGCGCTGCTCGACACGCCCGCCAAGCGGCGCTGGCTGATCGCGCTGCTGGTGGTCGCGCTGCTCGCGCCGTTCATGCTGACCGACGACATCCTCCAGCTGCTCGCGGTCGGGCTGGTGGCGTCCATCGGCGCGATCGGGCTCAACATCGTCACCGGGTACGCGGGCCAGATCTCGCTCGGGCACGCGTTCTTCCTGGCCATCGGGGCCTACACGGCCGCGGCGATCTCCGGCGACCCGGACGGCAAGGTGATCGGCTTCGGCGTCACCTCGATCCTGGTGTGGCTGCCGGCGGCGGGCCTGGCCGCCGCCCTCGCGGGCGTCATCGTGGCGCCGCTGGCCACCCGGCTGCGCGGGCTCTACCTCGCGGTCGTGACGCTGGGGCTGGTGTTCCTCGGCGAGCACATCTTCAAGGAGTGGGACAGCCTGACCGGCGGCCCCGGCGTGGGACGCCCGTCCGCCACCGTCGAGCTGTTCGGCGTGCGGCTGGACGAGGCGGGCGCCTACAGCAAGGAGCAGAAGCTCTACCTGCTCATGCTCGTGCTGCTGGTGCTGTTCGCGGTGCTCGCCCGCAACCTCACCCGCTCGCGCGTCGGCCGCGCGTTCGCCGCCGTGCGCGACCGCGACATCGCCGCCGCGATCATCGGCGTCGACCTGCGCCGCACCAAGCTGCTCGCGTTCGCGATCTCCTCGTTCTACGCGGGCATCGCGGGCGCGCTGTTGTACACCGTCACCGGTTTCTTCGACCCCGGTTCGTTCAACCTGCTGCTGTCGATCCAGTTCATCGCCATGATCCTGATCGGCGGGGTGGCCACGGTGAGCGGCGCGATCATGGGCGCGATGTTCATCACGCTCCTGCCGCGCATCACCCGTGAACTGCCCGGCGTGCTCCCGTTCATCAGCTCCGAGTCCAAGGACACCCCGAACGTCTTCCAGGTGGAGACCGTCTTGTACGGGCTGCTCATCATCGCCTTCCTCATCCTCGAACCCCGTGGCCTGTTCGGCGTCTGGACCCGGATCCGCAACTACTGGAAGGCCTGGCCCTTCAGCTATTAGGAGCCCTCATGAGGAGAACCAGGATCGGAGCCGTGCTGGCCGCGAGCATGCTCGTCGTGAGCGGATGCGGAGTCTTCCGGGGTGAGGAGGACAGCGGCGCGCCCGGCGTCACCAAGGACCCCTGCCCCAACGCGGTCAACAAGGACAACGGCTGCATCTATCTGGGCATCATCTCCGACCTCACGGTCGGCCCGTTCAAGACGCTCGCGGTGCCGATCACCGAGTCGCAGAAGGCGTTCTGGAAGCGGGTGAACCAGCAGGGCGGCATCGGCGGCTACGACATCGACGTCACCAAGTACGTCCGCGACAACAAGTACAACCCCGAGACGCACAACCAGGTCTACCAGGAGATCAAGGGCAAGGTGCTGGCGCTCGCCCAGACGCTCGGCTCGCCCACCACCGCGGCCATCATCAAGGACCTCAAGGCCAGCAAGATCGTCGCGGCGCCGGCCTCGTGGACGTCGGCGTGGAACTTCGAGGACGTGATCCTGGAGTCCGGGGCCAACTACTGCGTCGAGACGTTGAACGCGGTCGACTACGCCGCCGACACGTTCAAGCCGAAGAAGGTCATGGCGGTGCACTACGCCGGCGACTACGGCGCCGACGCCGCGGCCGGGGCCAAGGCGGGCGCCGCCGCCCGCAAGCTCACGTTCAGCGCGGTGGAGACCCCGCAGGGCCAGGACAACCAGGGCCGCGCGGTGGACGCCATCGTCAAGGAGAAGCCCGACCTGGTCATCATCACCACCGGGCCGACCGACGCCGCGACCGTCATCGGGCAGGCCGCCGCGCGCGGCTTCAAGGGCAAGTACATCGGCACCGGCCCGACGTGGAACAAGGGCCTGCTGAAGAGCCCCGCCGCCCCCGCGATCAAGGCGCAGTACCTGCAGTCGGGGCCGTGGGCGCCGTTCCAGACCAACTCCCCCGGCCACCAGGCCATGCGGCAGGCGGTCGGCCAGGTCGACCCGAACGACGGCTACACCTCCGGCTGGGTCTGGTCGTACCCGCTCAAGGCGGCCCTGCAGAAGGCCGCGGCCAACAAGGAGATGACCCGTGACGGCGTGCTCAAGGCCGCCAAGCAGCTCACCCAGGTCGACTACGAGGGCATGCTGCCCGCCGGAGCCGGCAACTACAGCGGCAACGCGCCCACCGACGTGGTGCGCACCACGCTGATCTCGCAGCCGGACGACGCCTCGCCGACCGGCGTCAAGGTCATCAAGGAGGCGTTCACCGGCCCGACCGCCCAGGCGTACACGCTCGACGCACCCTGCTATGGCAAGCTCTGAGCCGGCGCCGGCTCAGAGTCACGGCAGGCCCTGAGTTACGGCCGACCTTGAGTTACGGCAGGCTCTGAGCACGGAGTTCCAGCCTGCTCGCCGTGCCCGTCTTGGCGAGCAGGCTGGCGACGTGCGTGTCGACGGTGCGGTGCGACAGGAAGAGGCGGTCGGCGATCTGCCAGTTGGTCGGCCCTCGCCGACGAGCATCAGCACGTCCACCCCGGCCGCGCCTGACCGTGCCTGACCGTGCCTGACCGTGCCTGATCGCGCCTGATCGCACGGAGAACACGCGGAAACAGCACAGGAACGGAACGTCCGCGCCCCGGTGCGGACGTTCCGTGTTTCCGTGGTTACGGTGGCGAACCTCGATCCACTAAGGTTGATCCACCCCGCCCCCTCCTCAGGGATGCACGATGAACGACCGCGACAAACTCGGCTTCGACGTCCCCGCCAGTGCCCGCGTCTACGACTACTCCCTCGGCGGCAAGGACAACTACGGCCCGGACCGCAGCGCCGCGTCGGACGCGCTCGACATGTACGAGGTCGCGCATCTGCTGCCCCGCGAGAACCGCAAGTTCATGCGCCGCGCCGTCCGCCACCTCCTCGACGCCGGCGTCCGGCAGTTCATCGACCTCGGCTGCGGCCTGCCCGGCAAGGGCAACGTCCACGACCTCGCCCACGCCGCCGACCCGTCCGCCACCGTCGTCTACGTCGACAACGACCCGGTCGCCGTCGTCCACTTCCAGTCGCTCCTGCACGCGGTCGAGAACGCCACCGCCATCGCCGCCGACGCCCGCCGGCCCGAGGCCATCCTCACCCATCCCGAGCTGACCGCCCTGATCGACCTCGACCGCCCGGTCGGGATCCTGATGATCTCGATGCTCGACTGGATCCCGGACGAGGACGACCCCGACGCCGTCGTCGCCGCCTTCCGCGACGCGCTCGCCCCCGGCGGCCATCTGGTCATCTGCGACTTCCTCAGCGACAACCTGTCCGAGGCCGACCGCGCCATCCACAAGGAGCTGACGGACCGCTACAACATCTCGCTCACGTTCCGTTCGAGCGAGCGCTTCAAGGGCTTCTTCACCGGCCTCGACCTGCTCGACCCGGGTCTGGTCCTGGCTCCCGACTGGCGTCCCGACCGCCCCTACGACCGGCCGTCCGGCTGGCTCATGGCAGGCGTCGCCCGCAAACCCTGACCGCCGTCAGACGCCGTCAGCAGGCCCGGGCCAGACCCGGCGACCGCCGTCAGCAGGTGGTCTGCCGGGACGCGGGGATGGCCAAGGCGCTCCGGTAGCCGGGATCCCAGAACCTGAAGTGGTCCCTGTCAGAGGTGTTGCGACCTGAGTGGACCTGGGAGCCGACCCCCAGGAAGCCGCCGCCGGTGCAGGTGTCCTGGACCTCGATGGAGGTGCCGCAGCCGTCCGTACCGGTCGTCGTGGTGCGGTTGCCTCCCCAGGGCAACCCGCAGGAGGCGCTCCTGCGGTGGGGGTCCGGCACCTGAAAGGTCCTGGCCTGACGGTCCTCGCCTAGAGGCACATCCAGCAGTAGAGGCGTTCCTCTCGTTCCCGCGCGTCGGCGGCGAGGGCCGCGAGCCTCCCCAGAAAATCGGCGAGCGACTCCGGTGCGATGCCGACCGCGTCATCAGGCTCGGTCTCGCACCACCTCTCGGCGAGCGGCAGCAGTCCCTCCTGTGGCACCTCGGCCAGGCCGTCGCGCAGCCGATCGGTGAGCGACACGACCCACGGGCCCTCCGGCTCCTCCGGGCTGATCAGCGCCAGCGAGCGCGGGTCCGCCGACACCTCGTCCTTGGACAGGCCGGTGAGGAGGGCCTCGACCGGGATCGCGAAGGTGGTCGGTTCCGCGCCCTTGAGCGCTCCCAGGCCAGCCAGCCCCGCGTGCGCCGCGCCGTGCTCGAACGCGGTCACCGCGACATCGTCGTCAGCGGCCCGGAAGTACTCGTACAGGTTCCCCATCAGCGGGAAATATAGTGCACGATCACGTCGTGGACATGGTGGGTCTTCTCCTCGCCGCGCATCTCGATCTCGTAGATCTGCGTGCCCACGTGGATCGCGATGGTGCCGCTGGAGAAGAACGACCCGGCGAGCGACTTGTTGCTGATCACGCTCACCGAGCTGATCTTCGAGTACGGGATGCTGGTGAACGCCATGCGCTTGCCCACGAACGACTTGTCCTGAATGATCACGCGCCGGTCGGTGAGCCCGATGAACCCCGTCCCGGTGCCCACGGCGTCGTACACCGCGAGGATCTGCTCGCCCTGCAGCAGCTGACCCTCGATCTGCTTGAACTGCCCCGACTTGTCATGCGGAACGGCGTTACCCACGACGACCCTCCAAATAGCCCGGTTAAGACCACTTCATCCTCCCCGATCCTTCCCTCCCCGTCTGCGGGACGTGCCAGGAACCCGCAGGGGCGTGGACGAACGAGCCGGCCGGATGGTCCCGGTCGCCGCTGGAGCTCAGACGGTCAGGAACGGAGAAGCCGCGGCCTGTGGGGGCGTCTTAGCGTGCTGGCACGGGCCTGGGGAGGTCTCGGGCCAGGGCGAAGGCGGAGGCGTGTGATGAGTTCGGTGACGAAGGGGCGGCTGCTGGTCGGCCTGTGCGTGTTCGTGGCGCTGGAGTACGCGTTCGGAGGGGTGGCGAAGTTCTGGGAGGGGACGGGGCCGTTCGGGCAGGACTACGCGGTGCGGTTCGTGGAGTGGGGGTATCCGTCCTGGTTCCGGTACGTGGTGGGCGCCGGGGAGCTGGTCGCGGCGGGGCTGCTGATCGTTCCGCGCGGGCACGTGCGGTTTCTGGGTGCTGCGCTGCTGGTCGTCATCATGATCGGTGCATCCATCACGCACATCGCCAACCAGGATCCGCTGTGGCAGAGCATCTCGGCGTACGTGCACCTGAGCATCACGGTGGTCCTGGCGTGGGCGCTGCGGACGGCGGGCCGGGACGAGCCCGCCGTCGTGCCGCGGGAGCCGGTCAGACGGTGATGGCGGCGGTGGAGCCGGTGCGGCGCTTGGTGATGCGGAGCTGGGCGGGGATGCGGGTGCGGAGCTCGGCGACGTGGCTGACGATGCCGACGGCGCGGCCGCCGTCGCGGAGGCCGTCCAGGACGTCCATGACCTCGTCGAGCGTCTCCTCGTCGAGGGTGCCGAAGCCCTCGTCGACGAAGAGGGTGTTGATCTCGGTGCCGCCGGCCTCGGCGGTGACGACGTCGGCGAGGCCGAGCGCCAGGGCGAGCGAGGTGATGAACGACTCGCCGCCGGAGAGGGTGACGGGGTCGCGTTCCTGGCCGGTCCAGGCGTCGACGACGCGGAGGCCGAGGCCGCCGCTTCCGCCGCGGCGGTCGCCGGCGGCCTTGTCGATGGTGTGCAGGAGGGCGTACCGCTCGGCGGACATGCGGGCGAGACGTTCGTTGGCGGCGGCCACGACCTGTTCGAGACGGGCCGCCAGCACGTACGCCGACAGGCGCATGCTGAGCCGGTTGGCGCTGTGCTGGCCGGACGCGAGACCCGCCAGGCGGGCCGCGACGGCGTGCCGTTCGGCGGCGGGACGCCACGCGCGGACGCGGGCGAGGAGCTCGGTGCGCAGCTCGGCCAGGCGGGTGGTGCGCGCGCGGGCGCGGTCGGCGGCGGAGGCGACGCTGGTACGGGTCGACTCGGCGAGCGCGAGGGCCGCTTCGAGGGCCGGCACGTCGGGGGCCGGTTCGGCGGCGGCGGTGGTGAGCGCGGTGTCGCGGAGCAGGTCGCGGACGGCCGACTCCTCCGACTCGTAGCGGCGGATGCGGTCGCGGAGCCCGGCCTGGCCCTCGTCGTCCAGCGCGGCGGCCGTGACCTCGTCGGGCGTCGCGAAGCCCTCGTCGGCGGCGGTCTGCCGCGCGCGGGCGCGGGCGGCGGCGAGCTCCTCGGCGGCGAGGTCGGCGACCTGAAGGGCGCGCACGGCGCGGGCGAGGGCGTCGGCCTCGCGGGTGAGGCGCGCGATGCGGGCCTCGAACGTGGCGTCGGTGCCGCGGGACTCGTCGAGCTCGGCCTGGACGCGGTCACGTTCGGCGGTCAGCTCGGCGGTGCGGGTGCGCTGGGCGGTGAGGGCGGTGGCGACCTCGTCGCGGCGGTCGCGGAGACCGTCCAGCTCCTGTTCGGCCTGGTGGAGGAGCCCCTCCATACGTTCGACGTCGGCGGCGCGGGCGTCGAGGGCCTCCAGCGCCTCCTGCGCGGAGGTGACGTCGGCGGTGAGCGACGGGATGCCGGCCTCGCCCGCGATCTCCAGGACGGCGTCGTGTTCGGCGCGCAGCGACTCGACCCGGTTGCCGGCGTCCTCGCGGCGGCTCTGGGCCTGCTCGTAGGCGGCCTGCGCACGTTCCTCGTCCTCCTCGCCCGGGATGAGGCCGAGGGCGGCGGCGGGCGCGGGGTGCTCGGTGGAGCCGCAGACGCGGCAGGCCTCGCCGGGCGCGAGGTCCTCGGCGAGGGTGGCGGCCATGCCTTCGAGGCGGGCCTGCCGCAGGTCCTGGAAACGTTCGCGCGCCTGCTGGGCGGTGTCGACCGCCTCGCGCTGGGCCTCCTCGGCCTCGGCGAGCCGGATCTGCACCTGGTCGCGGCGCTGCGCGGCGTCGAGCCTGCGGGCGGCCTCGTGCAGCGCGGCTTCGGCTCCGGAACGCCCGGCGAGCGCGACGCGCGCCTCGTCGAGCTGCGCCCGCTGCCGCTGGACCAGGCCGGGCAGCTCGGCGAGCTTGTCGGTGAGGGCGGCCTCGCGGGGTTCGAGGCGGGCCCGGTCGGCGTCGAGCGTGGTGAGCTCGGCGGTCAGGTCGCGGAGGCGGGCGGCGACGGCGCGCTTGCCCTCCAGGGCGGCGATGTCGTCGCGGCGTTCACGTTCGGCCTTGGCGAGGACGTCCTCGGCGGCGCCGGGCGTCACCAGGGCGGCGACCTCGGCACGGGCCTCGCCGGCCGAGCGGTGCGTGAGCTTGGCGTGGTGGGCGCGTTCCTGGACCTGGCGGATCAGCGGGACGACCCGGTCGGCGCGGGCGGCGGCGTCGAGGCGGGAGGCGAGCCGGGAGTGCTCTTCGGCGCGTTCGGCCAGGGCGGCCTGGCGGCGCAGCGCCTCGGCGTGGCGGGCCTGGCGGTCGGCGAGCGCGCGGGCCGACTCCAGGGCTGTGCGGGCGGCGGCGTGCGCGTCGTCGGCCTGAGCGAGCAGGGTCGTGTCGGTGTGGAGGACGGCCTCGTGGTGGGCGGCGAGCTCGGCCGCCCAGGCGGGGAGGATCTCGATGTCGTCGAGCGACTCGTCGGCGGGCTCGGCGGCGCGCGGCTCGGGCACGAGGGAGCTGCCGGGACGCTGGGTGCCGGCGGCCTCGGCGACGCGGTCGGCGATCGACTCGGCGGCCGAACGCAGGTCGAGCGCCTCGCGGCGGGTCGCGGCGCGGCGGTCGGCCAGCCACTTCTCGACCTGGGTGAACACCTCAGCGGCGAAGAGCCGTTCCAGCACCTTGCGGCGTTCGTCGGCGCCCGCGCGCAGGAAGCTCGCGAACTCGCCCTGCGGCAACATCGCGACCTGGCAGAACTGCGCGGCGGTCATGCCGAGCAGCCGGCCGATGAGGTCGCCCGCCTCGTCGAGCCGGTTGGTGTGGCCGATCCACTCGCCGTGCTCCAGCTCTTCGAGGAGGACGGCGGCGTGCTCGGTCGTGGTGCCGGTGCCACGCTTCTTGGGCCGCTCCCAGGCCGGTGACCGGGTGATACGGAAACGGCGGCCCCGGACCGTGGTCTCCAGGACGACGCGCGGGCCCTGCCCGGGTGCGGCGTGGTCGCTGCGCAGCCCCTTGACGGCGTTGCGCACGCCGGGCACCTGGCCGTAGAGCGCGAAGCAGACCGCGTCGAGCACGCTGGTCTTGCCCGCGCCGGTCTGCCCCTGGATCAGGAAGAGCCCGGCGTCCGACAGCGCGTCGAAGTCGATCTCCTCCGTCCCCGAGAACGGCCCGAACGCCGTCACCTCCAGCCGATGCAGTCTCACCCGGCGCCCTCCCCCGACGGCTCGGCGACGCGTGAGATGCCCCGCTGTGGTGCCCGGTTCGCGTCGCTCACGTGGCCGCCTCCTTCTGGCGGCAGCTCTCGAAGGCCTCGTGGAGGAGGTCGCGTTCGGCGGCCGAGGCGGGGGCCTGGGAGACCTCGGTGACGAAGTCCCCGGCGATGTCGAGGTCGGACCGTTCACGGACCCGTTCGGACCAGGAACGGGTGCCCTCGGACTCCCGGCCCTCCGGGTCGAAGCCCAGGACGAGCGCGTGCGGGAAGCGGCGGCGCAGCCGTTCCATCGCGGCGGACGGGCGCTGCGCGTCGGTGAGCGTGACCTGGAGCCAGCGGTCCTCGTACTTCTCCAGCGACGGATCGGTGAGCAGGTCGCCGATGCGGCCGCGCAGGCGGGCGACGCGGCGCGGCACCGGGGCCTCGACGAACTCGACCGACGGCTCGCCGCCCGAGGCGATCTCCACCAGCAGCGAGCCCTTGTGCTGCTTGTCCTCGGAGAACGAGTAGGCCAGCGGCGACCCCGAGTACCAGACGCCGGGGGCCATCTCCTGCTTGCCGTGCAGGTGGCCGAGCGCGGCGTAGCCGACGCCCTCGAAGACCGCGGCGGGCACGTTGGCCGCGCCGCCGACGGAGATGTCGCGCTCGCTGTCGCTGGCCTCTCCCCCGGTGACGAACGCGTGCGACAGGACGACCGGGGCGAGGTCGCCGCGGCGGGCGGCGTCGGCGCGGACGCGGCGCATGGCCTCGGTGAGCGCGGCCGAGTGGCTGCGCTCGTCGAGCTCCCAGGGGTGGCGGACGAGCTCGGGCTCCAGGTAGGGGATGCCGTAGACGGCGGCGTCCCCGATGAGGACCGGCTCGCCGACGGTGCCGGGGTCGGTGCGGACGTGCACGCCGGCGGCGTCCATGAGCGCCGAGCCGAAGCCGAGGCGCTGCACCGAGTCGTGGTTGCCCGCGATGAGCACCACCCGGGTCAGGTCGGCGAGGCGCACCAGGGTCTCGTTGCAGAGGCGGACGGCGTCGACGGCGGGCAGCGCGCGGTCGTAGACGTCTCCGGAGATGAGGACGCAGTCCACTCGCTCGGACCGGACGGTGTCGACGAGATGGTCCACGAAGGCCGCCTGTGCTCCCAGGAGGTCCTCGCGATGGAACGATCTGCCGAGATGCCAGTCGGACGTGTGGAGGAGTCGCATGTCCCGGTCACCATAGGCAGCACCCCCGGCACATCCGGCGCAGAAACGCCGACATGTCCCAAACGATCTCTGATATTCGTGGGCGAATGTCCATGGATGCTCCCGATGACCTGAACGAACCTGCGCGGATCGCGCCGCCCCCGCCGCCTCCGGCACGCGACCCGGGCGAGCCGAGCGAGGCGGAGTGGCGCGCGGCGATGCGCGACGACCTCGACGCGGCCCTGCCCCGGCTGGCGGCCGCGGCCGCCGCCGGGAGCACGTTCGCCGCGCGCTCGCTCGGCATCGCGATGCGCGACCGCGGCCGGTACGACGAGGCCGAACGCTGGTACCGGACGGGTGCGGAACGGGACGGCGGCTGCGCGTTCGGCCTGGCCACACTGCTGGAGCGGCTGGGCGACCCCGCGGGTGCCGCCGGGTGGTACGAGAAGGGCGCCGCGCTCGGCGACCTGGCGTGCAGGACCAACGGCGCGCTGCTGCTCGCCGCGCGGGGCGGCCTGGAGGAGGCGGAGGAACGGCTGGAGAGCGCCGCGGACGATGGCGACGACGTCGCCGACCAGGCCCTCGGCCGGATGCGCGCGTTCGCCCGCGTCTTCCCCGTTCGCGCGGAGAGGCTCGCGGAGGCCGGGCGGGACGGCGACCCTCGCAAGGCCGTCGATGCCGTCGACGACCTGATGGACCGGGACGAGGAGTTCCGCGCGTACGGCCACGTCGCCGACGCGGTCCGGCTCTTCGACGAGGCCGCCGAGATCGCCGGCGACGACGAGCCTCTGGTGTGGAAGGCCGCCCTGCTCAGCCGGCTCGACCGCTGGGAGGAGGCCGCCGGGGCGCTGGAGGCCGCCGCGGAACGTTTTCCCGAGTCCGGCTACGCCTCGTACCAGCTGGGCCTGATGGCGCGGGAACGCGGCGAGTGCGAGCGGGCCGAGCGCCTGCTCCGCCGGGCCGCCGACCGTGGCGAGGCACGGGCCCTGTGGGATCTCGCGGTCCTCTGCCTGCGGATGTGGCGCCTCGACGAGGCCGCACGGTGGTACACGGCGTACGGCGAGCAGACGCGCGAGGACTCGCCCCGCGACCACGAGGCCGGGCTGGAACGTGTCGGGGAGTATCGCGCGGAGCTGGCCGGCGTTCGCACCGACCGGGACGCCGAGCGCGTGGCCGCGCTGACCGGCGCGGCCGAGGCGGGCGACACGGCGGCGGGGATCGAGCTGGCCGGGCTGCTGCGCGCGCGCCGGGAGCCCGGCCCGGCCCTGCGCTGGTACCGCGCGGCGGCCGAGCGCGGTGACGCGGCGGCGAGCCTGGCGGTCGGCGAGATCCTGGACGACGATCTCGCGGTCCGCGCGGAGCATGTGATCCGGTGGTTCCTGCCGGCCGCCGAGGCCGCGTGGGCGCGAGGCTCCGCCGCGACGGAACCCGACCCCGATGACGTGGCCGTCGTGGAGCGTGCCGGCCTGCTCCACGCGCGCGCCGAGCTGACGGCCGGCACCGAGCTGTGGCTGCGCCGGGCCGCCCGGCTCGGGCATGGCGGGGCCGCGTTCTGGTGCGCGAACAAGTCCCACGAGTACGGCGATCCGCAGGAGGCGGAGCGGCTGTGGGCGGTCGCCGCGCGGGGCGGCGTGGCGTGGGCGGGCTGGCGCGCCGGCAAGAGCATGGTGCTGCGCGGCGCGTTCGCCGAGGCGGAGCCGCTGTTGCGGATCGCCTGGGAGGGGCGCGACGAGGAGGACCCGCTGCACGAGGCGGCGTACTGGCTGGGCAGGTCGCTGCGCGGGCAGGAACGCCTGGACGAGGCCGCGGAGTGGCTCCGGCGCGCGGTCGAGGTGCACTCGGTCGTCCGGCTGGGTTACGGCGGCTTCATGCTCACGTCGCTCTTCGACCCGGAGAAGGAACTCGCAGAAGTGGAGGACGCCCTGGAACACCACGCCCTTGAGCACCACGCCCTGGAACAGGGCGAACGCTGACAATGACGTTCCGGTCGCTTGACGTGACATCCGTCCCGGTCGCCTAGAGTTGCGCCGTGAGTGAGCGTCCTTATGTGCTGCTGAGCTGCGCGATGTCGGTGGACGGATACATCGACGACGCGAGCCCGGAACGGCTGCGGCTGTCCAGCCCCGCCGACTTCGACCGGGTGGACGGCGTGCGCGCGACCTGTGACGCGATCCTGGTCGGGGCCGGCACCGTGCGGCGCGACGACCCCAAGCTGCTGCTGAAGTCGCCGACCCGGCGGGACCAGCGCACCGCCAAGGGGCTGCCGGCCGACCTGACGAAGGTCACGGTGACCGAGAGCGGCGACCTCGATCCGGAGTCGAGATTCTTCACCACGGGCGACTCGCCCAAGCTGGTCTACTGCGCGTCCTCGGCCGCGCATCCGCTGGCCGCCCGGCTGACCGGCATCGCCGAGGTGATCGACACCGGCGACCCGGTCGACTTCCCGGTGATGCTGGGCGACCTGGCCGCGCGCGGCGTGCGGCGGCTCATGGTGGAGGGCGGCGGCGGCATGCACACCCGGTTCCTCGCGCTCGACCTGGTGGACGAGGTCCAGCTGGTGGTGGCGCCGTTCCTCATCGGCGACCCGTCGGCGCCGCGGTTCGTCGGGTCGGGCGTGTTCCCGCAGGATCCGGAACGGCCGATGCGGCTGGCCGAGCTGACCCGGATCGGCAACCTGGCGCTGCTGCGTTACGTGATCGGGGCCGCCGCCCGTGGATGACCTCGGATGGTTGCGGCTCGCGTGCGACCTGGCCGCGTTGTGCCCGCCGTCGGAGACCGCGTTCTCGGTGGGCGCGGTCATCCTCGGCGCCGACGGCCGCGAGATCGCGCGCGGCCACTCGCGGGAGGACGACCCGCACGCGCACGCGGAGGAGACCGCGCTCGCCAGGACGTCCGCCGGCCTGGCCGGGGCGACGATCTACAGCTCGCTCGAACCCTGCGGCGAACGCCGGTCGCGCCCGCTGACGTGCTCGGAGCTGATCCTGCGCGCCGGGATCGGGCGGGTGGTGTTCGCCTGGCGCGAGCCGTCCCTGTTCGTCGAGGGCAAGGGCGTGGAGCTGCTGCGGGCGGCGGGCGTCGAGGTCGTCGAACTGCCGGGGCTGGCGGACCTGGCCCGGCTCCCCAACGCCCACCTCCTCGGCTAGGGCGCCCGCCCCTGACCTCGGCGGGCCGACCTGTGCCTCAGCCGAACTGCGGGTCCGCGTGCGGCCGGCCCTTCAGCTCGTGGAAGCCGGGCGTCGAGGCGACCAGCAGCGTCCCGTCCCAGAGCCGGCCGGCGTCCTCGCCCTTCGGGATCTGCGACATGACCGGGCCGAAGAACGCCACGTCGCCCACCGCGATGATCGGCGTGCCGACGTGGTCGCCGATGCGCCCGATGCCCTCGGCGGTGGAGGCGCGCACGGCGTCGTCGTACTCCTCGGTCTCGGCGGCCGCGGCCAGCTCGACCGGGAGCCCGGCGCGGGAGAGCGGCGCCTCGAAACCCTCCCAGTCCTCCTCGGAGGTGCCATGGCCGAACTCGGTGTAGAAGCGCCCGAGCGCTTCCTGTCCGTGGTGCCGCACGATGGCGGCGCAGACCCGGACGGGCAACCACAGGAAACCCTCGGGGTCGCCCTCGGGATCGTCGTCGCGCCCCTCGTTCAGCACCGAGAGGCTGAGCACGTGCCACCGGATCTCGATGGGCCTCACCTGCGCGGCCTCCAGCAGCCAGCGCGAGGTGATCCAGGTGTACGGGCAGGCTGGATCGAACCAGATATCGGCGATCATCCCTCCACCCTAAGGGTGAGACCCGAGTCTCACGGAGGCTTGCCAAGCGCCCGGCGGACCATGGATGCTGTCCCAAGCAAGCATTCGGTCAAAGCGGGAGGCACCAGCGACATGCGTGAGCACGATCGGCTGTTCATCGGCGGCCAGTGGACCGCCCCGGCCGGCACCGGCACCATCGACGTCATCTCCCCGCACACCGAAGAGGTCGTGGGACGGGTGCCCGACGGCACCCAGGCGGACATGGACGCCGCCGTCGCGGCCGCCCGCCAGGCGTTCGACCAGGGGCCCTGGCCGCGTATGACCCCGGCCGAGCGCGCCGAGATCCTCGGCCGGCTGTCCGCGATCTACGCCGAACGCCAGCAGCAGATCGCCGACCTGGTCACCGAGGAGATGGGGTCGCCGATCCTCTTCTCGATCTTCGGGCAGGCCGCGCTCCCGCAGATGGTGCTCCAGTACTACGTCGACCTCGCCTCCTCGTTCACCTGGGAGGAGGAGCGCGCCGGCATGCTCGGCCCGGTCACCGTGACCCGCGAGCCGGTCGGCGTGGTGGCCGCGATCTACCCGTGGAACGTCCCGCAGTTCACGCTGATGCTCAAGCTGGCGCCGGCGCTGATCGCGGGCTGCACCGTGGTCGCCAAGCCCTCCCCCGAGACCCCGCTCGACGCCTACCTGCTGGCAGAGTGGATCAAGGAGGCGGGCATCCCGGACGGTGTCATCAACATCGTCCCGGCGGGGCGCGAGGTCGGCGCCTACCTGGTCTCGCACCCGGGCGTCGACAAGGTCGCGTTCACCGGCTCCACCGAGGCCGGGCGCAAGATCGGCGCGGCCTGCGGCGAGCTGCTGCGGCCGGTCACGCTGGAGCTGGGCGGCAAGTCCGCGGCGATCATCCTGGAGGACGCCGACCTGGCGTCCACCATCGAGGGCTTCAAGATGGCCTCCCTCATGAACAACGGCGAGGCGTGCGCCGCGCAGACCCGCATCCTGGCGCCGCGCAGCCGCTACGACGAGGTCGCCGACGCGCTGGTGACGATGGTCGGCGCGCTGAACGTGGGCGACCCCGCCGACTACGGCACCGAGATCGGCCCGCTGGTCGCCAAGCGGCAGCAGGAACGGGTCGAGGGCTACATCCGCATCGGCCAGGACGAGGGCGCCAAGGTCATCGCCGGCGGCCTCAACCGCCCGCACGACCGCGGCTGGTACGTCGCGCCGACCGTGTTCGGCGACGTCACCAACAACATGCGGATCGCCCAGGAGGAGATCTTCGGCCCGGTGCTCGCCCTCATCGCCTACGACGACGAGGACGACGCGGTCCGGATCGCCAACGACAGCAACTTCGGGCTCGGCGGCTCGGTGTGGACGGCCGACGTCGACCACGGCGTCGAGGTCGCCCGCCGCGTCCGTACCGGAAGTTGCGGCGTGAACCTCTACGTGCTCGACGCCAACACCCCGTTCGGCGGCTACAAGGACAGCGGCCTCGGCCGCGAGCTGGGCCCGGAGGGCCTGTCCCCCTACCTGGAGTACAAGGCGATCCCCCGCCCCTCCTGAAACCCCGCCCCTCCTGAAACCGGTGTCAATCAGCTGATCGGCTGATTCGGGCGCACGCGCGAATCAGCCGGTCGGCGACCGGCCGGCCGATGCCCCCGGGAGGCCGCCGCCGCGAACCTTGATCCATACGGCACGACGCCGCACGGACCAGGGAGATCGCGTTGGGGATCATCGAGGTGAACGCATGCCCGGCACCGACGGCGTCACCGCGATCACCCGGATGGCCGAGCGCGGCGTGCCGTCCCGGGTGCTGGTGCTCACCACCTACGACACCGGCAGCGACGTGCTGCCCGCCATCGAGGCGGGCGCCACCGGCTACCTGCTGAAGGACGCGCTCCAGGAGGACCTGTTCCGCGCGGTGCGGTCGGCGGCGCGCGGCGAGGCGGTGTTGTCGCCCTCGGTCGCGACCCGCCTGCTCGACCAGATGCGGAGCTCGGCCGCCGGCTCGACCGCGGGCGGGGCGCAGGCCGAGCCGGTGAGCCCTCGCGAGCTGGAGGTGCTGGGCCTCATCGCGCGGGGCGGCACCAACCGTGAGATCGCCGCCAGGCTGTTCATCAGCGAGGCGACGGTGAAGTCCCACCTGCTGCACATCTACGCCAAGCTCGGCGTGAACGACCGCGCCGCCGCGGTGGCCGCGGCGTTCGACCGCGGCCTGCTCAAACCCCGCGGCTGAGCCCTCACGGCAGATCCCCGCAGCTGAGCCCCTCGGCAGATCCCCGCGGCAGATCCGGCGGCTGAGCCCCTCGGCAGATCCGGGGGCTGATGCTCACAGCCAAGGCGCAGCGGTGCGCCGGC
This sequence comes from Spirillospora sp. NPDC047279, assembly GCF_040643285.1. Lineage (NCBI taxonomy): Bacteria > Bacillati > Actinomycetota > Actinomycetes > Streptosporangiales > Thermomonosporaceae > Spirillospora > Spirillospora sp. NPDC047279. Next base: position 211,487 of record NZ_JBEYUA010000006.1, read on the forward strand.
CGCGTCCTAGGTGGGGGTGCGGGCGGTGCGCGGGGCGGCGGTGTCGGGCTGGCCGAACAGCGCCTCGTGGGCGCCGCGCAGCGCGCCGATCTCCTGGTCGAGCCGCCCGAACGCCTCCTTGACCGCGACGTCGCCCGCCGCGACGTCATCGAGCCGGTCGGCGAACGCGGCCATGGTGGACTCGACCGCGCCCAGCCGGTCGTTGACCTCGCTGACGAGCCCGGCCGCGCGGGCCAGGCCGACCGCGGCGCCCGGGAAGAGACCGCCCAGGATCGCCGACTGCTCCCGAGCACGGCGCCGCTGCTCGTGCAGCTCGATGAAGATCTCGACCTTGGAGCGCAGCACCCACGGGTCGAACGGCTTGACCAGGTAGTCGACGGCGCCCACGGCGTAGCCGCGGAAGGCCAGGTCGGGTTCGCTGCGGGCGGCGGTCAGGAAGATGATCGGGACGTCCTTCGTCCGGTCCTTGCGCTTGATGTGGTACGCCGTCTCGAAGCCGTCCATGTCCGGCATCACCACGTCGAGCAGGATCACCGCGAAGTCCTCGGTCATGAGGGCGCGCAGCGCGTCCTCGCCCGACCGGGCGGGCACCACGACCGCGTCGACGGTCTTGAGGATCGCCGCCAGGGCGACCAGGTTCTCCTCCTGGTCGTCCACCAGCAGGATCTTCGGCAGGTCGATCTGGTCGATCACTGCTGCCCTCCCTCGCCGCGGTCGTCTTCCATCGCACCGTCGAGATCCACCGTCTCGGCGGCCCTGAGGTCGGCGTAGCCCGGCGGCTCCGCGGATCCGGCCCCGGTCGCCGGCTCGACCCCGGCTCCGCTCTCGGGTCCCGCTCCGCTCTCGGGCCCGGACTTGCTCCCGGGTCCGGACTTGCCCTCCGGCCCGGCCTTGCCCTTGGCCCCGGACCCGCGCTCGGCCTCGGTTCCGGCCCGGCCCTCCGGCTCGGCTCCGGCGTCGGTCCTGGCCCCGGCCCGCTCCAGTGCCTGTTCGAGCCACTTGCGCATCACGCCGAAGAGATGCTCGATCTCGACCGGCTTGGTGACGTAGTCGGACATGCCCGCGACCAGGCTCTTCTCCTGGTCGCCCTTCATGGCCTTGGCGGTGAGCGCGACGATGGGCAGCGCCGCGAACTGCGGCATCGCACGGATCGCCCGGGTGGTGGCGTAGCCGTCCATCTCGGGCATCATCACGTCCATGAAGACCAGCGAGATGTCGTCGTTGTTCTCCAGGCTCTCGATGCCCTTCTTGCCGTCCGCGGCGTAGAGCACCTTGAGGCCCGAACGTTCGAGGACGGTGCTCAGCGCGAAGACGTTGCGTATGTCGTCGTCGATGATGAGCACCTTGCGTCCCTCGAACAGCGCGTCCTGCGCCACCACCAGGCCGGGCTCGGCGAACTCCTCGCCGACGTTCACCCGCGAGGCGGGCTCCAGCGCGAGCATCGCGCCGTCGCCGGCCGCCAGCGCCTCGAACTCGGCGTCACCGATCTGCAGGCCGGGCTCCCGCCGGCGCGGATGCGGGCTTCGCTCGGGGAGGTAGAGCACGAACGTGCTGCCGGTGCCGGGCCTGCTGTCGGCGCGGATCTCGCCGCCGAGCAGACCGGCGATCTCGCGGCAGATCGACAGGCCGAGCCCGGTGCCGCCGTACTTGCGGCTGGTCGTGCCGTCCGCCTGCTGGAAGGCGTCGAAGATGACCTCCAGCTTGCCCGGCGGGATGCCGACCCCGGTGTCGGTCACCTGGAACGCCACGACACGTTCGGACCGGCTGAGCGCGTCGATGGCGAAGTAGACGTCGCGGGCGAGCTTGATCTCCAGCCTGACCGCGCCCTCGCTGGTGAACTTGATCGCGTTCGACAGCAGGTTGCGGACGATCTGCTGGAGCCGCTGCTCGTCGGTGGCCAGCACCTCCGGCAGGCCGTCGTCCTCCATGACGACCTCGAAGTCCAGGCCCTGCTCGACCGCGATGTGCCGGAACGTGACGTTGACGTAGTCGACCAGCTTGGTGAGCGGGATCTCCTCCGGATGGATCTCCATCTTGCCCGCCTCGATCTTGGACAGGTCGAGGATGTCGTCGATGAGCTGGAGCAGGTCACGGCCGGCGCCGTAGATCGTGCGGGCGAACTGCACCTGCTCGGAGGTGAGGTTGCCGTCCGGGTTGGCCCACATCAGCTTGGCCAGCAGCAGCAGGCTGTTGAGCGGCGTGCGCAGCTCGTGCGACATGTTGGCGAGGAAGTTGGACTTGTAGCGCGAGGACAGCGCCAGCTGCTCGGCGCGCTCTTCGAGGGCCCGGCGGGCCTGCTCGATCTCGGTGTTCTGGACCTCGATCTCGCGGTTCTGCTGGGCCAGCAACGCCGCCTTCTCCTCCAGCTCGGCGTTCGAGCGGCGCAGCTCGGCCTGCTGGCGCTGGAGCTCGCCGGAGCGTTCCTGCAGCTCGCGGGTCAGCCGCTGGGACTCGCCGAGCAGGGCCTCGGTGCGGGCGTTGGCGATGATGGTGTTGATCGCCACGCCGATGGTGTGCACGAACTGGTCGAAGAACGCCAGGTGCACGTCGCTGAACCGGCTGAACGCGGCGAGCTCGATGACGCCGAGCACCTCGTCCTCGAACACGATCGGCAGCACGACCACGCAGGCCGGCGACGACTCCCCCAGGCCCGACGAGATCTTGATGTAGTCGGGCGGGGTGTCGATGATGATGAGCCGCTTCTTCTCCACCGCCGCCTGGCCGACCAGGCCCTGGCCGAAGTCGATCTCCTCGTTGAGCCGGCCCTGGCCGCGGTAGCCGTAGCCGGAGATCAGCCGCAGCGTCGGGGCGTCGCGCGCCTCGCGCTGCGCGAGGAAGAACGCGCCGTAGTGGGCGGCGACCAGCGGGGTCAGCTCGCTCAGGATGAGGCTGGCGACCTCGACCAGGTCGCGATGGCCCTGCATGAGCCCGGCGATGCGGGCCAGGTTGGTCTCCAGCCAGTCCTTGGCCCTGGTGGTCTCGCGCAGGTTGGCCACCATCAGGTTGACGTTGTCCTTGAGCTCGGCGACTTCGCCGCGCGCCTCGACCGTGATGGCCCGGGTCATGTCGCCTCGGGCGACGGAGCTGGCGACCTCGGCGATGGCGCGCACCTGGGTGGTCAGGTTGCTCGCCAGCAGGTTGACGTTCTCGGTGAGGTCCTTCCAGGTGCCGGTGGCTCCGGGCACCTGCGCCTGGCCGCCCAGCTCGCCGCGGCTGCCCACCTCGCGGGCGACGCGGGTGACCTCGGAGGCGAACGCCGACAGCTGGTCGACCATCGTGTTGATCGTCGTCTTCAGCTCCAGGATCTCGCCCTGCGCGTCGACGTCGATCTTCTTGGTCAGGTCGCCGTTGGCGACGGCCGTGGTGACCTGGGCGATGTTGCGGACCTGGTAGGTCAGGTTGTTGGCCATCGCGTTGACGTTGTCGGTCAGGTCCTTCCACACGCCGGACGCGCCGCGCACCCGGGCCTGGCCGCCCAGCTCGCCCTCGGTGCCGACCTCGCGGGCCACGCGGGTCACCTCGTCGGCGAACGCCGAGAGCGTGTCGACCATCGTGTTGAGCGTGGTCTTCAGCTGGAAGATCTCCCCTCGGGCGTCGACGGTGATCTTCTTGGTCAGGTCGCCGCCCGCCACGGAGGTCGCCACCTGGGCGATGTTGCGGACCTGGTTGGTGAGGTTGTTGGCCATCGAGTTGACGTTGTCGGTGAGGTCCTCCCAGACCCCCGACACACCCCGCACCTGCGCCTGACCACCGAGACGGCCCTCGGTGCCCACCTCACGCGCCACGCGCGTCACCTCGCCCGCGAACGCCGACAACTGGTCGACCATGGTGTTGAGGGTGTCCTTCAACTCCAGGATCTCGCCCTGCGCGTCCACCGTGATCTTCTTCGACAGGTCGCCCTCCGCGACCGCCTTGGTGATCTGCGCGATATTGC
>NZ_JBEYUA010000006.1:215516-564270 GCF_040643285.1 Spirillospora sp. NPDC047279
ATGCGCACCTGAGACGTCAGGTTGTTGGCCATCGAATTCACGTTGTCGGTCAAGTCCTTCCAGACCCCCGACACACCCCGCACCTGCGCCTGACCGCCCAGGCGACCCTCGGTGCCGACCTCCCGCGCCACGCGCGTCACCTCGTCGGCGAAGCCGGAGAGCTGGTCGACCATGGTGTTGAGGGTGTCCTTCAACTCCAGGATCTCGCCCTGCGCGTCCACCGTGATCTTCTTCGACAGGTCGCCCTCCGCGACCGCCTTGGTGATCTGCGCGATATTGCGCACCTGAGACGTCAGGTTGTTGGCCATCGAATTCACGTTGTCGGTCAAGTCCTTCCAGACCCCCGACACACCCCGCACCTGCGCCTGACCGCCGAGACGGCCCTCGGTGCCGACCTCCCGCGCCACGCGCGTCACCTCGGAGGAGAACGCCGAGAGCGTGTCGACCATCGTGTTGATGGTCGACTTCAGCTCCAGGATCTCGCCCTGCGCGTCGACGTCGATCTTCTTGGTCAGGTCGCCGTCGGCGACCGCCTTGGTGATCTGCGCGATGTTGCGCACCTGAGACGTCAGGTTGTTGGCCATCGCGTTGACGTTGTCGGTCAGGTCCTTCCAGACCCCGGAGACGCCGGTGACCTCGGCGCGGCCGCCCAGATTGCCCTCGGACCCGACCTCGCGGGCCACGCGGGTGACCTCGCCCGCGAACGCCGACAGCTGGTCGACCATCGTGTTGAGGGTGTCCTTGAGCTCCAGCATCTCACCCTTGACGTCCACGGTGATCTTCTGGCTCAGGTCGCCCTTGGCCACCGCGGTCGCCACCTGGGCGATGTTGCGCACCTGGTAGGTCAGGTTGGACGCCATGACGTTGACCGACTCGGTGAGGTCCTTCCAGGTGCCGCTGACGCCGCGGACCTGCGCCTGGCCGCCCAGCCGCCCCTCGGTGCCGACCTCGCGGGCGACCCGGGTCACCTCGTCGGCGAACGCCGACAGCTGGTCGACCATCGTGTTGACGGTGAGCTTCAGCTCCAGCATCTCGCCGGTCGCCTCGACCGTCACCTTGCGGGTCAGGTCGCCCTTGGCGACCGCGGTGGTGACCACCGCGATGTCGCGGACCTGGCCGGTGAGGCGGGCGGCCATGTCGTTGACCGCCTCGGTCACCTGCGCCCAGCTGCCGGTGAGGCCGCGCACCTTGGACTGGCCGCCCAGCCGTCCCTCGGTGCCCAGCTCCCGGGCGACCCGGGTCACCTCGGAGGTGAACAGCGTGAGCTGGTCGATCGTGCGGTTGGTGGCCTTGCCCGCCCGCCGCAGGTCGCCGTGCAGCGCGCGGTTGCCGACCTCCAGGTCGGCGCGCTGCGACAGGTCGCCGGCCGCGACCGCCTCCAGCACCCGCGCGGTGTTGGTCAGCGGCCCGGTGATGAGGTCGAGCAGCGTGTTGGCCGTCTCGATGTTGCTCGTCCAGCGGCCGGAGCCGGGACTGGCGGTGAGCCGCTCGTCGAGCCTGCCCTCGCGGGTGACGTGGCGGCAGACGCGGGTCAGCTCGTCGGAGAGGTGCCGGTTGCGGTCCAGAATCTGCTCCAGGACCTCGGCTATCTCGGCGAGCTCGCTGGTCTGCGGTGCGGAGAACCGCGGCCGGAAGTCGCCGTCCCGGATCGCGCGCAGCGCCTCCAGCAGGTAACGCAGCGCGGCGTCACCCTCCCCAGATCGTTGGGCGGACTCGGAATCCTGCGCCGGCGGCTCCGCCGGGTTCGTGCTCGAGGTTGCACTCATTGGACTTACCTTGCCAACTCGGCGTATCTGAGCCCGTTCATTCTGTCACCATGGCCTGGAGTTCACCTCGCGAATCAGCATGTTTCCCGCAGGGGGGTCACAGTGTCGGCTTCGCGGAGGTCCAGCGCCGAGTACACGCCGGAGAGCACCTCCGTGCCCGCCGCCCGCGAGCACGTCCGCCACGTCCTCCGGGGCTGGGACCTGCCGTTCGACCGCGTCGAGGACGCGGTCCTCGCGGCCAGCGAGCTGGTGACCAACGCCGTCGTGCACGCGGGCACCGACATCGCCCTCTCATGCCTGCACGACCCGGTGACGGGAACGATCCGGGTCGAGGTCCGCGACCTGCTGCCGATGCGCCGCGTCGACGGCCCCGGCGAGCCGTCCGGCGTCCGGGAGTCACACCACGGCCTGGTGCTGACCCACGCCCTCGCCGAGGCCTGGGGCGTCACCTATACCCGCACCACCAAGACCGTCTGGTTCGAACTGACCTGCCCAGCGCAACCCCCACAACCCACAGTCCCCCCACCTCCCGCCCCACCCGCAGAGCACCTCACCCCCACACCCCCCACCCATCCCGCCCCACGCCCACACCACACGCCATCCACTCCACCGCAAGCACCACCCGCACCGCACACGCCACCCGCATCGCGCGCACCGTCCGCGCCGCACACGCCGCACACGCCGCACACGCCGCACACGCCGCACGCACCATCTGCGCCCCACACGCCATCCGCACCATCTGCGCCGCACTCACCATCCGGGCCGCCGTCCGCGCCGCACACACCATCCGCACGGACTGCGCCGCACACGCCGTCCGCGGCGCCCGTGCCGTCTCCTCCGCCCGCACCGCACACGCCATCCGCGCCATCCGCGCCATCCGTGGCGGCTGTGCCGGTGGAGGCCGTGGCCGTGGCCGTGCCGGTGGCGGTTCCGGCCTTTGGGGTTTCCACGGCTCCGGCCGCGGACGATGAGGCGGACTCTGCCGAGGTGCCTGCCGAGCGGCTCTTCGACCATGTCGTGCACTGGGCTCGTGCGTCCACCGGTGCCGACGCCGCGTACGTGCTGGTCGGCGACGACGACGAGGCGCTCACGGTGCGGGCCACGGCGGACATCGGGTCGGATCTCGGCTCGGGTGGTGGCTCGGAGGTGGGGGCGGGCGGCGGTGAGACGTCCGAGGTGATGGCGGAGCCGCCGTTGCTGCGGCCCGGTGAGGCGGCGCGGCTCGCCCTCGCCGCGCATGACCACGCCGCGGTGATGACGCCGCCGGAGGGCAGCCGGTTCCGGTCGCTGGCCACCGCGCCGCTGCGCAGCGGCGGCAAGCGGCTGGGCCTGGTCGTGGTGACGGCCGAGGACGAAGGGCGGTTCGGCCCGTCCGACATCGCCCGGCTGGAGTACGCGGCGACGTCGCTGTCGCCGGTGGTGTCGCGTGAACGGCGCACGCCCGCGCGGCACGGGTACCGCGGCTGGCTCGGCTTCCTCGCCGAGGCCAACGACCTGCTCGCGGGCACGCTCGACGAGACGCTGGTGCTCGCGCTCGCCGCGCAGCTGTTCGTGCCGCGGATCGCCGGCTGGTGCGCCGTCTATCTCGACGACCAGGGCGGGAACGGCGTGCTCGCGCACGTGTGGCACGCCGACGAGCAGCGCATCGCGCCGCTGCGCGAGGTGCTGGGGGGCCGCGCGGCGCCCGCGGTCCGCCAGCTGCGCGAGGCCCGCCGGTGGACGGCGCTCGGCACGCTCGGCCCGTCCGACCGCCGGGTCTGCGGGACCGACGCGCTGGAGCTGCCGCTGGCCTGCCGCGACCACCGGTTCGGCAGCATCGTGCTCGGCGGGCCAGGTGACGGGCCGTTCCGTCCCGAGCTGGTCCGGCTCGCCGAGGACCTCGGCCACCGGTTCGCCCTGGCGCTGCTCAACGCGCGCCGCTACGGCGAGCAGGTGGCGGTCAGCCAGACGCTGCAGCGCAGCCTGCTGCCCGCGCACCTGCCGCAGATCCCCGGCGTCGACTACGGCATCGTCTACCTGCCCGCCGGGCAGGACGCCAAGGCGGGCGGCGACTTCTACGACGTGTTCCCGGCGGGGCTCGACCGCTGGCGCTTCATGCTCGGCGACGTGTGCGGCACGGGCGCGGGCGCCGCGGCGGTGACCGGGCTGGTCAGGCACACCCTGCGCGCGCTCAGCCGCGAGGGGCACGGCACCGCCCGCGCGCTCGACAGCCTCAACGAGGCGTTGATGGACGATCAGGCGAGCCGGCTGCTCACCGTCGTGCACGGCGAGCTGGAACGGCTGCCGACCGGCAACGTGCGGGTCTCGATCACCTCGGCGGGGCACCCGCTGCCCCTGCGGCTGCGGCCGGACGGCGAGGTGACGCCGATCGGCACGTCCCAGCTGCTGGTGGGCGCGGTCCCCGATCCGGGTTACGAGGTGGACACCGTCGAGCTGGTCCCCGGCGACCTGATGTTGTGCGTGACCGACGGCGTCACCGAACGGCGGCGCGGCGAGCTCCAGCTCGACGACGATGACGGGCTGGCCCGGATCCTGTCCGACTGCACCGGGCTGACGGCGCGGGCGGTCTCGCTGCGGGTCCAGAACGCGGTGCGCGCCTTCGCCCCCGAGCCGCTCGCCGACGACATCGCGATCTTCGCGCTGCGGCTGGAGTCGCCCGTCCCGTTCAGCTGAGGGGGGCGACGGTCCAGCCGTGCCGGTTGCGGCAGGCCTGCACGACCTCGGGGTCGGTCGCCCCGGACACCAGCAGGCGCAGGCCGGTGCGCGGCGCCGCCACGTGGTCGTAGGTGAGGGCGCGGAGCCCCGCCGGGCTGACCACGACGACCGTGGCCGCCTCCCGTTCGACCGCCGCCAGCAGCGCGGCCGGGCCGGGCTCGGGCACCGCCGCGAACGTGGCGCCGTGCATCAGGCACAGGTCGATCAGGCCGATCCAGGTCGGCATCGGGACGTCCCCGGCCGAGCAGACGAGCACGTCCGCCTCGGACGGCCCGACCGCGGCGGCCAGCCGGTAGAGGTCGGCGAGCCGGTCGGCGTGGGTGAGCTCCTCGAACGGGTCGCCCAGGACCAGCGCGCGGTCGCGCAGCGGGTCGACCATCCCGTCGGTGAGGCCGTACGCCGTGCCGTCCGCGTCCTCCTCGGAGAGCACCAGGCGGCCGAAGGCGGTGGCGCCCGGCACGTCGCCGAACGCGAAGACCTGCCGGACGTACGAACGTTCCGTCGCGGCCAGCGCCGCCGACGCGGGCTCGCCGCCGGTCAGCAGGAAACGTGCGCCGCACTCGGACATGATCGCTGCCAGCTCGCCGACCGAGCCGCCGCGCGGCAGCACCACGGGGACGGCGCCGGCGGCGACGACCGCGTGCAGGGCCAGCGCCAGGTCGCAGGCGTCGGCCAGGTGCACGGCGCCGACGTCGCCGGGCAGGACGCCCTGGCGGCGCAGCCCGGCCGCGGCGGCGGGCACGACGGCCGCGAAGCGGGAGTGGCTCAGCGACTGCTGCGGGTCCTTGAGCGCGGCGCGCTCGCCGGCGCGGACGGCGGTCTCCCTGGCGGCCTCCAGCACGGCGCGAGTGACCGTGGTCTCGGCGACGGCGAGCCGCCCGGCGTCGGCCCCCTGGTGACGGTCTCGGTGCAGCATGCGCCGACCGTACGACGCCCGCAAGCGGTGCCACATCCGCAGAACTGTGTACGTGGATGTGTAGGTCACCTCGCGGATCACGGCGCGAGGCCGGCCCGCTCGAGCAGTGCGCGGCGCAGGACCCGGCCGCTGGGCGAGCGCGGGATCATGTCCACCACGTTGACCACCAGGACGCTGCGGTGCGGGGGGACGTGGGCGTTGACGTAGGCGAGCAGGTCGTCGGCCGAGACGGGTGCCGAAACGGGTGCCGACAGCACGACGAACGCGTGCGGCACCAGGCCGAGCTCGGAGTCGGGCGCGGGCGCGATCACGGCGTCCCGGACCGCCGGGTGCGCCGCCAGCACCGCGTCCGGCTCGGCGGGCGGCTCGGGGCGGCGGTCGCCGAGCCGGCCCAGGATGAAGACCCGGCCGTGCTCGTCGGCGAACGCCGAGTCGCCGCTGGGCAGCCAGCGGCCCGCCGCCCGCACGCACAGCTCGCCCGCCTGGTAGGCGGGCTGGTCGGTGCCGGTCACCGGGTCGGCGACCCGCCACCGCACGCCGGGCAGCGCCCGCCCGACCGAGTCGAGCGTGCCCTCCTCGGCGGCGCGCAGGTTGAGGTGGGTGAGCCCGGCGGCCTCGGACAGCCCGTACGACTGGCGGACCGGGCAGCCGAGGCGGGTCGCGCAGGCCCGCGCGATCTCGGTCTGGAGCGGCCCGCCCACGACGACGATCGCGCGCAGCGAGCGCAGGTGGTAGCGCGGCACGGCGCGGTCGAACGCGAACAGCTCGACGACCTCGGGCGGCACCAGCGCCATCGTCACCCGGTGCTCCTGGAGGGCGCGCAGCAGGTTGTCACGGCCCGCGCCGGACCGGCAGACCACGGTCGCGCCGAGCCGCAGCGCCGGCTGGAGCAGCCCGTTCAGCCCGAGCACGTCGGCGAACGGCAGCGCGGACAGCACCACGTCGGACGCGCCGATCATGCCCGCCTCGGCCACCCGCGTCAGGCCGCCGACCATGCCGGCGTGGGTCAGCGGGACGGCGCGCGCGGGCCCGGTGACGCCGCGGGTGCAGGCGATCAGGGCGAGGTCGGTCGTGGGGTCGAGCGCCACGTCGGGCAGGGTCGCCGCGCCGGTCGCCAGTGCGCTGAACGGCTCGACGTCCGGCTCGGCGCCGAAGCAGAGGACCCGTTCGACGCCGGCCCCCTTGGCGGCCTCCTGCGCGATGTCGAGCAGGACCGGCCAGGTGATGAGCACGCGTGCGCCCGACTCCTCCAGGAGCCGGGTCAGCTCGACGGCGGTCACCGTGGCGCGCACCGGGAACGGCGCGGCGCCCGCGGCGAGCACCGCGTGCAGGGCGACGGCGAACTCCGGGCTGTCCGGCAGATGCAGCGCCACCACCGTGCCGCGTCCCAGGCCGTCGTTGAGGAGGCCGGTCGCGGCGGAGGCGACGGCCGCCGTGAGCTCGTCGTAGGTGAGCGTGCGCCCTGAGGTCGCGGCAACGAGCGCGGGCCTGGCGCCCCGGTCGGTGCCGGGGCGGGCCTCGCCGAAGACCGCCTGAGTCACGGTCACCGGGCGGAAGGCGTCCGCCGGGCCCGGACCAATGGAGATCATGGTGCGACGCTACGGGCGGGGCCGCCCCCGGCACATGCTCCGGACTGTGCATCCGAGGTCGTATTCGCACCGCCCGCACCCCCGCCCGAGATGCGTACACACCCCCCGCGAACGAGAGTCAGCGCGAAGGTCAGCGCAGAGGTCAGCGCAGAGGCAGGGCCGGGGCAGGGCAGTACCGAGCCTGGGGCGGAAGTCAGCGCAGAGGTCAGCGCAGAGGTCAGCGCAGAGGTCAGCGCAGAGACTGCGCGGAAGTCAGCGCGGAGGCAGGACCGAGGCAGGACCGAGGCAGGACCGAGGCAGGACCGAGGCAGGACCGAGGCAGGACCGAGGCAGGACCGAGGCAGGACCGAGGCAGGGCAGTACCAAGCCCGGGGCGGAAGTCGGCGCGGAGGCAGGGCCGGGGCTGTGCCCGGGGTGGCGTTGTCAGGGTGGGGGGTCGTCGTCGGTGATGTGCTCGACGGCCCAGGCGGCGACCTGGGCGCGGGAGGCGAAGCCGAGCTTGGTGAGGATGTTGGTCACGTGGCGGGCGACGGTGGCGGGGCTGATGACCAGCTCGTCGGCGATGCCGCGGTTGCTGAGCCCGCGCGCGACGAGCACCGCGATCTCGCGTTCGCGCGCGGTGAGGGTGCTGGGGGGCGTCACCGGCGCGGCGAGCGGCCGGACCGCCTGAGGCGCGGCCTGCTCGCCGCCCCCGGCCGGCCGGGCGCCGGCGGGCCGGGCGCCGGCGGGCTCGGCCTCTCCGGGCGGGCGCGGCGCCGGGACCGCGCCGTGTTCGGGCGGACGCAGCGCCTGCGCCACCGCGTCGTCGGGCGTCGTCGCGCGTCCCTCGCCCCACAGCTGCGACACCAGGGTCTCGCCCAGCCGCCGGCGGATCGGCTCCAGCGTGCGTTCGAGCCGCGAGCCGCCGCCCGCCGGGCGTCCGGCGGCCTCGCGCAGCGCCGCCGCGGCGCCGCCCAGCCGCACCGCCCCGTGGTCGTCGCCCTCGGCCGCGACCACCTCGGCGAACACCTCCAGCGCCCGGGCGACGTCGAGCCGGATGCCGCTGGACCGGCTGAGCGCGAGGCTGCCGGCCAGCGAGTCGCGCGCGAGCCGCAGGTCGCCCTGCTCCAGGGCGACCCGGCCCACGCCCGCCAGCGCCCGCGCCAGCTCGGGACGCGCCTCGATCTCCTCCAGGACGGGCAGCGCCTCGCCGTAGTGCACCCGCGCCGCCGCCAGGTCGCCGCGGTGCTCGGCCAGGCGGCCGAGACCGATCAGCGCGGCGGACGCCCCCCACAGCTGGCCGATCTCGCGCATGATCTGCACGCCGGACTCCAGCAGCTCGCGGGCCTCGCGCAGCCGGCCCCGGCGGATCTGCAGATGCCCCCGGATGACCAGGGCGTACGCGCGGTTCCACTCCTGCCCGGGGCGGGAGGTGAGCGCGTCCGCCTCGTCCAGCCGCCCGACCGCCTCGGCGAAGCGCCCGGCGCGCGCGTGCGACTCGGCGAGCGCGATCAGCGCGACGGCCGTCATGAAGTCGTCGCCGGCCTTGCGGCACGGCTCGAGGGCCTGGCGGGCGAACTCGCCCCCCTGCACGAAGTCGCGGCCGCCCGAGGCGAGCTGGGAGCGGCCGGCCAGGCCCGGCCCGAGCGCGTACGGCGGCAGGTCGTCGCCGCGCATCAGGAAGCGGTCGGTCCACTCCGCCCACTCGGCCATGCGCCCCCGCACGATCCAGTACGTGCGCAGGGCGGTGCAGATGCGCAGCCCCTCCTCGATCTCGTCGCGGTCGAGCGACCAGCCCAGGGCCGAGCGCACGTTGCCGAGCTCGGCGTCGTAGCGGAAGAACAGCGACACCCGCTCGCGCCACTCGGCGGGCCGTTCGGCCAGCGCGATCTCGCCGTGCCGCTCGGCCGCCTCCAGGAACGCGTCCCGGTGCCGCCGCCGCAGCACCTCCGACTCCCCGGCCGCGGTCAGCCGCTCCGCCGCGTACTGCCGGATGCTGTCCAGCAGCCGGAACCGCACCTCGCCCGCGGTCTCCCCGGCGACCACGACCAGAGACTTGTCCACAAGCGCCGTCAGCAGGTCGAGGATCTCGCCGACGTCCAGGTCGTCGTCGGCGCAGACCAGCTCGGCCTGCTCCAGCGTCCATCCGGAGAAGACCGACAGGCGCCGCAGCAGCACCCGTTCGGGCTCGCTCAGCAGCTCGTGGCTCCAGTCGATCGCCGCGCGCAGCGTGCGCTGCCGCAGCGGCGCGGTCCGGTCGCCGGCGCTCAGCAGCCGGAACCGGTCGGTCAGCCGGCTGGCGATCTGCTCGACCGAGAGCACCCGGATCCGGGCGGCGGCGAGCTCCAGGGCGAGCGGCACCCCGTCCAGCGCCCGGCTGATCTCGGCGACCGCGGTGCTCTCGCCGGGGAAGCCGGGCCGCACCGCGGCGGCCCGCGCCAGGAAGAGTCGTTCGGCGTCGGCCGGCTCCAGCGGCGGCACCCGCCAGACGTTCTCCCCCGCCATGCGCAGCGGCTCCCGGCTGGTCGCCAGGACCCGCAGCCGCGGGCAGCGCGACATCAGCACCCGGGTCAGGTCGGCGCACTCGTCGACCAGGTGCTCGCAGTTGTCGAGCACCAGCAGCGCGTCCAGCGGCCGCAGCGCGTCGGCCAGCGTGCCGGCGACCGCCCTGTTGTCCTCCTCGGCGACGCCGAGCACGGCCGCCACCTTGCGCGGCACCTGGTCGGGCGGCCCGTCCAGGGAGATGTCGGCCAGCTCCACGAACCAGATCCCGTCGGCGTACGCCTCCAGGAGCGTGTGCGACACGTGCACCGCGAGCCGGGTCTTGCCGATGCCGCCGGGCCCGCAGAGGGTCACCGCCCGCATCGACTCCAGCAGGCGGCGCAGGTCGGTCACGTCCCGTTCGCGGCCGACGAAGTCGTTGGGCTCCACGGGCAGGTTCGTCTTGGCAGGTGTGTTGGTCATGCGCCCACAGATCTCGATGGTCAAGCCCGTACGTCCCGTGTGGTCACTGCGAGTTTGACATCCGCTCCCCCGCGTCGTCCCAGCTTTGAAGGTGTTGACTATCTTCCTTCCCTTTACTTGACTATTCCGTCAGGAATGGCCTCCTAACACGCGGGACCCGGGTGCCGATTCCACGTTCATGGGCAGGTGGCCGTACCGTAGTGCGCCGTGTCCTCCTCCCCCGACAACCTGATCAGCGACCCCGCGACGCCCAGCCTGGACGACGCGCTCGTCGGCGAGGCGGTGCTCGGGGTCTACCGCCAGATGTTCGCCGCGCTGGCGCGCGACAGCGGCGCGGTGGTGGACGACCCCGACCTGGTCGACGTCGCCGAGACGTTGCTGGCCGCGTTCGCCGACGCGGGCGAGGACGGGCTGAGCCGCGAGCAGATGCGGTACGTGTGCAGGCGCTATCCGAGCGAGGTCTTCGAAAACCGGCTGCGGGTGCTGAAGGGCCTCGGCGCGATCCGCGAGGTGTTCCCCAAGCCCAACCAGTTGCGCTACCGGGCGTCGTTCACCAGCGTGGTGGGGCTGATGTTCGTCCGGCGCATGATGCTGGACGGCGGGCAGAGCGAGATGCACCGGCTCCTGGCGCTGGAGCAGCTCAACGTGGCCGACCCGCGCATGACGCCCGAGCAGGCCCGCGACGGCGCCGAGGGGCTGGCGCGGGCGTTCCGGCTGTGGAGCGTGGAGCTGCTGACCCTGACCAACGGGACGATCGAGGAGCTCCGCGAGCAGGCGCCCAAGTTGTGGGGCACCGAGGAGATCCTGCTGCGGGCCGAACGCCTGCACGGCGCGATCCTGCGCCGGTGGCCGCAGCTCGACCGGACGTGCACGGAGCTGCGGGCGGCGATCTACGCGTACGGGGACGCCTCGCGGCGGGCGGCGGCGCGGCTGACCGACTCGGCGGGCACGACCCGCAACCTGACGCTGCTGCCCCCCGAGACGTGGCGGACGTTCGCGCGCACCGCGTCGCGGGAGGACCTCGCGGCGGTGCTGGACGGGTTCGTCTTCGACGCGGCGGCGCCCTGGCACGAGCCGTCGGCGGTGGTGACGGCCGTGGAGGACGGCCCCCGCGTCACGCCGCCGCGCCCCGCCCCGCCGCGCCCGTCGGGGCCCGACCCGGGGTTGTCGGACGACACCGGATCCGACGACGCCGCCGCCGAGCGGCTGCGGATCATCGCCGAGGGCGTGCTGAGGGGCGGCGACCGGGTCGCCGTGCACGACGTGCTCGGCGACGACTGGGTGACGGCGCGCCGGATGCTGGCCGACCTCTCGTCGGCCCACCTGCACCCCGAGCTGCCCTACCGGCTGGTGTGGTCGGACGGGATGGCGGTCCGCGAGTCGGGGTCGCCGACCTGGCTGTCCCCCGGGACGTTCGAGAGGACCGCGCCGTGACCGTCGAGCCCGAAGTGCTGGCCCGGGCCCGCGCGCGGGTGGTGGGCACGCCGTCGATCCCGGTCTCCGAGCCGGTGCCGCCCGGCATGACGGCGGCGGCCGACGACGCCCGCGTGTGGTTGTTGCCCGCGTGGCCGGACGGCGCGACTCCGGCCCTGCTGGAGGAGTACCAGACCGCGCTGATGCCGCTCGACCGGCCCGGGCAGGCGCGGCGGGTGCTGGCGGCGGCGCTGCGCTGCTGCTGGACGCGGCTGGACGACGCGCCCTGGCCCGGCGGCCAGGCGATGATCATCGACGTGCTCGAGGTGTACGTGGGCATGTCGCGCGGTGACGTGGAGCTGGCCCGCCGCTGGGCGACCGGCGAGCTGCGGCGGCTGGCCGACACCGGCTGGCTGCTGCTGGACGAGGAGGCCGGGACGGTGCGTCCGGGCCCCCGGGTCGCGATGTGGCCGGAGGACTCCCTGTCGTCGCTGCGCGACCTGCTGCGCCGCCTGCCGCAGCCGCCCCCGCCGGAGGCGCCGGGTGAGTGAGCTGTTCGAGCCGCTGCTGCGGTCCTACGACGAGAAGCGGCGGTCGGAGCTGGTCGCCGCCTACATGGCGGTCGAGCACGCGGCCGAGCCGGTGGCGGAGCCGCGCTTCGCCGCGCTGCGCGAGCCGGCGCTGCGCCGCACGGTCGAGGGCATGCTGGGGCTGAGCGGCCGCACCCTCGTCCGGGCGGGCCAGAAGGAGTGGATCTCTGGTTACCGCGACGACGTCGCCGCCGCGCTGGCCGGCGACCCGGCGTGCGTGCCGCCGGTCGAGGACCGGGCCGTGCTGGTCCTGGTACTGATCCATTCGGTGGCGATCCCGCGGGCGGCCGGGCTGCTCGCCGACGACGCGTGGACCTCGACGTACCCGACGCCGCTGGAGGAGCTTCGCCGCCGCTCGCAGCTGCCGATCGGCGAGCTGGAGAGCGCGCTGCGCCGCCTCCGCACGGCGGGGCTGGTGGCGCAGGTGAAGGCGGGGACGGACGAGGCCGGCGGGTTCGTGCCCGGCCCGCAGTTCCACCGGCTCACCGACGCCGCGCGCCGCCGCCTCCAGGAGGAGCTGATCCTCGCGGCCGGACCGGACTCGCCGCTGGCGGCGGCCATCCGGGCCCGCCGCCGCAACCGCGCCGCCGCAGAAACCGGGGGGAACTCATGACCGCTGTCCTGGAGCCGCTGGTGCCCCGCCCCGGCCCTGCCCGCGGGGGCGCCGGGTCGGAGAACGTCGTGGGCGCGCGCACGCTCATCGCCGTCCAGGCGGTCAACATCTCCCGGCTGTCCACCCATCCGGTGCCGACCGTGCCCGGCACGCTCATCGTCGTCGCCGGCCAGGGTCCCAAGGACTCCAACGGCGCGGGCAAGTCGTCGTTCATCGCCGCGATCACCGCGTTGCTGGGCGACGAGCAGTGGCGGTTCGCGTCCGGCGCCCGCGCGGTCGCCGAGCTGCTGTTCAACGCGGAGCTGGCGGCGCAGGGCGACGCCCAGTGGGCCAGCGCCGACCACGGTTACATCGTGGGGGTGTTCGACTACGACGGCGGCATCCGCAGCGAAGCGGGGAATGCCGGCGGAGCCGACACGGGGGGCACTGGGGGGTCGTCCCCCCTGAAGAGAAGCGCGGGCACCGAACCCGACGAAGGCTCGGAGGAGCCGGGCGGCACCGCGGTGACGGTGTGGCTGCGGGTCAACGCGGACGCGCCGCACCTGGAGATCCGCTGGCGGCAGGGCGTTCATCTGGCGGCGGCGCCGTCGGAGGCCGAGCGGGTGGCGGGCGCCGACCGCATGTGGGCGTCGCTGCCGCGCAGCGCGGGCCGGCGCGACCTGCTCGCCAAGGATCTGGGCCGGACGTTGTACGGCGGCCAGGTGCGGTGCGTGTCGTTCCTGTCGACGTCGGTGCGGTCCAAGGTCGCCACCAACCTGCTGTCGCAGCCGCTCAACGAGATCAGCCCGGAGCGCATCTTCGGCGCGATCGCCGCGCTGACCGGCCTGGACCGCGAGCTGGACGCCGAACGCACCTCGCGCGCCGAGGAGCACCGCGAACGCGCCAAGGCGGCCGAGGCGGTCGAGCGGCTGGCCGAATGGGAGAACGAGGCGGCGTCGCTGCTCAAGACGTTCGACCGCCGCGACGAGGCGCGGGACGAGGTCGCCGCCGCGCAGCGCTACTGGCGGACGCGCCAGGCGCGGCTGCTGGTCGACGCGGCCGGCGCCGACACCGCGCACGCCGCCGAGCAGGACCGGCTGCGCGAGGAGGACGAGGAGATCTCCGCGGCGATCGCCGCCGCGGCCAAGGAGGTCGAGCAGCTCACCGGCGGCGCCCTGGACGCCCGGCTGTCGGAGGCGGGCGCCGCGCTCGCCGACCTCAAGGGCCAGGCCGACAAGATCGGCGCGGACAAGGCGGTGGCGCGCAACCGCATGGAGGAGCTGCGCCGCCAGGTCTCCGCGCTGGAGGAGCGGCGGCGCGAGGCCGACGGCCGCGACGCCGAGACCGCCGCGCGCGAGCTGGCCGAGGCCGAGGCCCGCCGCGACGAGGCGCAGCAGGAGTTCGGCATGGCCAAGGGCGCCGTCTCCCGCGCCGAACGTGAGCTGGCCGAGGCCGAGGCGGGCGAGAGCAGCGCGCCGCGGCAGATCCGCGCGCTGGCCGCCGCCGGGATCGCCGCCGTCGGCCTGCTCGACGCGGTCGAGCTCGCCGCGGACGTCCGCGACCGGTGGGAGGCGGCGTTGTGGCCGTACCGCGAGGCCGTCGTGGTGGGCTCCGCCGAGCTCGACGCCGCGGCCGGGGCGCTGCGCGAGCTGCCCGGCTCGATGATCGTTCCCGCGGACGGCGAGCTCGTCCCGGACGGCGAGCCGCTCGACGGGCACCCCGAGGGCGTCGGCTGCGGCCTGCCGCTGCGCGGGTTCTTCGCCGCGCTCGACGGCGGCGACGAGACCGGCGTCGTCATCGTCGGCGGTTTCCCCGAGGCGGTCACCGGCCGCGTCGCCCGCGTCCAGGCCGCGCGCGCCGGCCTGAAGGCCGCCGGGGACGCCCTCGACCGGGCCCGTCAGCGCACCTCCGACGCCGCGGCCGACGTCGCCCAGGCCGGCCGCCGCCAGACCGGCGCGCGCGCCGCCGCCGAACTGGAGCTGGTGCGCGCGAAGATGACCGGCCTGCGCGAGCAGCTGGAGGAGCTCGCCGGGAGCGAGGCCAGGCTCGGCCCGCGGCTGGGCGCGGCCGAGCAGGCGCTGCGCCGCCTCCAGGCCAAGGCCGACACCCGCGCGCTGGAGGTCGACCGGCTGCGCGGCCGGCGCGAGGCGCACGACCGCGACCGTGACCGGGTCCGCGCCGCGTCCGCCGAGCTGGCCGCCAAGCGGGCGGCGCTCGGCCTCGGCGACCTGGAGAAGGAGTGGGGCGGCTCGCGCGACGGCGCCGCCGAGTGGCTGGACGCGCTCGACGCCGACGAGCGGACCTGGACGCCCGACGAGTGGTGGCACAGCGCGGAGAAGCACCTGTCCGAGGGCATGCGCCGGGTGTTCCCCGACGGCACCTCCGACGAGGACATGCCCGAGGAGATGCGGTTCCTCCTCAACGAGCGCGCCGACGGCGAGGGCCGCCGCACCGAACGCGAGCAGGCGACGTTCCCGCGCCTGGTCAAGACGCTGGAGGCCTACCTGCGCCAGCAGGAGGACTACGAGCGGCACCAGCGCCGCCAGATCGAGGTGCAGCTCACCGCCCGCCGCGCCGACCTCGACAAGGCGCAGCGGGGCGCGGGTGAGGCCGCCGGCGCCGCCGAGGCGCACCGGACCGCGCTGACCGCCGCGATCCGCGCCCGCCTCCAGCGGGTCGCCGAGGAGTTCGAGAAGCTGGACGTGGCGTACGGCGGCTACGGCGCGACGCTGGAGTTCCCGACGCCCGAGCAGCCCGGCGATCCCGAGCAGGAGTGGCGCTGGCGGGTCACCCCCAAGTGGCGCCGCTCGGACGGCCAGCGCTACGTTCCCTACAACCGCCGCGCCAACACCGCCCTCATGGACGAGAAGGCGGTCAAGCTGGTGTGCGCCGCCGCGCTGGCCAGCTCCGGCGGCGGCCGGCTGGTCCTGGTCCTGGACGAGCTGGGCCGCAACCTGGGCAAGGAGCACCGCAAGGAGGCGGTCGCGCTCTTCCGCAAGATCGGCGAGACGCACGGCATCACGGTGATCGGCGCCCTCCAGGACGACATGGAGCCGTACGCGATCGACGCCTGCGGCCAGTACGTCAAGCTGCGCCGCTCGTCGGACACCATGCCCTACAACGAGCCGCCGGTCGTGGTCGGCTACGACGAGCACGAGGCCCGGGTGCGTCTGCTGGCGGCCCAGATCAGCGCCACGCGCCCCGCTCCGGAGACCACGCCCCTGTCATAATCCGTCACAACACCGACCTCCGGGGGGTGTCGTGACGGAACAGGACGAACGGCGAATGCGCCCGGTGTTCGCCCCGGAGATCCCCGAGTACGAGCGGCGGCTCATCCGCGGGATGCCCCGTCCCCTCGTCGCGGCGGACGGGGCGCCGCCGCGGGAGCCGCGCTGGGGCGGCCGCGCCACCGTGGAAGGCTTCGGGACGATGTTCCTCGCCGGTGCGCTGTTCGGTTTCCTGCCCATCATGTGGTGCTGCATCGTGACCTGGGGCTCGGTGACCTTCGGCCTCCTGATGGAGGCGGTCATGATCGGGATCTGGGTCGCCTTCGGGTTCACGGCGTTCGTGGCGGTCGGTTCCGTCATGGCCGCCTTCCTCGGCATCATGATCTTCATCTTCTTCGAGGAGGGGGACGATGCGAGGCTCGCCCGTGAGCACCACGGGCGCTACCTGAGCACCGCCGACCTCCCTCCCGGATCGCCGGGGCACGAGTGCATGCTGCGCGCCCAGGACGCGATCGACACGATCACCGGGTCCAGAGTCTGGGACGCCGAGTGGCTCGCGGGCCTGATGGACGAGGAGACCCTCGCCCGGCACGAATGGGGCATCGCCGAGGGTCTCGCCGTGGGATCGCCGGACGATCTGCGCGTCCAGCGGCTGGAGGAGGTCGCCGAGCGGGTGCGGGCCGCCGACACCGCGGCGCGCGACGTCGAGTCGGGTGAGCTGGAGACCGACGAGGTCCTTCAGCAGCGGCTCGGCGCGGTCCGCACGGCGGTCACCGTACTGGCGAGCGGTGATAACAACGTGCCTTCCTGATCCCGATCAGGAAGGATGCACGCCATGCGCGCCGAGGACCTGCTGACACGGATCGAACCCCTGTCCCACGGAGAACGGTGCCGTCGCCTCGCGGAGACGGCCCGCCGGGGCGTGGCGCCGGAACTGCTCGCCGAACTCGGCGCGGGCGGTCACTACGAACGCTCGGTGGCGATCTTCCTCGCGTCGGCCGCGCGCGACGAGGCGGGGCTGCGGCATCTGGAGTCCGCGACGCTCGACCCCGCCGCCGACCTCGCCGAGGCCGCCATCGGCTGGTCGGCTCGGCTCGGCGCCCGTGCCGAGGCGTTCACCGTGCTGCTCGACGACGCGCCCGCCGGGCTGCGGGCCGCGACGTACCAGGCGATCCGGCGGTGGCGGCGCGCCGACCTCGCGGAGGCGCTGATCGACCGGGTGGCGGCGCGATGGGGCGAGGACGAGGCCGCGTCCCTGCTGCCCGCGTGCGGGGAGGCCGTGGCCCGGGAGAGGCTGGCCGCGCTCGCGCACGCGGTGCCCAACTGGCGGTCGCTGGGCCGGGCGCATCCCGGCCTCGTGCTCGACCACGCCGAGACGGCGCTTCCCGCCCTGCCGGAGGCAACGCGCCGCACCTGGTGGTGGAACCACGCCGCGGGCGTCGCGGCGGCGGCGGAGCACGCGCCGGAACGTGTCATCGATCTGCTGGAGCGCCACTGGCGCGACGGGCAGCTGCCGTCCCCCCTGGCGTCGGCGCTCGGCCTGCTCCTCGACGCCGAGCAGGACCGAACGGCTCGTTTCCTGCTCGCCGACGCCAACCGCCCGTGGCTCACCGACGTGCTGCGGGGCCACCCCGCCGTCCGGCGCCGGATGGTCCGCCTGGACGAGGCCGGCCTCGCCACCGTGGCGCGGGCCGTGAGCGCCGACGAGCAGGTGCTGAGGCTGCTGCTGAGCGCGTTCCCGCCGGCGCGCCGCGAGCACGTCTTCGCGCTGGCCATGACCGGCTACGACCTCGCCGCCGACGTACCGGACCTCCCGCTGCTCGACGTCCTGCCCGCCGCGCGGCGCATCGCGGAGGCGCGCCGCGCGCTGCGGCTGCGGGAGGTGGCCGGCGACCGGGCGCGCACCTGGGACCTGACCTCCTACCTGCCCTACGACGAGGCGTTCCCCGTCCTCGACGCGATCATCAGGCGGCCGGACGCGCAGGAGCGCGCCACCGGCTACCGGCTCCTGATCTCCTGTGCCGGCCGGACGCGCGACCCCGACGTGCTCACCGGGCTCTTCGACGCGCTCGCCCGGCTGCGCAACGAGCAGGACCCGGTGCGCTGGGCGGCGCTGCACGCGCTCGCCACCATGCCGCCCTCGATGCTCAGGAGCGGGCACGGCCCGGCGCTCACCCGGCTCGCCGACGACGCGCTCGCCGCCCGCGACTGCTCGTCCGGCACGCGCGGCTGGATCGCCGCCCTGGCCGACCGGCTGTGCCGGCAGGGCGCGATGCGGGGCGACGGCGAGCTGCTGGCCACCGGGCTCGGCCTGTACGAACGCCTCACCGGGCACTCGGGCGGCACCTGGCTCGGCCGGCGCCTCGACCACATCCTGCCGCGCGGCGCCGAGCACGACCTCGTCCGCGTCCTGGCTCCCCGCCTCGCCGACGCCCAGCGGCGCGACGACCACACGCTGGTCTTCGGGCTCACCCGGTCGCTGGGCCGCCGCGCGCACGCCGTGCCGGAGTTGCAGGACGCGCTGGGGAACGCGACGGGGGCCCGGTCCGACTCGGTCGCCGCCAACGCCATCGGGCTCTGGCTCCAGGCCCCGGCCGCCCGCGGCGACCGCGTCGCGCGGCTGCTGAGCCGCGAGCCGTCGGCGGTGGCGCTCCCGAGCGTGTTCGCGGTGCTGGCGACCGGCCGGACCGACCTGCTCACCGGCGCCCTCTCCGGGGACGTCCCGGCCGGCCGGTTCGCCGCCGCCGACGTCGTGCACGTGCCGACGGCGCAGCGCCGGTGGATGCGGCGGTGGACCGGTGAGCAGCGGGCGCTGTACCTGGAGCTCAAGCACCTGCTCGCGCAGGACGCGGGCACGCCGGACGCCCGCCGGGCCGCCGCCGTGCGCGACATCGGCGAGGTCCCGGGGGTGGGCGCCGACGAACTGCGGCCTTACCTCGACCACGCCGACGACGCGCTGCGCCGCGCGGCCCTGACCACGGCGCCGTGGATCGCGACGCCGCAGGACGTGCTGCCCGTCCTGCTCGACCGCGCGTCCGGTGACGACGCGCACGTGGCGTTGTACGCGGCGAGCCGCGCGTCCCGGTACGTCGCGCCGGGCGCGCTGGCCGCCGCCCTCGGCCCGGTGCTGACCGCCGGCAAGATCACCGCCCGCAAGGAGGCCGTGCGCATCCTGCTGCGCAGCCGGGTGCCCGAGGCGATGGCCTTGATCGAGGCCGCCTGGGACGATCCGGGGCAGCACCGCGACGTACGTTCGGCGATCGCCTCCGCCCTGCGCGACCGGCTCGGCGACCCGGTGGCGACGCGCCTGCTGACCGAGGCCGCCAACGGCCCTCGCGACCTGGCCCGCCAGGTCCTCGGCGCACCGCCCCTGCACATCGACGAACGCCACCGGACCGCGTACGCGGCGCTGGTGCTCCAGGTCGCCCGTTCCGGCGACGTCGAGACCCGCGAGGCCGCCCTGCCCGCGCTCTCCTCGTGGGCGCCGTGGGCGCCCGAGATCCCGGCCCTCCTCGCCGGGCTCGTCACCGATCTGGACGCGCCCGACTGGCGGGCCGCGCTGGAGGCGCTGACCGCCTGTGCCACGACCGGGACGGGCGCGGGCGACCTGTCGGCCGCGGCGGCGGCCCTGGCCGCCCTCCCCGCCGAGCCGGACGCCGAGGCCGAACGGGACCGGCCCGCCGCGCAGCGCCTCAGGGTCGCGGCCGAGTACGTCCGCGGGCGGTCGGTGTTCTTCCGCGACGCCGCCGAGCCCGCCATCCGGGCCCTCGACGGGCAGCTCCCCGAGCCGCAGGCGTCGGTCCTGCTCGCGGCCACGTTCCGGTGGGACGAGCCGGACGCCGCGGCCCGGCTCGACGCGATCGCCGACCGGCCCGTCGCCGGGGTGCTCCCGGTCCGGGCGATCGCGCGGGCTCTGGCCGCCGGCGCGGCGACCGGCTGGTCCTACCACTCCCCCAGCACGCCGGAGCCCGAGGACGTCCTCCCGCACGCGGAACGCCTCGCGGCGCGCGGCGACCTGCCGGGCGGCCTCTTCGCCTGCGCGCTGGTCGGCGAGCACGGCCCGGAGTCCGGCTGGGACGACGAGTGGCGGGCGCTCCTGCGCCGGCTGCGGGCCCACCCGCACCCCGACGTCGCCTACTCCGCCCGCGACATCATCACCGCCGAAGAGTGACATCTGGGATTCGTGGGGCAACCTTTCCCTGGTTTCGGGCGTCACAGCGGGCGTGACGGAATGGCATGTGACCGAATTCGAGGAACTGCGGGAGCTGGGCCGGGGTGCCCAGGGCCGGGTCGTGCTCGCCCGGCACGCCGTGCGCGGCACCCCGGTGGCGATCAAGTACCTGCCGGCCGACGCGGGCGGCGCGGCCCACGACCGGTTCCGGGCCGAGGCCCGCATGCTCGGGCAGGTCGACAACCCGCATGTCGCCAAGCTCTACCGGCTCGTCGAGGGCGAGCAGGGCGTCGCGATCATCATGGAGGCGGTCGAGGGCGTCCCGTTCCGGACGATCCTGGAACGTTACGGGCGGCTGGAGCCCGAGGCGGCGCTCACCGTCCTCAAGGGCTCGCTGATCGGCCTGGCCGCCGCGCACGCCGCGGGCGTCGTGCACCGTGACTACAAGCCCGCCAACGTGGTGGTCAGGGCGGACGGCCTGAGCAAGCTCATCGACTTCGGCATCGCCACGTTCTCCGGCGAGACCTCGGCCGCGGGCACCCCGGTCTACATGGCGCCCGAGCAGTGGCGCGGGCAGCCGGCCTCCCCCGCCACCGACGTCTACGCCGCCACCTGCGTCTTCTTCGAGTGCGTGACCGGGGAGCGCCCCTACCGGGGCGACCAGGCGGCGCTGATGAACGGCCACCTCAACACCCCCGTCCCGCTCGAATCGGTGGACGAGAGGCTCCGCCCGCTCGTCGCCCGCGGCATGGCCAAGGAGCCCTCGTACCGGCCCGCCGGCGCCGCCGCCTTCGTCGCCGAGCTCGAGGAGACCGCCGCCCGTGCCTACGGCCCCGACTGGGAGTCGCGCGGCGTCCAGGCCCTCGCGGCGTCGGCGCTGGCCTTCGCCGCCCTGTTCCCGCTGGCCGCCGCCGGCCTCGCCCCGGCCGGCACCGCGGCCGCCGGGACCGCGGCCGGCACGACCTCGTCCGGCGTGCTGGGCGCGCTGGGCACCAAGGCGACCGTGGCGATCGCCGGCACCGCCGTGGTGGGCGCCGGTGCGGGCGTCTTCGGCGTCTACGAGTACACCCAGGCCGACGACACCCGGCGGCCGGCCTCGGCGGCGACGTCCCTGCCGCCCGGCAAGCCGCTCACGTTCGGCCGGCTGTCGCTGCGAGTGCCGCCCGCCTGGAAGTCCCGCACGCTGCCGGTGATCGATGGGCAGACGCAGGTCCGCAAGACGCCGAACCACCGGATCAACGTGCCGGGCCGGTGCCGGGTCCCGAGCATCATCACCAAACTGGACGAGCGCGAGGGCACCACGCGCGACCAGGCGAACTCCTACAACAACTACTGCCCGAGCTTCGCGGTCATCATGACCCCGTACCGCAACGACGGCGAGACCGGCTGGGACACGTTCGACATCAAGGCCACGTTCGCCCCGGAGACCGAGGCCGCCCATGTCTGCCCGCCCCGCGCCGACCTGTTCGGCATCCAGGAGCCGAAGCTGGTGAAGCGGGGGCTCGCGCCGGTCGGCGGCCGCCAGGCCGAATACCGCGAGTGGCGCATCGGCTGCGCGGAGATCACACCCAAGTTCGTGCGGACGAACGTGAGCTTCGTCCAGCGGCTCTGGTATCTCCCGCAGACCAAGGTCCTTATCGTCGACGAGTGGAACACTCCCGGCCTCGACAAGATCCTCAAAGAGGCCACCTGGACCTGACGAGCGGTCCCGGCCCAAGTGCGCGCCCTACCAGTTGGTCTACGGCAGGCCAAAGGCCAGAGAACGCGGCGGGAGATCAGAGGCGGCTGCTGAGAGAGCGGAGCATGCGGCCGAACCCGGCGGTGGCCACACGGTCCAGGACGCCCGACATCCGCAGGGCGCGCTCGCTCTGCATCAGGCTGCGGGGACCGGAGACGACGAGGCTGTTCGAGGCGACGGCCGAGGCCCGGCGGGCGGGGCGGCGCCGGGCGGACGAGTAGGCGTCGACGGCCGCGGCCGGGCCGGCGGACGCCGCCAGCGCGTCCATCAACGCGGCGACGTCCTCCAGTGCCTGGTTGGCGCCGTGGGCCATGACCGGGGGCATCCCGTGCACGGCGTCCCCGATCAGCGCGCAGCGGCCGGCGCCCCAGCGGCGCGGGATCCGGTGGCGGGTGTGCGGGTACACCTCCAGCACGGCGCCCTCCAGCGAGTCGAGGATCTCGGGGACCGGAGCGGCCCACGTGCCGAACCGTTCGCGGAGCATGGCGAGCGGGTCGGTCACCGGCGGGTCGTCCGGCGACCAGGGCACGTCGAAGAACCACTGGAGCAGCCCGTCGCCGCCGCTCATGTAGCCGCAGTCACCGCGCGGGGCGATCAGGAACGTGGTGGTCGTGCCGCAGTCGAACGGCGCCGGAGTCAGCCCCTGCCAGGTCGCGAGCCCGGTGTAGGCGGCGGGCCCGTCACCGAGGACGGCGGAACGCACGAAGGAGCGCACACCGTCGGCCCCCACCAGGAAGTCGCCCTCGTACGCGCCGTCCTCCGTCGTGGCCCGCACCCCGCCGGCACCGACCTCCACCGAGGTGAGGCCGGCGCCGAAGCGCACCGTCCCGCCGGGCGACGTCCCGGCCAGAAGCGTGATGAGCGCACCGCGCGGGACGACCCGGGCCTCGGACCCGAACCGGTCCTCCAGCGCGGCCAGGTCCATCGACATCACGTCGTGCCCACCGGACGTGCGGAGGGCGAGGGTGGTGAGGCGCCGGCCGGTCGTCTCCAGGTCGAGGCCGAGGTCGTGGAGGACGGCCGTGCCGTTGGGCCAGAGCGTGATGGCGCCCCCGCCGAGCCGCAGCGCGCCGGCCCGTTCCAGGACCACGACGTCATGCCCCGCGGCGGCCAGCCCCCGCGCGGCCGCGAGCCCGCTGATCCCCGCTCCCACGACGAGCACCCGCATGCCGGCCTCCATGACTACTACAGGACGTAGTACTACATCCTATAGTGGACCCTGACGGCGGCGCCGTCGCGGTGCGCGGTCAGTCGGTGATGCCGAGCCGCTTCGCCTCCTCGGACATCTCCTGGGCGCCGGCGAGACCCTGCAGCTCGTGGGCGAGCTCCTCCAGCTCGCTGCCGCCGGCCATCAGGGCGGTGAGCTCCTCCAGCGTGATCTCGTCCTTGGCGTGGTGGCCGATGCTGCGCCCGCGCTTGAGGATGAGGAACCGGTCGCCGACCGGGTAGGCGTGGTGCGGGTTGTGGGTGATGAAGATGACGCCGAGACCGCGTTCGCGCGCCTGCACGATGTAGCGCAGGACGACGCCCGCCTGCTTGACGCCGAGCGCCGCCGTCGGCTCGTCCAGCACGAGCACCTTGGCGCCGAAGTAGACGGCGCGGGCGATGGCGACGCACTGGCGCTCGCCGCCCGACAGCGTGCCGATCGGCTGGTCGACGTCGCGCAGGTCGATGCCCATGGCGAGCAGCTCGTTCCTGGTCGTGCGGCGCATGAGGTCGATGTCCATCAGCCCGAGCGCCCGGCGCTTCTCCGAGCCGAGGAAGAAGTTGCGCCACACCGGCATGAGCGGCACGACGGCCAGGTCCTGATAGACCGTGGCGATGCCGCGGTCGAGGGCCTCGCGGGGCGAGGAGAACGCGACCGCCTCGCCCTGGACGCGGTACTCCCCCGAGTCGTGCCGGTGCAGGCCCGCCACGATCTTGATGAGGGTGGACTTGCCCGCGCCGTTGTCGCCCAGCACGCAGGTGACCTCGCCGGGCGACACCTCCAGGGAGACCTCGCGCAGCGCGATGATGTTGCCGTAGTTCTTGCCGACGTCCGCCAGCCGGACCAGGGGCTCTCGCCGCTCTCGCGACGCGTGCGGCTCGGTCATCGGGACTGCTCCACTCTGCGCCGCACGACGAGGTTGACCACGGTCGCGGCGAGCAGCATGGCGCCGAGGAAGAACTTGAACCAGTCGGGGTTCCACTCGGCGTACACGATGCCCTTGTTGACCATGCCGAAGATGAACGCGCCGATGGCGGCGCCGATCGCCGAGCCGTAGCCGCCGGTCAGCAGGCAGCCGCCGATCACCGCGCAGATGATGAAGTAGAACTCGTTGCCGACGCCTTCGCCCGACTGCACCGTGGCGAACGCGAAGAGCAGGTGCATCCCGGAGAACCACGCGCAGAACGCCACGCCCATGAAGAGGGCGATCTTGGTGCGGGTGACCGGGACGCCGACCGCGCGGGCGCTGGCCGCCGCGCCGCCCACCGCGAAGATCCAGTTGCCCGCGCGGGTGCGCAGCAGGATCCAGGTGGCGATGGCCACGAACAGGATCCACCAGAACACGGTGATGTTGACGTTGACGCCGCCGATCGTGACGTCGGAGGCGAAGACGTTCCGCGCGGTGGCGAAGCCGTCCATGTCGCGGATCGAGTCGGTGGCGACGTTGCCGGTGACGGCCTTGGTGACGCCGAGGTTGGCGCCCGCCAGCATGAAGAACGTGGCCAGCGTGATGATGAAGCTCGGCAGCCCGGTCCGCACGTACAGCAGCCCGTTGAGGAAGCCCAGGCCCAGCGTGACCACCAGGGAGATCAGCACGCCGGCCCACACGTTCAGCGTGAGCTGGTAGCTGACCAGCGCGCCGACCAGCGCGGACGTGGTCACCATCACCCCGGCCGACAGGTCGAACTCGCCGCCGATCATCAGCAGCGAGACGCCGACCGCCATGATCCCGAACGTGGACGCCGCGTACAGCACCGTCGAGAACGACGAGGTCTGGAGGAACGCGTCGGCGACCACGGAGAAGAAGACGAACACCACCACCGCGCCGATCAGCGCGCCGAGCTCGGGACGGCCCAGCAGCCGCCGGAACGGCGACCGCCGGGCGACCCGTTCGTCCGCCGCCAGCGGCGGCCGGGCGACGGCCTGACCCATCAGCGGGTCCCCTGGTTGGCGAACTTCTCGATGGCGGCGGCGTTGTCCTTGGTGACGATGGCCGGGCCGGTGAGCACCGGGCGCCCGCCGCCCACGACGTTGCCGTTGTTCTTCAGCAGCCAGATCCCGTCGACCGCCTCGTATCCCTGCAGATAGGGCTGCTGGTCGACGGCGAACTGGATGGTGCCGGCCTTGAGCGAGGCGACCAGGTCCTTGTTCATGTCGAACGTGGCCACCTTGGCGCTGCTGCCCGCCTCCTTGCCGGAGTCGACGGTGGTGGCGGCGACCGCGGCGTTCAGGGTCAGGATGCCGTCGATGGCCTTGTCGGCCTGCAGCTTGGCGGTGACCGACGACTTCACCTGCGGCATGTTGGTGCCCTGGACGAAGAGGTTCTGCATCGAGCCGCCGAACGTCTTCTTCGCGCCGGCGCAGCGGTCTTCGAGCCCCACGTTGCCCTGCTCGTGGATGACGCACAGCGCCTTCTTGGCGCCGGACTTCGCCAGCTCGCGCCCGGCCGCCTCGCCCGCGACGGTCTCGTCCTGCCCGAAGTGCGCGATCGCCCCGTACTGCGCGGACACGTCGGCACCCGAGTTGATCGACACCACCGGGATCCTGGCGGCGGTGGCCTTGGCGACCACGTCCTTCATCGCGTCCGGCTTGGCGAAGGTGACGATGATCCCGTCCACCTTCTGGTCGATCGCGGCCTGGACGAGCTGCGCCTGCTTGCCGCCGTCCGGGTCGGCCGAGTAGAGGAACTCGACGTTGTCCTTGGCGGCGGCGGCCTTGGCGCCCTTCTGGACGATGTCCCAGAACGCGTCGCCGGGCCCGGAGTGGGTGACCATCGCGACCTTGAGGCGCGGGCCCGCGGCACCGCCGCCGCCCGCGGCCGGGGTGTTCTCGGCCTCCTTGCCCCCCGATTCGCTGCACGCGCTGAGCCCCAGGGTGAGGACTCCCGCGGCGGCGAGCGCGGTCAGGCCGCCGGTCCTCCGAGTGCGCTTCATGGGCCGATCTCCGTTCTCCCCGAGGGGGTGGGCTGGGCGAGGCGAAGAAAGTGGATCACATATGGGAGCGCCGGGCGTGCTTTTCCTTGTCGTAGCGGGCTCGTGCCTCGCGGGTCGTCTCCAGCGCCGACACCTCGGCGACGGGAACGTCCCACCAGGCCTCGCTGCCGGGGGCGGCCACGAGCGGGTCGGTCTCCACGTACACCACGGTCGTGTGATCGGCCTCCCTGGCGCGGACGAGCGCGGCGCGGAACTCGCCGGCCGTCGCGGCGCGCTCGACGGCGGCGCCGAGGCTGGCGGCGTTGGCGGCCAGGTCGACCGGCAGCGGGCCGCCGTCGCGGCCGCGGTAGGCGGTGCCGAAACGTTGCGCGCCGACCGACTCCGACAGGCCGCCGATCGAGGCGTAGCCGCGGTTGTCGACGATCACGACGACCAGCTTGACGCCCTCGGCGACGGCGGTCACCAGCTCCTGCGCCATCATGAGGTACGAACCGTCGCCGACCAGCACGAACACCTCACGGTCGGGGGCCGCCATCTTCACGCCGAGCCCGCCGGCGATCTCGTAGCCCATGCAGGAGTAGCCGTACTCGACGTGGTAGCCCTTGGGGTCGCGGGCACGCCACAACCGGTGCAGCTCGCCCGGCATCGACCCGGCGGCGCACACGACGACGTCGCGCGGCCCGGCCACCTCGTTGACCACGCCGAGGATCTCCGGCTGCGAGGGCGGCGGGCCGTTCTCCACCTCCGAAGCGGCGGAGCCGCTCCCGGGGGCGTGGGGGGTCGGCTCCCCTCGGGCGATGCCGAACGCGTGGTCGACGGCCGCGTTCCAGCGCGCGGCCAGCACCCGGGTCTCCTCCCGGTAGGAGGCGGGCACCGACCAGCCGCCGACCGCGCGGCCGAGCGCGGCGAGGCCCTCGCGGGCGTCGGCGACCAGCGGCAGTCCCGCGAGCTTGACCGCGTCGAAGGCCGCGACGTTGAGGTTGACGAACCGCACGCCCGGACGCGCGAAGAGGCTGTGGGAGGCGGTGGTGAAGTCGCTGTAGCGGGTGCCGACGCCGAGGACCACGTCGGCGTCGCGGGCCAGCGCGTTGGCGGCGGGCGACCCGGTGGAGCCGATCGCCCCGGCCGCGCAGGGGTGGTCCCACGGCAGCGAGCCCTTGCCCGCCTGCGTCTCCGTCACGGGCACGCCGGTGCGTTCGGCGAACGTGCGCAGCTCGCCGGTCGCGCCCGAGTAGATGACGCCGCCGCCCGCGACGATCAGCGGGCGCGCGGCGCCGCGCAGCAGGTCGGCGGCCCGGTCGAGCACGGCCTCCTCGGGCACCGGCCGGGGGACGTGCCAGGCACGTTCGGCGAACAGCTCCTCGGGCCAGTCGTGGGCCTCGGCCTGCACGTCCTGCGGCAGCGCGAGCGTCACCGCGCCGGTCTCGGCCGGGTCGGTCAGCACGCGCGTCGCGGCGAGCAGCGCGGACGGCAGCTGCTCGGGCCGGTTGATCCGGTCCCAGTACTTGGAGACCGGCTTGAGGCAGTCGTTGACCGACACGTCGTACGAGCGCGGGTCCTCCAGCTCCTGGAGCACCGGGTTGGCGGTGCGGGTGGCGAAGACGTCGCCGGGCAGCAGCAGTACCGGGAGGCGGTTGATCGTGGCCAGCGCGGCGCCGGTGACCAGGTTGGTCGCGCCGGGCCCGACCGACGTCGTGCAGGCGTACGCGCGCAGCCGGTCGTGCGCGCGTGCGTAGCCGGCGGCCGCGTGGACCATCGCCTGCTCGTTGCGGGCCATGTGGTACGGGAAGCCTTCTTCGAGGAGTGCCTGTCCGATCCCCGCCACATTCCCGTGTCCGAAGATTCCGAAGCATCCCGAGATCAAACGGTGACGCACTCCGTCCCGTTCCGTCCACTGGTTGGCCAGGAAGCGGACCGTGGCCTGCCCGACCGTCAGCCTGGTCATCGTTCCTCCGCCGAGGTCAGCGGGAGGCGCGGATCGACCTGCTGCCCCGGCCAGGTCTCCCTGATCCAGGTGTGCGCGGGGTCGTCGCGGATGCGCCACGCCCGCTCCTCCCCCGGCCCGGCCATCACGTTCAGGTAGTAGAGGTCGTGGCCGGGCACCGCCATCGACGGGCCGTGCCAGCCGTGCGGGATCAGCACGACGTCGCCGCCGCGGACCTCCTCCAGCACGTCGGTGCTGCCGTAGACGCGCTGGTACGCCATCCCGGACGGCCCCTCGACCTCGAAGTAGTAGATCTCCTCCAGCACCGACTCGGCCGGCGTCTCCTCGTCGTGCTTGTGCGGCGGGTACGACGACCAGCAGCCGCCGGGGGTCAGCACCTCGCACGCGATGAGCCGCTCGGCGAACGGGAATCCCTCGGGCGTCCCGAAGTTGTTGACCTGGCGGCTGGCCGGCCCGGCGCCGCGCAGCTCGACCGGCACCTTCCCGGCCGGGCCGTAGCGCGGGACGAGCCGCCGCTCGCAGCGCGCGCCCGCGAGCGCGAACCGCCCGAGCCCGGTCACGGTCACGTGCGCGTCGCGCGGCACGTACGCGAAGTCGCTGACCCGGCTGAACACGCTGCGGCGGCCGCGCAGCTCCAGCGTCTCGCCGTCGCACGTCACCCGGCAGGACCCCGACAGCGGCAGCACGATCATCTCGAACGCGCCCGTGCCGAACGTGTGCGCGCCGCCGGCCGGCAGCTCCAGCACCCGCAGCGCGGCGTGCTCCCATCCGGCGGACTCGGGGGTGACGACCAGGCTGTAGGGCTCCTGGGCGGTCGTTCCGGCGGGCAGGTGATGTTTCATCGTCCACTCTCCCAGAGCAGCTCGTCGACCTCGGGTTCGGTGGGCATCGCGTCCGCGCAGGCCAGCCGGGACGCCACCACCGACCCCGCGGCGCCCGCGAACGCGATGACCCGGCTCAGCCCCCACCCTGCGAGCAGGCCGTGGCAGAGGGCGCCGCCGAAGGCGTCGCCGGCGCCGAGGCCGTTGACGACCTTCACCCGCACGGGCGGCACCTCGACCATCTCGTCCGGGGTCGCCGCCAGCACGCCGTCGGGCCCGCGCTTGACCACGGCCAGATCCACCCCGCGTGCGAGCAGCGCCCGCGCGGCGGCGCGCGGCTCCCGCTCGCCCACCGCGATCTCGCACTCCGCCAGGTTGCCGACCGCGATGGTGGCGTGTTCGAGGGCGGCGTGCGCCCAGCGGCGGGCGTCCGCGGCCGACGGCCAGAGCATCGGCCGGTAGTCGAGGTCGAGCACGGTGCGGCCGCGGTGCGCGGCGAGGGCGGTGAGGGTGGCGGTGCGGCTGGGATCCTGCGAGAGCCCGGTGACCGTGCCCCACATCACGCGGGCCGAACGGATCGCGGCGAGGTCCAGCTCGTCCGCCCGGATCTCCAGGTCGGGGGCCTTGGGGTACCGGTAGAAGTAGAGCGGGAAGTCGTCCGGCGGGAAGATCTCGCAGAACGCCAGCGGCGTCGGCAGGCCGGGCACGGCGCTGACGAAGCGGTCGTCGACGCCGTACCCGGTCAGCGCCTTGTGCACGAACCGGCCGAAGGGGTCGTCGCCGGTCCGCGTCACCACGGCGGCGCGGCGGCCGAGCCGGGCGGCGGCGACGGCCACGTTGGTGGGGCTGCCGCCGAGGTACTTGCCGAACGTCTCCACGTCCTCCAGCGGGACGCCCACCTGGTGCGGGTAGACGTCCACGCTCACCCGCCCCATGGTGATCAGGTCGAACGCGTCCATCACACGGCCGTTTCCAGGAGGTGGTCGAGGCTCGCCCGGATGTCGTCGCGGGGTCCGGCCCCGTCCGGGGGCTCGGCGGTGAGGACGGTGTCCTGCTCCATGACGTACCAGCCTTCGTAACCGGCGCTCTCCAGACTGCTGACGATCCCGGAGATGTCAACGTCCCCGCGGCCGAGCGGCCGGTACATCCCGGCGGCGACCGCCTCGGCGTACCCCAGCCGCCCGGCGCGCACCCGCTCGGCCATCGCGGCGTCCACGTCCTTGAGGTGGACGTGCGCGATGCGGCGGGCGGCGGTGCGGGCCAGCCAGAGCGGGTCGGTGCCGCCGACGAGCAGGTGCCCGGTGTCCAGGCACAGGCCGGTCGCCGACTCGCCGAGGACCAGCTCGACCTCCTCGCGCCGTTCGACCATGGTGCCGACGTGCGGGTGCAGGACCGCGAGGCGGCCGCGCGCCGCGGCGCGGGCGGACACCGCGTCGAGGTTGGCCAGCAGCGTGGTCCAGCCCTTGGTGTCGAGGGCGGGCCGCGTGTCGTAGCCGTCCAGGCCGGTGGCGGCGGCGAGCACCAGCGTCGCGTCCGGGCCGAGCGTGTCCAGGACCCGGTCGGTCTCCGGCCTCGGGTCGTGGCCGGGGTCGTGCAGGACGACCGGCACGAACGCGCCGGCCAGTGTCAGCCCGTGGGACGCCAGCAGCGCGTCCCGTTCGTCCGGCGCGGCCGGCAGGAACCCGGCCGGCCCGAGCTCGGTCGCGGTGATCCCCAGGTCGCGCGTCTCGGCCAGGACCCGCTCCGGGGCCAGCTGGTGGCCCCAGCCCGGCACCTCGCACACGCCCCAGGAGATCGGTGCTGCGGCGATCCTCATCGGCGTACCTCCGTGATGTCGACGGCCCTTCCTTCTTCCCTCCGGGACAGCTCGCACGCCTCGGCGAGGTAGGCGGCCTCCAGCGCCTCCTCGGGCGGGCAGGGGTTGGCGCGGCGGCCGGCGACGAGGTCGACGAACGCGCGCAGCTCGGCGTCGTAGGCGGCGGCGAACCGTTCGAGGAACCCCGAGTACGGCGCCGGCCCCTCGTGCGGGCCGTGCTCGGGGACCGCGGCGAGCGGCGTGCGGGCGTCGAATCCGGCCACCAGGCTGTCCTTGGAGCCGAAGACCTCCAGCCGGACGTCGTATCCGGCGGCGTTGTAGCGGGTGGCCGACGCCGTGCAGAGCGTGCCGTCGTCCAGCGTGACGAGCGCGGTGCCGGTGTCGACGTCGCCGCATTCGCGGAAGATCTCGTCGCCCTTGTTGGCGCCCACCGCCATCACCCGGACGACCTCGCGGCCGGTGACGAAGCGGATGGAGTCGAGGTCGTGGATGACGCAGTCGCGGAACAGCCCGCCCGAGGTCGGGACGTAGCCGGCGGGCGGCGGCGCCGGATCGAAGCTGCACGAGCGCACGGTGTGCAGCCAGCCGAGGCGGCCGGAGGCCACCGCGTCCCGCGCGGCGAGATAGCCCAGGTCGAAGCGGCGCTGGAACCCGACCTGCACGGGCACGCCGGCGGTGCGCGCGGCGGTCACGGTTTGGAACGTTCCATCTACATCCGATGCCAGCGGTTTCTCGCAGAACACCGGAATCCCGGCCACGACGCTCCGGCGGACCAGCCCGGCGTGCGCGTCCGTCGCCGCGGTCACCACCAGACCGTCGGCGCCTCTCTCGAACAGTCCGGCCACCGACTCGACCGCCCGCGCGCCGCACACCCGGGCGGCCAGGTCACGGGCGCGGCGCGGATCGGCGTCCGCCACCGTCAGGCTCTCGATGTCGGGCATTCCACTCAGCGCGGCGGCATGGCGAGCCCCGATGCGCCCCGCGCCGGCCAGTGCGATTCTCATGGGTCCCCTCCCGGTCGGCGGTTGGGTGAGCCCCGAGTGTGATGGAGCGTTCCAGCACCGTCAACGGCCCGGACCTGCGGCCGGGGCGAAAGGAGACGACCGAAACCGGGGCCCGACCGGTGCCGTCCCGTGATTGAATCCCCGCCCGAACAAACGCTAGTTTGACCGCATGCGGGTCTTCCTCACCGGCGCCTCCGGTTTCGTCGGGTCGTACACGGCAGCGGCCCTCCTCGCGGCGGGCCACCGCCCCCGCGCGCTGGTGCGCGATCCCGGCAAGGCGGCCAAGGTACTCAACGCGATCGGCGTCGCGGCGGAGAACGTCGAACTCCTTCCAGGCGACATGCTCGACGCCGGCACCGTCGCCGACGCCCTGGACGGCTGCGACGCCGCCGTGCACTCCGCGGCGGCCATCGCCATCACCGGCCACGGCGGCGACGTCGTCGACGCGAACGTGCAGGGCACGCGCAACGTCGTCGGCGCCGCGGTCGCGCGCGGCCTCGACCCGGTCGTGCACATCTCCACCATCGGGATCTTCGTTCCGCCGTCCGAGCCGGTCATCACCGCCGACGGGCCGTTCGCCGTGCCGCACGGCGACTACGGCAGGTCCAAGCTGGAGGCCGAACGGTACGTCCGCGGGCTCCAGGCCGACGGCGCGCCCGTCACGATCATCTATCCCGGCGGGGTGTGCGGTCCCGACCAGCCCGTGCTCGACACCCTGATGGAGGGCCTGGTCGGCGGGCTGGAGAAGGGCTGGCCGATGCCCCACGGCGGCGTCTCGGTCATCGACGTCCGCGACCTCGGCGAGGCCATCGCCCGCACGGTCACCGGCCGGCACAGCGGATACCGGTGGCTGCTCGGCGGCCACTACCTGACCTGGCCGCAGGTCGCCGACCTCTGCGACGAGCTCACCGGGGTGAAGTGCCGCCGCATCGCGGTGCCGGACTGGGTCATGCTGGGCCTCGCCTCGGCACTCGACCTCGCCCGGAAGATCAAGCCGTTCGACTACCCGCTGACCCGGGACGCCGCCGAGTTCATGGTCAAGCTCGTGCCGACCGACGACACGCCCGTCCTCGACGCCCTCGACCTCACGCTGCGGCCGGCCCGGGACACTTTCGAGGACGGGTTGCGCTGGCTGGCCGCGGCCGGCCACCTCGACCCGCGCAAGGCCGGCCGCCTCGCGCCCGACAAGGAGCAGTAGATGCCCACCATGATCCAGCGCACCCTGGGCCCTCTCTTCCAGCGCATCTCCGGCTCCCCGGCGTTCGCCAAGGTCGGGCCGAAGATCGTGCCGCCGCTCGACCGCGCGCTGCACAAGGTCAGCGGCGGGCGGTTCCTGCTCGGCCAGGCGCTGGTGCCCAGCCTCGTCCTCACCACCACCGGCGCGGTGAGCGGGCAGGCGCGGCAGGCGCCGCTGGCGTGCATGCCGGAGCCGGGCGGCACCTGGGTGATCGTCGGGTCCAACTTCGGCCGTGAGAAGCACCCGGCCTGGACCGGCAACCTGATCAAGAACCCGGACGCCACGATCAGCTTCCGCGGCCGCACGGTCGAGGTCAGCGCGCACCTGCTGGACGACGCCGAGCGCACCGAGGTCTGGCCGAACCTGCTGAAGGTCTGGCCGGTCTACGACCGCTACGTCGAACGGGTCGACCGGCAGCTGCGGATCTTCCGCCTCACCCCGAAGGCCTGACGTTCACGCCGGGGCACCGCCGCCCGGCGTTCACGCCGGGGCACCGCCGCCCGGCGTTCACGCCGGGGCACCGCCGCCGTGGCTGCTCACCAGGGTGGCGTGCGCGGCGTCGTGCCCGGCCTCGTCGAGCAGCGCGGCCAGCCGCGCCATGGTGTCGGTGACACGGGCCATCGTCTTCAGCCGCCGCCACAACGCCAGCGACTTCAGGTAGGCGTCGATCGCGGCGTGGTGGTCGCCGGACGCGTACGCCAGGGCGGCCAGGACGTCCAGCGCCGCCGCCTCGTCCCAGTGGTGGCCGTGCCGCCGGGCGCGGTGCAGCGTCTCGCCCGCCAGCTCCGCCGCCTCGTCGAACCGGCCCGCCGCCACCATCCGCTCGCCGATCTCGCCGACCACCGACGAGGTCTCGAAGTCGGCGCCCATGGAGATCACGATGACCAGGCCGCGGTCGAGGCAGGCGACGGCCTCGTCGATCCGGCCCTGCTTGAGGTACGCCAGCCAGGCGGTCTTGAGCGCCCACAGTTCCGAGATCGGCGCCTCGCACGCCCGGAACGCCGTGGCGGCCTCCTCCAGCAACGCCAGATAGCCGCCGCGTTCGCCGCGGTCCCTGCGGCGCAGGCACAGCGTGAACGCGTAGCGGGCGACGCCGACCGGGTCGCCCGCCGCACGGGCGGCGGCGAGCGCGCGCCACTGCGGGTCGCCCGTTTCGGCGTGCGGCTCGGGCGGCGGCGGGGCGGGGCCCGGCGGCAGCGCCTGGTAGGCGTTCATCGTCCGTTCGGCGTACTGGAGGCCGACGCCGAACTCGAACCTGCTCGTCTCGCAGTCGACCAGGAGGCCGAGCATGCACGCCACGCCGCGGTCGTCCCCGGCGCGTTCGGCGGCGCGCAGCCCGGAGTGCAGGACCGCACCCCACTCCTCGTACCGGCCGCGCAGGTCGAAGCAGGTGGTGAGGTTCTGCGCCAGCGGCCACGCCACGCCCAGCGCCGGCTCGGCCTCGGCCAGCGACACCTGCGCCGACAGCAGCACCCGTTCCTCGTCGAACCAGGCGAGCGGCGCCGCGCACACGGCGTCGCGCAGGTGCGCCGGGGCCCGCCAGGCGGGTTCGGGAGCGGGATCGAGGCCGTACCAGTGCGGGAGCTCGGCGTCCGCCGTGTCCGCCAGGTCACGCCAGCCGTGCAGGACCCGGCTCAGCGCCGCCGCGCGCCCGGCCGGATCCGCCAGCTCGGCCGCCATCAGGTGGATCAGGTCGTGCAGCCGGTAGCGCGGCCCGGTCACGCCGCGGCCCGCCGGCTCCACCAGGTGGACGTCGACCAGGTCGTCCAGGAGCCGCTCGGCGGCGTCGGGGTCGTCCAGGAGCGCGCCCGGCAGCCACGCCGGGAACTCCGGCGTCTCCAGCAGCCCGAGATGCCGGAAGAGCCGCCGGTGGTCGGGGTCGAGGACCTCGTAGGAGTCCTCGAACGTCGTCCGGACGCTCACGTCCCCCTGCTTTAACCAGTCGAGGCGGTCGCGTCGCGAGGCCAGCCGCCGGGCCATGTCGCCGACCGTCCAGTCGGGACGGCTGCGCAGGCGCCCCGCCGCGATCCGGATGGCCAGCGGCATCCCGCCGCACAGCCGGATGATCTCGGCCGCCGCCCGCGGCTCCGCGGCGGCCCGCGCCGGGCCCGCGATGGCCCCGAACAGCCGCAGGCCCTCGTCGTCGGGCAGCGCGTCCAGCGCCACCACGCGCAAGGTCCCGTCGCCCGACAGCCGCCGGCGGCTGGTGACCACCACCGCGCAGCGCGGCTCGGCGGGCAGCAGCGGGCGCAGCCGCCCCTCGTCCTGCACGTCGTCCAGAACGAGCAGCACGCGGCGGGTCGCCAGCAGCTCGCGCAGCAACGAGCTGCGCTCGTCCAGCGCCTGCGGCACACCGGCGGGCGGCACCCCCAGCGCGTGCAGGAACATCGCCAGCACGTGCGCCGCCTCGGTCCGGCCGATCCGCGCGTACAGCTGCCCGTCGGGGTAGGCGGCGCGCTGCAGGTGCGCCAGGCGCAGCGCCAGCGCGGTCTTGCCGATCCCGCCCGGGCCGGTGATCGCGATGCGCGGCGGCGCGGCCCGCGGCGCCGCCGCGAGCACCGCCGACAACTCCGCGAGGACGTCCTCGCGCCCCACGTGGTCGGTGACGTCGGCGGGCAGCTGCCGCGGGACGACGTACGGCAGGCCGCGCGCCGCCTCGGCGTCCTCGGCGCCGTGCACGCCGGTGAGGATCGCCCGGTGCAGCTGCTGGAGCCGCGTCGACGGCTCGATCCCCAGATCGGCGACCAGGCGCTCGCGCACGTCCCGGAACACCCCGAGCGCGTCGGCCGGACGGCCCGCGCGCGACAGCACGCTCATCAGCTGGCCGCCGAAACGTTCGCGGAGCGGATGTTCGCGGACCAGCGCCTGGAGCTCGCCGGCCAGCCCGTCGTGGCGGCCGAGGGAGATGTCGGCGTCGATGCGGTCCTCGATCGCCGCGAGCCGCAGGTCCTCCAGGTCGGCGGCGAACTGCCGCACGTACCGGGACGGGATGTCGGCGCACACCTGGCCGCGCCACCTGTCCAGCGCCGCGTGCAGGAGGTCCGCGGCCGGCGCGGGCTCGCCGCGGGCGACGTGCCGCCGGGCGGCGTCGACCTCGCGGCGGAAGTCCATCAGGTCCAGCTGGCCGTCCGACACGCTCAGCCGGTAACCGGGCGGGACGGTGTCGATGGGCGAGGACGTACGCTCGCCGCCCGTGCCGAGCGTCCGGCGGAGCCGGGACACCATGCCCTGCAACTGGACGCGCCACGAGTTCGGCGGCTCGGACTCCCAGAGCGCCTCGACCAGCCGGTCGACCGGCACCACCCGGCCCGCCTCCAGCAGGAGCAGGCCCAGCACGGTGCGCGGCTGCGGGCCGCCCACGTCCAGCGGCTCACCGTTCCGCTCGGCGACCACTGGACCGAGGACCCGGAAGTACAGCGGACCCGACATCGACGTCCAACCTCACGGCACACGAAAAGGAGGCGGGGAGGCGCCCACACTAGCGACTACCCACTCCATATGCCGGAGTTATCACGTCTTGGCTGTGCCTTTCGCGCTCCTCTCGCTACGGAATCTCGTCCCGGGCTCCCGATACGAGGCGCCCGGGGTGGCTGGGAACAGCGGTCGTCGTTCCACCCCGGGCGACCCGGCGCGCCGCAGGTCCTCCCGTACCCTGCGCCGCACGTCCTCCTCCGCACAGGTCCGACGGGACGCCTCCGCGTCCCGGGTGGCGAAAACACCCGCGCAGGCCCCGCCCCCGCGAAGACGCCCCGTCTTACCCGTGCTCGTCGAGCATCTCCCAGCGCGCTAACAATCCGCTAAGAGACACGAACGTCCCTGTACCGAGTCCCAGGTGGGGCCCGGTACAGGGACGGTTTCCCGTGCCGTCCGGCCGGCTCGCGCCGGTCCGGTCAGACCGTCACGGGGGTGTCGGTGGTGGCCGGCTCCAGCGCCAGGTCCAGCACCTCGCGGACGTCGCTGACGGCGAAGACCGTCATGTTCTCCAGCACCTCCGCGGGCACCTCCTCCAGGTCCGGCTCGTTCCGCTTGGGCACGATCGCCGTCGTGATCCCGAGCCGGGAGGCGGCCAGCAGCTTCTGCTTCAGGCCGCCGATCGGCAGGACCCGCCCGGTCAGCGAGACCTCACCGGTCATCGCCACGTCCGACCGCACCGGCCGCCCCGACAGGAGCGACGCCAGCGCCGTGGTCATCGTGATGCCCGCGCTCGGCCCGTCCTTGGGGATCGCGCCCGCCGGGACGTGGACGTGCACGCCGCGGTCCTTCAGGTCGCCGACCGGGAGCTCCAGCTCGGCGCCCCGCGAGCGCAGGTAGCTGAGCGCGATCCGGGCCGACTCCTTCATCACGTCGCCGAGCTGCCCGGTGAGCGTGACCCCGGTGTCGCCGGTCTCCTTGTCGGCCAGCGACGCCTCGATGTAGAGCACGTCACCGCCCGCGCCGGTCACCGCGAGCCCGGTCGCGACGCCCGGCACGCCGGTCCGCCGCTCGGACCTGCTGAGCTCGACCTCCGGCGTGAACCTCGGCCGGCCCAGGTAGTCCTTCAGGTTCTCCGCGCCGACCGCCGTCGGCAGCTCGGCCTTGCCCAGCGCCACGTTCGCCGCGACCTTGCGCAGCACCCGGGCGATCGACCGGTCCAGCGAGCGCACGCCCGCCTCCCGGGTGTACTCGCCGGCCAGCAGGCGCAGCGCCCCGTCCTCGAAGTCCACCTCGTCCTTCTCCAGCCCGGCCTTCTCCAGCTGCCGCGGCAGCAGGTGGTCGCGGGCGATGGTGACCTTCTCGTCCTCGGTGTAGCCGTCCAGCTGGACGAGCTCCATCCGGTCCAGGAGCGGGCCGGGGATCGCCTCGACCACGTTCGCCGTCGCCAGGAAGAGCACGTCGCTCAGGTCGAGCTCGACCTCCAGGTAGTGGTCGCGGAAGGTGTGGTTCTGCTCGGGGTCCAGGACCTCCAGCAGCGCCGCCGTCGGGTCGCCGCGGTAGTCGGCGCCGACCTTGTCGACCTCGTCCAGCAGGACGACGGGGTTCATCGAGCCAGCCTCGCGGATGGCGCGCACGATGCGGCCCGGCAGGGCCCCCACGTACGTGCGCCGGTGGCCGCGGATCTCGGCCTCGTCCCGGACCCCGCCCAGGGCGACCCGGACGAACGTCCGGCCCATGGCCCGCGCGACGGACTCGCCGAGCGAGGTCTTGCCGACTCCGGGAGGACCGGCCAGCGCCAGCACGGCGCCGGAACGCCGGCCGCCGACGACGCCCAGCCCGCGCTCGCTGCGGCGCTTGCGCACGGCCAGGTACTCGATGATGCGCTCCTTGACGTCATCGAGCCCGGCGTGGTCGGCGTCCAGGATCTCGCGGGCGCCGGCGATGTCGTAGGAGTCCTCGGTGCGCTCGTTCCACGGGATGTCGAGCACCGTGTCGAGCCACGTCCGGATCCAGCCGCCCTCGGGCGACGCCTCGCTGGAGCGCTCGAGCTTGTCGACCTCCTTGAGCGCGGCCTCCCGCACCTTCTCCGGAAGGGCCGCGGCCTCGATCCGGTCGCGGTAGTCGTCCTCCTCGTCGGCGGGGTCGCCGTTGAGCTCGGCCAGCTCCTTGCGGACGGCCTCGAGCTGCTGCCGCAGGAGGAACTCGCGCTGGGTCTTCTCCATGCCCTCCTGGACGTCCTTGCGGATCGTCTCCTGGACGTCCAGCTCGGCGAGGTGATCCCTGGCCCACCCGATCACGAGCTCCAGGCGCTCGATCACGTCGGGGGTCTCCAGCACCTCGACCTTCTGCTCGTTCGTCAGGTACGGCGCGTAGCCGGCGTTGTCGGCCAGCGCCGAGGGGTCGTCGATCTGCTGGACCACGTCCACGACCTGCCACGCGCCCCGCTTCTGCAGGATCACGCTGACCAGGCCCTTGTACTCCTTGGCCAGCTCCTCGACGCGCCCGCCGGTCACAACCGGCACGTCGATCGCGGTGCCCTCGACCCACAACGCCGCGCCCGGCCCCGTGGTCCCGGTCCCGATCCGCACGCGGGAGACGCCGCGCAGGACGGCGCCCGGCTCCCCGCCGGGCAGCCGGCCCTCCTGCTCGATGACGCCCAGCGTCCCGACGGCGGCGTACTGCCCGTTCACGCGGGGCACCAGGAGCACCCGCGGCTTGGCGGCCGACCGGATCCCCGGCCCCTTGGCCTGCGCCACCGCCCGGGCCGCCTCGATCGCCGACCGGACCTCCCCGTTCTCGGAAAGGTCGAGCGGCACGACCATGCCGGGCAGAACGACCCCGTCGTCCAGGGGCAGCACCGGCAACGTCAGGGTCTCGCTCATGCTCAGCTCCAGGTTCTAGAAGGTTGAGTCACTCTCACTCAAGAAAACGGAGCCCGGTTTTGTTTCCTCAGCAACGTTCGCTCTCAGCGATCACCCGGACCATCCCGCCCGTCGTGATCTCCAACGCGGGGCGGAGGCCCCTGATTTCTTCTGGGATGACTGATTCCGCCGGGGTCCGGGGCGCGTACGGTGGCGATCATGGCGGAAAAGGACCTGGTCATGATGCTCGCCGCGCACGACGCGTTCCGGCGGGACCTGCGGTTGCTGAGCGAACGTTTCGACCCGGAGCGGTGGGCCTCGTTCCGGGCACAGCTGTCCACCCACCACCGGGCGGAGGACGCCGTCCTCTGGCCGCGGCTGCGGAAGCGCGGGGTCGATCCCGGGCTGGTCGACGCGATGGAGGCCGAACATTCCACGATCGACCCGCTGCTGCGGGCGGTGGACGGCGGCCGGCGGGACGAGGTGGCGACGCTCCGGGACGTGCTCGGCGCCCATCTGCGGCACGAGGAGACCGACGTGCTGCCCCAGGTGGACGAGGACGAGTGGCGGGTCCTGGACCGGGAGTTCCGGCGCAGGCTGGGGGTCAGGGGCATCCGGTCGTACTTCGCGTGGGTGCTGGAGGGCGCGTCGGACGAGATGCGGGCGAAGGTCCTGAAGGCGGCCCCGGCTCCGGTGAGGCTCGTGATCCGTTGAAGCCGAGGGGGCGCGAGGGCGAGACGGCGGCGCTGCGAGAGCTCCGTCAGGCTCAAGCGTTTTCGCCCCGCCGCCGCGCACGAACTGGCCGATGACGGCCGGACACTGGGCGCTCCGGGCGTTTTGAGTGATCATGAAACCTCCGTACAAAGGCGCACGGTTCTGGAGGGTTTCGTGAGAGCTGGGATTCGAATCGCCGCGATGACCGGGCTGGCGCTGGCCGCCTCGCTCGCCGTCGCGCCCGGTGCGCGGGCCGGGGTCGACGACGACATCCGGGTCAAGGAGAGCAAGGGCCGGATCAAGGCGGCCGGGCCCGGGTTCACCCTGAAGCTGACCCGGCACGGGATCGTCACCCAGGTCGTGGACGAGGAGTTCGGCGACCCGAGCACCGGGGAGCCGGTCACCCGGTCGACGCTCGACCTGGCCGGGCGCACGCTGCGCCCGTTCGTGTGCGACAACGGCACCTACACGGTGACGGGCGGCGCGTTCAAGCGCACCTTCCGCTTCTCGTCGCGCGAACGCCGGCCGGCGCCCTATCCCGAGCAGTTCCACACCGGCTTCCCCGGGCTCGTCACGCCGTTCCTCGGCGAGTTCGACGCGACCGTGACCGACGCCGCGGGCGAGACGCTGCGCGTGCTGATCTCCGACCTGGCGTACGAGACGTGGACGCCCGGCGGCGGCTTCCGCTCGACCGCGCCGATCCACGGGTTCGTCGTCGACGCCAAGGGCAGGATCCGTGACCGGATCTCGCTGTTCGGCCACTTCCGGTCGGGGCCGGGCGGGGCGAACGCCAAGTACTGGATCGAGGACCGCGGCACCTGCCACCAGACCGCCGACTACAACTGGGGCCCCGGCACCGACCGCGTGGTGGTGACGGGACCCCTGCTGGTGTTCCCGTTCAACTCTCCTGTGGTGACGCCGCGGAAGTAGCCGCACCCGCCTCGCGGCGCGACTCGTTCGCCGCCCAGGTGTAGACCCCGGTGACCATCTCCGCTAGGGGGC
Source organism: Spirillospora sp. NPDC047279 (assembly GCF_040643285.1). Lineage (NCBI taxonomy): Bacteria > Bacillati > Actinomycetota > Actinomycetes > Streptosporangiales > Thermomonosporaceae > Spirillospora > Spirillospora sp. NPDC047279. Next base: position 256,131 of record NZ_JBEYUA010000006.1, read on the forward strand.
GGCCAGCAGCAGGTCGCCCCCGTCGGCGGCGCGGCGGGCGGCGTCGGCCAGCCGGGCCGCGCCGCCCGCGAGCTCCGCCACGGCGGCGCCAGCTCGGCAGCAGGGCGAGGGTCTGCTCGACGACGCTCTCCAGCCATCCGGCGGCCTCGGTGAGCGCCTGGTGGATCCGCTCCGCGCCGAAGATCGGGGCGCCGTGCGGTCGTCGGTCTCGCCCTTGGCGTGGAACAGCTCGAACGGCCGGTGCCCCTCACCCTTCCGGCTCCCCGGGTGCGGCCGCCACGCCCATCTCTCCCCCGCGTCCGGCTGGCGCGGACGTCGTCACTCCTCGGAGTCGATCCGCAGACCACGCGGGGCCTTCTGCTCTGCGCGAGCGCGCTCACACTGCGTCGGCTCGACTGAGCCACTCCCCCGGCGTTCACCCTCCGACCACCCGGTCACAAGCCGACCAAGTCTTTGTTGACCTGGGTTTACGACCCCATGACGCTGGGGTACTTACCGCAATGAGATCGTGACACAGAGTAAAGGACAATCTCCCCGGCCCGTAAAAAGGCAGGGCCCCAGCACTACATCGAGTCGAAGGAGGGTCAGATGCGACGCACACGGCGCGTGACACTCTCCGACGGCTCTCCCCCAGGCCTGGTCCGGACGGCCGAGGACGTTCCCGGCTCGCCCCGCCCCACGATGCGCCACCCCCATCGCGACCCCCTTCGCGAACCGGCGCACGGGGTGACGGCGACGCCCGGCGACACACCTCGGGTCCTCGGCCGTCCGGGACCGGCCCTCGCGCTCCGTCCGCCACCGTTCGCGGTGACCGGCGCGGAGCCGACCGGCCTGCCGCCACGCGTGCGCGGAGTGGCGGCAGGCCGCACGGCCCGTGCGGCGGAGTCCGCCGCACGGCCCGCCCTCGACCACCGGGCTCCGGTGCCCTACGCCCCCGCGGCACCGGCGTCCTTCACCGCCGGGCCGGCGGCATCTTCGAGCAATGCCGCCGGCCCGGCCATCCGCCTCCCGCGCACCGCGCGGATCCGGCCGCCGTGGGCCATCGTGCCGACGCGCGCGGCCACCTCGTTCCGGGAGGGAGGTGACCGGCAGGCCTGACGGAACGGAACGTACGGGCGGACCGGATTTGACCCGACCCCGTCCCGGCCCGCCCGCACAGCACGACATTCGCACCGCTGCGACGCCCGGCCCGTGGAGGCATCGGCCTCCACGGGCCGCGGCGCCTCAGAACTTCCGGCGCCAGTACTGGCCGTGGATGACGTCGCCGAAGCGCTCGACCGGCTCCTCCTCCGTCTCGAGCTCGAAGCCGGCCGCGAGGTAGAGGCGGTGCGCCGACGTCTGGAGCGCCGTGGTCCAGAGCATGATCTCCGCGTAGCCGGCCCGCTCGGCGAACCGCACGCACTCCCCGACGAGGGCGGCGCCGACGCCGAGGCCGCGGGTGGCCGGCTCGACGATGAGCAGGCGCAGCTGGGCGACCGTCGCGTCCTTGGCCATGCAGAAGACGCTGCCGACCGGCTCGCCGTCCATCTCGGCGATCCACGCGTTCTCGCGCGCCGGGTCGTGGCCCTCGCCGTAGCCCGAGACGATCCCGGCGACCAGCGCCTCGTAGGTGCGGTCCCAGCCGACCTCCTCGGCGTAGAGCGCGCCGTTCCGCTGCACCACCCAGCCGAGGTCGCCGGGCCGCAGCGGGCGCAGGGTGAACGCGGGCTCCGGCGCGCCCTCGTCCCGCAGCACGCCGTGGATGGTCTTCATCGCGCCGACCAGGCGGCGGCGGTCGCCGTCGGGGAGGCGTTCGAGCATGGCCTGGATCTCACCGACGGACCGTTCGTCCAGCATCGCGAAGACCTCGCGGCCGTGCGGCGTGAGCCGGACGACCTGGCGGCGCGCGTCGCCCGCCGACCGTTCCCGCGCCACGACGCCGTCGCTCTCGAAGCGGGCGAGCATGCGGCTGAGGTATCCGGCGTCCAGGTCGAGCGCCCGGCGCAGGGCCAGGACCTCGGTCGTCTCGCGCTGGGCCAGCTCGAAGATCACCCTCGCCTCGGTGAGGGAGTACGGCGTCTTGAGCAGGCCCTCGCCCAGCACACCGATCACGCCGGTGTAGAAACGGTTGAACGACCGGACCGTGGCGACCTCGTCGGGGATGACGGCCACGACTCACCTCCGCAACGTTTGACTCAGTCAAACATTACGCGGTCGGCACCGGCCCGCGCCACCTCAGGCCTGGGCGGGAGCCTCCGCGGCCTGCGCTGCCTGGGCCGCGGCCACCTCGCGCGCCTCGCGCACGATCTTCTTCTCGACGAAGAAGGCGAGGAACGGGACCAGGCCCGCGGAGACCATGATCACCATCTGCTTCAGCGGCCAGGCCGTCTTGCGCCACAGGTCGTAGGCGAAGGCCAGGTAGACGATGTAGAGGATGCCGTGGGTCGGCGAGATGAACGCCGACGGCGTCCCGTTGTCGGCGAAGACGCGGAGCGGGAAGCCCACGAAGCACACCAGGATCAGCATCACGCCGACGATGATCGCCAGAACGCGATACCGGTTGATGGCCGCTTCCACAGATCACACCTTTCTCAGGGGAACGCGGGGAGGTGGGACGTCCCGGGCCGGGCCCGGACGCGGGTCAGTCGCGCCGATGGCTCTCGGAGTTGAGGCGCGCCAGGTAGCGGTTGTAGGCCGCGAGCCGGGGGTCCTCTTCCTCCTGCTGCCGGATGATCTCACGCTTGACCTCGGCCTCCGCCGGCTCCTCGATCACCTTGGGCGCCGCGCGGCTCTCGTCGCCGCTCAGCTCGTCGCGGATCATCTTGACCCACATCACGATCACGAAGATGGCGAAGATCGGCCACTCGAACGTGTAGGCCCAGCTCCGGTCGTTGCCCGCCTGGGCCCGGTCGTACTGCCACCACCCGAAGCCGAGGAACGAGGCGCACAACACGATCGCCAGCGCATGCAGCCCAAGCCAGCCGGGGGTGAAGAACCTTCGCACGTCAACGAGACTACCCCGGCCCCCGCCGCGCCCGTGCCCAACCCCGGGCTAGCGTGTTCGTCCCCGTGGCGGCGGGCCGGTGTAGACCGCCCGGGGACGCAGCGGGGTCGCGCGCTCGTACTCCTCCAGGGCGTGCGCGAGCCAGCCCGCGGTGCGCGCCACGGCGAAGATCGCCTCGCCCGATCCGGGGGGCATCCCCGCCACCGCGGTCAGCGTCGCCAGCGCGAAGTCGACGTTCGGCTCGGGAAGGCGCCGCCGCGCCGCCTCCGCCCGGACGGCCGCCGCGACCGCGACCGCCGGATGGTCCGGCGCCACCGACTCGACCAGGCCGGACAGCACGGCGAACCGCCGGTCCCCCGACTTGTAGACCGAATGGCCGAACCCCGGCACGCGCTGCCCGTCCCGCAGCCGCTCGGCGATCACCCGCGCGGCCCGTCCGGGCTCGCCGATCTCAGCGAAGAGCCGTTCGGCGCCGAACGAGGCACCGCCGTGCAGCGGCCCGCCGACCGTGCCGAGCCCGACGCCGGCGACGGCGTACGGGTCGGCCCGCACGGAGGCGGCGACGCGCGCGGCGAGCGTGGAGGCGGCCAGCTCGTGGTCGGCCAGGAGCACCAGGGCGGCCTCCAGCGCCCGCGTCATCCCGGGTGCGGGCGGGCGGGCGGCGAGCCGTCCCCAGAGCCGTCCCGCGACCGAGCCGCCGGCCGGCGCGCCCGCCGCGGGCAGGGCGTCGACCATCCCGGCGATGAGCGCCCGCGCGGTCGCGATCACCCCGTCCCGGTCGAGCTGGAACCGCAGCGGGTCGGTGGCCGCCAGCGCCATCGTGATGAGCTGGAGCCGGTCGAGGGGCAGCACGTCGCCGGGCAGCCCCGCCTGGGCGGCGACCGCCGCCGCCAATCCGTCGTCCGGCGCGCGCCACCCGCCACCGTCCGTCGCGTCACCGTCCGTCGCGTCACCGTCCGTCGCGTCACCGTCCGTCGCGTCACCGTCCGGCGCGCCGCCGTCCGTCGCGTCACCGTCCGTCGCAGCGGCGCCCGGTGTGCCGGCGTCCGGGGCGTCCAGCGGCTCACCCGTCCACAGGAACTCGGCGATCTGCTCGTAGGAGTGGTCGGCGGCCAGCTCGGTGGCGTCCAGGCCCCGGTAGTAGTGGCGATCCGGCCCGAGCGTGGTCAGCGCGGACTCGATCGCCAGCTCGGTCGGGCTCGGCGGGCGGCGCGGACGGCCGCGGCGGGCCAGCTCCTCGATCTCGGCGGCGGCGAAGAGGCTGCGGCGGCCGTCCTCGTCGCGGCGGCGCCGCAGCACGCCCCTGCTCACGTACGCGTACAGCGTGGCGGGCTTCACACCGAGCCGCTCCGCCGCGGTCGCGGCGTCGATCCACTCCCCCACCGGCCGGTTCTCCCTCCACCGAAGCGAGCGACATTGATTTTGATCAATATTGATACATATGGATGAGAGTGTCAATCTGAGCGCATGCCTCAGATTCACTTCCTCGACGTCACCAACCGCGACGGCGTGCAGACCGCCCGGACCGGGCTGTCGAAGTTCGGCAAGACGATGGTGAACTTCTACCTGGGCCGGCTCGGCGTCGCGCAGTCGGAGATCGGCTTCCCGTTCCTGTTCCACGAGGTGCCCTACGTCCGGGCGCAGGTCGCGCTGGCCGGCGCGGGCGCGTTCGGCGGTCTGCGGCTCTCCGGGTGGTGCCGCGGCGTCGCGCAGGACGTGGAGAAGTCGCTGCCGCTCGGCCTCGCGCACTACAACCTGTCGATCTCCACGTCCGACTACATGATCGCCAACAAGTTCCGCGGCAGGCTGGACCGGGACGCGATCATCCGGGAGATGACCGCCGCCGTGCGCACCGCCAAGGCGGGCGGCGCGACCACGGTCGGGGTCAACGCCGAGGACGGCTCGCGCACCGACGACGGCTTCCTCACCGAGTTCGCGCTCGCGGCCAAGGAGGCGGGCGCCGACCGCGTCCGCTACTGCGACACCATCGGCGGCGACACCCCGGACCGCATCAGGGAGCGGTTCGCCAAGCTCGCCGCCGCGGTCGCCATGCCGGTCGAGACGCACTGCCACAACGACCTCGGGCTCGCCGTCGCCAACTCGGTCTCCGGCGCGCTCGGCGACCTGGAGGCCGGGCAGGACGCGTGGATCAACACCTGTGTCAACGGGGTCGGCGAGCGCGCGGGCAACGCCGACCTGCTCTCCACCATCCTGGCGTTCCGGCACGGCTTCGGGCTGGAGGAGCGCGGCATCGAGTTCGGCGACCCGATCGACCTGTCGTGGGCGCGCCGGTTCGCGCTGTGGGCGAGCTACGCGCTCGGCCAGCCGCTCCCGTACAACCAGGTCGGCTCGGGCCGCAACGCGTTCGCGCACGAGTCGGGCATCCACGCCGACGGCGCGCTCAAGGACCACGGCAACTACGAGCTCTACGACGAGGCGACCCTCGGCCCGTTCCCCGCGGACTGGCACACCGCCGCCGGCCGCGTCGTCCTCACCGGCGAGTACGGCGGCAAGGCCGGGTTCCGGCACGTGATGGACGGCCTCGGGATCGAGCCGGCCGACGAGGACCTGGCGTTCAAGCTCGTCCAGCTCTGCAACGCGATGACCGGGCGGCCGCTCACCGACGACGAGCTGCGCCTCATCGGCGGCCACCCGAACGAGCTTGCGCTGCTCTTCCCCGGGCAGCTGGACTGACCCGCACTGGACGACACCGACCGCCCTTCACCGGACCATCTCGAAAGATCAAAACGCCCCGGAATGTCGGTCGGCGGGTCTACGTTCCGGGCATGGCAACCGCACAGGCATACGCCTACTCGCGGCCCTCGGCGCTCGCCGGAGACTCCCTGGGCCTGTCGACCTCGGGCGGCACCACCGCCGCCGGGCCGGCCGCGCACCCGCACTTCTTCAGCGGCCTGCTCACCCAGGCCGCCCCGGCCGCCGCCGGGCTGATCGCGCTCGCCGACGTCGCGCAGGCGCGCTACCACCAGCCGCAGCTCACCGCCATGCGGGATCCGGTGGTGACCTGCAACGGCGACCGTCTCCGGATGGAGTCGTTCTCCGCCTGCTGCGGCGTGTACGCGCGGCTCGACGTGCTCGAGGGCGCGCTCGACGGCGACGTGGTCGAGCTCGGCACCACGAACGTGGACGTCAACGGCCCGCTGCGGGAGGCGCTCGCGCGGGTCGGCGGCTCCGACCCGCTGCACCTGGCCGTCGGCGCCGACGAGCTGGCGGTCACCACGCTGGACGGCGCGGTGGTGGAGAAGAAGGTGCCGCTGCCGGAACGCTGGCTGCGCGGCTTCGCCGAGGTGCAGGTCATCGCCGCCGCGTTCGACCCGCGCGCGGAGCTGACCGCGCCGGAGGCCGTGCGCTTCCTGCGCGGCCTGCCGCGCGGCGCCCGCGACGTGTTGTGGGCGGTGCCGGCGGGGCGCGGGCTCCGGGCGACGTCCCGGCCGGTGCCGGGCGCGGTCTGCCTGCCCGGTCCCGAACGGCTGCGGACCATGGTGCCGTTGCTGCGCTTCGCCCGCGCCCTGCGCGCGTACGGCCCCGTCGTCTCCGCCGGCAACGTGCCGGTGGCGAGCGCGTGGGAGCTGGAGCTCCCCGGCATGCGCTACGTCCTGACGTTGTCGCCCGAGGTCCGCCGCGGCTTCTCGGGCGAGGGCGCGGTGCTCGACGCGCTCATCACCGACGAGGCGGCGGAGGACGCCGACCTCATCGGCGCGCTGCTGGCGTTCGAGCCGCGCGTCGAGCCCGATCTGCTGGCCGGGCGCGCCGGCCTGGACACCGCCCGGGTGCGGGCGGCGCTGACCCAGCTCGGCACCTCGGGGCGGGTCGGTTACGACACCGCCGAGGCCGCGCACTTCCACCGGGAGCTCCCCTACGACCGCGACCGCGTCGCGGCGATGAACCCGCGGCTGCGGTCCGCCCACGCGCTGGTGGACGGGGGCGCCGTCGACTTCGTCTCCGACGGCGTCGCCCTGGTCGAGGTCGAGGACCGCACCCGGCAGGTGCGCTTCGGCGACGACGGCCAGGTGTCGTGCACCTGCCCGTGGTGGACCGACCACCGCGGCGGGCGCGGCCCGTGCAAGCACGTGCTCGCCGCCCGCCTCGTCCGTTCCAGAAGCCACGAGACCGTCCGGTGAACGCACGCGAGGTCCTGGACGGCTGGGTCGCCAGGCCCGCGCCGGAGGTGATCCGGCTGGCCCGCGCGCTCGCCCCGGCCGAACGCCGCGAGGTGGCCGCCGAGCTGCCGCGGTACCTGCGCGACCGGCTCGGCTCGCCGGCGTTCCGGTGGCCCGACAGCGACCGGACGGTGCGGCTGCTGGTCGCCGGCGCCGCGACGATCGGCGGCGCGGCGGGCGTCGCGAGGTGGGTCTGGCGCCGCGAACTGCGGTCCGCCGCCTGGTCGGACTCCTCCGGCCAGGCGCGCAGCCGCCTCGTCCGCGCGGCGGTGGCGGACCGGCCGGACGCGTGGCGCTCCGATCTCGCCCACCGGCTCGCCGGGCGGCTGCGCACCTCCGGCGACTCGTGGCAGGAGGCGCCGCTGTGGATCCTCGCCGCGGAGCTGATCCGCGACCTCGGTGAGCAGCCGCCGGTCACCCCCGCGTTCGTCACCGGCTGGACGGCCTGGGGCGCCACCCTGTCGCGCCTGGAGGACGACCCGTTCCTCGACGCGCTGCTCCCCCGGCTGTTCGAGGTCGACGGGCTCGGCGGCGCCCTCACCTGGGACCGCACGCTCGTCGGCCTCGCCCGTGAGGGCCGCGTCGAGCGGGCGGCGCTGCTCGACGGCTGCGCCGGCAGGTTCCTGCGCGGCGGCCGGGTGACGGACCTGCGCTGGTTCGTCCGGCTGTACGAGGCCCTCGAACCGAGCGTCGACGAGGCGGCCGCCCGGATGCGCGACCTCGTCCGGCTGCTGCCCACCGCGCCGGCGCCGGTCGCCGAGCTCGCGCTGCGCGAGATCCGCCGTGTGGACGCGGAACGCCCGCTCGACCCGGACCTGTTCGCCGAGGCGTCCGGCGCCCTGCTCTTCCGGCCCGAGAAGAAGCTCGTCCGCGCCACCCTCATCTGGCTCGACCGCACCGCCCGCAAGCACGACCGCGCCGGCGCGACCCTGGACGCGCTCGCCGCGGTCCTCGACGCCGACGACCTCGACGCGCGCGAACGCGCCCGCGCCACGGCCGCCAAGCTCGGCGCCACGGTCACCGCGGACGCCCCCGCCGGCGATCCCGCCCCGCCCGGCCCGCCGCCGTTCGTGCCTCGTGAGCTCCCCGCCCCGATCGCCACCCCCACCGAGCTCATCGAGGCCCTCAGCGCCGTGATGGCGCCCGGCCGGGGCGAGGCCGCGTACGGCGACCTCGAACGCGTGATGGCGGGCGTGGTCGAATGTGTCCACCGGGACCCCGGCGGCACGCGAGAGGCGCTGCTGCGGCTCGCCCCGGACGGGGCGCGCGACCGGCACAGGCGCATCGTCGGAGAGAGCCCCGCCGCGTGGGCGGCCCGCGCGGCACAGCGCATCCTGACGTCCGCCCCCTCGTTCGGCCTGCGCACGGTCCTCGACACGCTCCGCAGGGAACGGCCCTGGACCGACGCCCTGAGCGTTCCGCCGCCCGTGCTCTTCCTGCGGTGGAGGATGCGCGAGGTGCCCTCCCTGGTCGGCCGCGCGCCGCTGCTGCTGGCGACGCCGACGGCGGCGAGCGGCCATGTCGATCCCGGCGTCCTGGTGTCACGGCTGCGGAGCTTCGAGGAGGCGGGGCTGCTCGCGCCCCACGCCGACCTGCATCAGGCCCTGCTGCGCGTCCCCCGCGACATCGGGGCCGAAGCGGTCAAGGCCGCCGCGGAGCTGCGGAGCCCGGCCGGCCGTGTCCTGGCCGCCTGGCTCGCCGCCGGAGGCCTCCCCGACCCCCGCGTCACCTGCGAGCCGCTCAAGCTGCCGCCGAAGTACCACCGGGGACCCTACGACGACCGTTTCCCGACGAAGAGCCTGGCCACCGTCCGCCCGGCGCCCGGCGCGGACGTCCCGGAGCCGATCTCCCACCTGGTGCGGCTGCCCACCGGGGACGCCTGGACGCACCACCCCGAATACGCCTTCCGCAGCGGGCTGAGCGGCTGGCCCGCGCTCATGCCGTCCCACCGCGAGGTCATCGCCGGCCATCTGGCGACCTACCTGGCCGGATCGGAGGACGAGCCGGACGAGCTGGGCGCGGCACTCCTCGCCCTGGCCGAGGCGGACGGGCCCACCGGGGCCGCGACCGGCACGGTCCTCGCCCGCGGGCTCAGCGCGACCGCCAGGACGGCACGCGCCGGGTCGGTCGACGCGTTCCTGACGTTCAGCGCCCGGGGCCGGCTGCCCGCCGCCGAGCTGGGCACGGCGATCCCCGCCCTCGCCGGTCAGGGCATCGTCAAGGTCAACCGCGTCACCGAGGCGCTGGACGAGGCGGCCCGCGCCGGCGGGCACGCCGACGTCTGGGCGACGCTGGCCACCGCGCTCCCCAGGCTGTTCCCCGCGCCCGGCGAACGGGCCGCGACCGGCCTCGCCGACCTGGTCGCCCTCGCCACCCGTTCGGCCGAGACCCTCGGCGTCCGCACCGGCCTGCCGGGCCTCGCCGACCTCGCCGCTCGCGGCGGCGGCAGCCGCGTGGCCAAGGAGGCCGTACGCCTGCACCGCACGCTCACCGAGACCACAGGATGAAGGACCGCCGAATGGACGTCTGGGCCTACACCACCAGCCGCAAGCTCGACCGGGGCAGCCCCCAGAGCCTGCTGATGCTGCTCACCGCGTTCGGCGACGAGGAGCGCGCGGCGGTGGCCAAGGCGCTGCCCGGTCATCTCAAGGAGCTGACCGGCGGCACCCGTAACTGGAGCCCCTGGGGGTTGAACGCCCCGCAGGCCGCCGCGCTGCAGATCATCGGGGCGGCCTGCCTCCCGAGCCCCGCCGCCGTGGCGGCCTGGTTGTGCCGCCGCGACCTCGACACCAACCCCAACGGCCCCCGCTACCTGGTCCGGCACATCGTCCTGGCCGTCGCGCACCGCCCGCGCGAGTGGCGCGCCGACGTGGCGCGCCGGGTGGCCGGCCGGCTGCGCGTCGCCGACCAGGCCGACCGCTGGGGCGCCCGCGTCCGCTGGCAGATCGCCGACCAGCTGGCCCGCGACGCCGGCGAGGGCCTGCCCGCCGACGACGCCTACACCGTCGGCTACGCGCAGTGGACGGTGCCCGAGCTGGACGAGGAGCCCTACCTGGACGAGATCCTGCCCCGGCTCTTCGAGGTGGAGGCCGCCGGCCGGGTGCTCGACCGGGGCCAGGCCGCCGGGGACGACCCGTGGATCCAGGCGATCCTGCGCGTGGCCGAGGCGGGCCGGGTCAAGCGCGACCTGCTCGTCGACGGCTGCGTGCGGCGTTTCCTGCGGGGCGGGCGCATCCAGGACCTGCGCTGGTACGTCACCCTGTACAACGCCCTGGAGGTCACGCCCGCCGAGGCCGCCGCGCGCACCCGCGACCTCATCCGGTTGCTGCCCGCCGCGCCCTCCCAGGTCGCCGACCTCGCGCTGGCCGAGCTCCGCCGCGCCGACGACCTGGGGGCGCTCGACGCCGGGTCCTTCGGCGAGGCCGCCGAGGCGCTCCTCTTCCGTCCGGAGAAGAAGCTGGTGCGGGCCGCGCTCACCTGGATCGACCGGACGGCCGCCGCCCGCGGCCGGGTGGACGCCGCGCTCGGGGCGCTCACCGTCGCGTTCGGCCAGGACGGCCTCGACCTCCAGGAACGCGCCGCCAGGATCGCGGCCAGGCACGCGGGCAAGGCCGCCCCGGCCACCCGCGAGGCCGTCCGCAACGCCGCCGCCACCCTGCCCTCCGAGGCCCGCGCCCACCTCGCCAAGACCTTCGGCGAGGCCTTCGGTGAGTCCGCCGGCGACGCGGAGACCGCGACGTTCACCACCGCCGCGCCCGAGCTCCCGGTGCCGCCGCCCGTCCGCGAGTCGCCCCCGCCGATCACGTCGATCGCCGAGCTGACCGAGGCGATCGAGGCGCACCTGCCCGACCCCTCCTGGCCGGACGCCGAGAGGCTGCTGGGCGGGCTGGTCGACCTCGCCCACCGCGAGCCCGAACGGACTCGCGCGGCGATGCGGCGCATCATTCCCGACATCGCGCCATGGTTGCTGTACGACTACAACCCCTACAGCGATCAGGCCCTGGCCTGGGTCGGCGACGCGCTGCGCGTCCTGGTGCCGCCGACGCACCCGGCCCCCTACCCGGTCAGGCACAGCACGGCCGACGACACCGGCCCCGCCCCCGTCACGGCGCTGCGCGCCCGCATGCGCGAGACCGTCGCGGCGGTGGGCGGCAGCCCGCTGCTCCTGGCGACTCCGACGTTCGCCAACGGCCACATCGCCCCCGAAGTCCTGCTCGAACGGCTCGAACGGCTCGAAGCCGCCGGGGCCGAGCCAGGTCCCCTCGACCTCGACCAGGCCCTCCTGCGGCTGCCCCGCGACGTGCCCGCCGACGTGACGGCCCGGGCGGCCCGACTGACGTCCGCCGCCGGGCGCCGTACCGCCGCCTGGCTCGCCGAGGGCGGCATGGCCGACCCGGTGGTGACGTGCCGCAGGCGGACCATGCCGCGCGACGTCTCCACCTGGAGGGGCGGCAAGACCGAGGACGTCGAGATGGTCTTCCCCGAGATCACCCCGGCCGCCGCCGGTCCCCGGCCCGATCCCCACGGCCTGGGCCGGTTGCTGAGTTACCCGTCCACCCTGGGCCGGCAGAGCTGGATCCCCTACTCGTTCGTGTGGTGGCATTCCTTCCTGCCCTCCCACCGCGAGGCGCTCGCCGCGCATCTGCTGGTCCCGATGGCCGACAGGACCGAAGGCCGCGACGGCCAGGGCGCCCTCCTGCTGGCCCTGGCCGACACGGCGGGCCCGGCCGGTCCGGCGGTGGCCACCGCCCTGATCCTCGGGCTGAGCGCCAAGCGGGCGGAGGAACGCACCACCGCCGTCGACGCCCTCCTCACGTTCGCCGGGCGCCGGCAACTCCCCGCCGCCGAGCTCGGCACCGCCCTCGCCGCCGTGCCCCAGGTGAAGCTCAACCGGGTGACGTCCGCGCTCGCCGACGCCGCCCGTTCAGGTGCTCACGCCGAGGTCCTCGCCGTGATCGCCGCGGCGCTGCCGGGCCTGCTGCCCGCGCGCGCCGGCCTCGCCGACCTGATCGCCCTCGCCGCCGAGGCGGCCGAGACCGGGGCCCGGGTCCCGGTGCCGCCGGGCCTTTCCGACGTCACCGGCACCAGCCGGGTGGCCCGGGAGGCCACACGGTTGCACCGCCTCTTGACCTAGTACCCCCGACCCGTATGATGAGCTCGCATTTCGGTCACAACGTGGGCAGGGTGGGGGCGGGTATGACGGTCGTCGAAGGGCCCGCGGACCGTTCCAGCGGGCACCCGGCACAGCGGCGCATCCTGGCCGTTCTCACGGCCACGCAGGTGCTCGGCGGCATCGGGGTCGCGACCGGCGTGGCCATCAGCACGCTGGCGGCCTCGACGCTCTCGGGCAACGAGGCCATCGGCGGGCTCGCCCAGACCAGCGGCGTCACCGGCGCCGCGGTCCTGGCGATGCCGATGGCCGTCGCCGCCGCCCGTCACGGCCGCCGGGCGGCTCTCACCCTGGCGTACGGCTCGGGCGTGGCGGGCGCCGTCATCGCCGCGACCGCGGTCGGGCTGGGGCTCTGGCCGCTCCTGCTGGCGGGCCTGTTCCTCTTCGGGGGCGGCACCGCGGGGAGCCTCGCCGCCCGCTACGCCGCGACCGACCTGGCCCGCCCCACGCACGCGGCGCGCGACCTGTCCGTGGTCGTCTGGGCCACCACGATCGGGTCGGTCGCCGGCCCCAACCTGGCCCGCCCCGCCGACGACCTCGGCCGGGCGCTCGGCCTGGCCGCGTGGGCCGGACCCTACGCGCTGGCCGCCATCGCCTTCGGCCTGGCGCTGCTGGGCGTCATCGCCCTCCTGCGCCCCGATCCGCTGCGGGCCGCGGGCCAGGCGGGGGCGGCGGACGCGAAGGACGACGCGCCGCCCTCGCGCGGTGGGTGGCAGGTGCTGCGCACCACGCCGCAGGCCCGCCTCGCGGTCGCCGCCATGGTGGTGAGCCACATGGTGATGGTGTCGGTGATGGTCATGACGCCCGTCCACCTCGATCACGGGGACGCGAGCCTCACCGTGGTCGGCCTGGTGATCAGCCTGCACATCGCGGGGATGTACGCGCTCTCGCCGCTCCCCGGCTGGCTGGCCGACCGCTTCGGCCGCGTCCCGGTGCTCCTCATCGGCATGGCGCTGCTCGCCGCGGCCGCCGCGCTCGCCACCGTCTCGGCCCCGCACCACGTCACGCGCCTGACGGTGGCGCTGGTCCTGCTCGGGCTCGGCTGGTCGTTCGGCCTGGTCGCGGGCTCGGCCCTGCTGACCGAGTCGGTACCGCGCCCGGACCGCCCGTCCGTGCAGGGCCTGTCCGACCTGCTGATGAACGGCGGCGGCGCGATCGGCGGGCTGGCCGCGGGCGGCATCGTCACGGCCTTCTCGTACGCCGCCCTGTCGTCGGTCGCGGCGCTCGCCGTCCTGCCCATGACCGCCGCGCTCACCCTCGCCTGGCTCCGCCGCCCTGGAGACCACCGGGCCTGATCCGCCGCGAACGCAACGAATGTCGGCCGCGTGGTGTTGGTTGGGACAGTGACGGAGAAGGAGGGCCTGACATGGAGACGGAGACGCTGACGCTCGGCGCGATCGACACCGCGCTGGGCCGGCTGCTGGTCGGCGCGACCGAGCAGGGGGTGGCCTACCTGTCGTTCAAGGACACGCCGGGCGCCCGCGCGCGGGCGGTCACGAGGGTGGGCCTGCCGGTCGCCGACGACCCGGACCGCACGGCCAAGGCGATGGAGGGGCTGGCCGCCTACTTCGGCGGCGGCTCGGTGACGTTCGACGTGCCGATCGACTGGCGGCTGACGTCCGATCTCCAGCGCACGGTCCTGACCGCGCTCTACGAGCGGGTGCCGTACGGCAAGGTCGTGACGTACGGGGAGCTCGACCGGATCAGCGGAGCGGACGTGGGAGCGCAGGCGATCGGCCAGGTGATGGGAGGCAACCCGATCCCGGTCATCGTGCCGTGCCACCGCGTGGTCGCGGCCAACGGCCTCGGCGGTTACAGCGGCGGCTCCGGCGTGGAGGTCAAGCGCTGGCTGCTCACGCTGGAGGGTTCGGAGCCCGCCACGCTCGACTGGGACCCCGCCGTCGGGCCCTGACCGGCCCTGACGGGCGCTGACGGGCGCTGACGGGCGCTGACCGGCCTCTGACAGGCACCGCCACAACGCCGGAGCCGCGCCGTTACCGACGTGACGTCGGAAAACGTAGAATGGCCTGGTGCCCAAAATCAGCGAAGCCACCGTCGCCGAGCACCGCGCCCGCCAGCTCCGCACCCTCCTCGACGCGGCCCGCGTGCTCGTCGCCGAGGAGGGCATCGAGGCGCTGTCGCTCGCCGCGCTCGCGCGCCGGGTGGGACTGTCGCGGCCGAGCCTCTACGAATACTTCCGCTCCAAGGGCGACCTGGTGGCCGCCATCGTCGAGGAGGAGCTGCCGCGCTGGGCGTCGCTGGTGGAGGAGGCCCTGGCCGGGCCGTCCGACCTGGAGGGCAAGGTCGAGGCCTACGTCCGCGTCCAGCTGGAGGTCATGACCGACGGGCGGCACGCCGCCGCGGTGGCGCTGGTGGAGCACGCCCTGGCCGAGCCCGCCCGCGAACGGATCCGCGACGGGCACGCGCAGTTGCTGAGGCCGCTGGTGACCGCGCTCGACGAGGCCGGTGTCGCCGGCCCCGAGCTGCGCGCCCACCTCGTCCAGGGCATCGTCGACGCGGCGGCCAAGCTCTTCGCCGCCCGGCCGGGCAACGCGCAGGAGGTCATCGCCGTGTCGGTCGCCCAGGCCCTGCACGGTCTCGGCGGCCTGAACGAGACGGCGGCCTGAACGAGACGGTGCCCGAACGAGACGGTGCCCGAACGAGACGGTGCCTGAACGAGAGGGTCAGCCCTTGGCGCCGACCTCGTAGGTGACGCCGGTGAGGTCCTCGGAGACCTCCCACAACCTCCGGCCGAGCTCGGTCTTGCCGGCGGCCGGGTTGACGAAGACCTCGGTCGGGGCTCCGCGCCACTGCGCGAGCCGCGGCCCGTAGCAGGCGCCGCCCTCGACTCCGGGCGCCGTCGCCGCGTACAACGACGGCAGCGCGCCGCCCGCGGCGGACTGGGCGACCACCGCGTTGCCGAACGCGGCGGCCTTCTCCTCCAGCCGCTTGCCGGCCATCTTCGGGCCGGCGCCCTGGAGGTTGGTGGCGGCGAACCCCGGGTGGGCGGCGACGCTCAGCAGGTCGGGGACACGACGGTCGAGCTCCTTGGCGTAGACCAGGTTGGCGAACTTGGACTGCGCGTAGGCGCCCCACTTGCGGTAGCGCTTCTCCCACTGCAGGTCGTCGAAGCGCAGCCGGCCCGCGAACGCGAAGCCGCTCGTCACGGTCACCACGCGCGGCGCGGACGCGGCGAGCAGGGCGGGCAGCAGGAGCCCGGTGAGCGCGAAGTGCCCGAGGTGGTTGGTGCCGAACTGCATCTCGAAGCCGTCGGCCGTCGTGCGGTGCGGCAGCGCCATCACGCCCGCGTTGTTGACGAGGACGTCCAGCGGAGCGGTGCCCTGCGCCTCCGCGAACGACCGCACCGACGCCAGGTCGGCCAGGTCGAGCGGGGCGACCGCGACCTCGCCCGCCGGCACCTCGGTCATGATCTGGTCGTGCGCCCGCTGGCCGCGTTCCATGCTGCGGCAGGCCAGCACGACGGACGCGCCGTGGCGGGCGAGTTCGAGCGCGGTGTGGAAGCCGATGCCGCTGTTGGCCCCGGTGACGATCGCACGCCGCCCGGAGAGGTCGGGGATCTTCGCCGCCGTCCAGCCGCTCATCCTGGCACCTCCACGTCATATCGCGTTCTCGCGCCGTCGGGACTCCAAACTAGAGCCGCGTTCGGGCACCGACAACCTCTCCCCCGGGATGTGGCCCAGCCCACAGCACCAGCCCGCGGCACCAGGCCGCGGCACCGGTCCGCGGCACCGGTCCGCGGCACCGGGCCACAGGACCGGGCGGGCCACACCCCGGGCGAGCCGGGTCAGGCGGGAAGGTTCTTCTCGATCGCGGCGACGACCTCGGCCGACTCCGGCTCGGCCTGGGGTGAGAACCGTGCCGCGACGGCGCCACCGGGGGTGATGAGGAACTTCTCGAAGTTCCACCGGACGTCGCCGGTGTGCCCGTCGGCGTCGGGAACGTCGACGAGCCGCTCGTACAACGGGTGCCGTCCCTCGCCGTTGACCTCGACCTTCTCGGTCATCGGGAACGTCACGCCGTAGGTCGCCGAGCAGAACTCCGCGATCTCCTCGCTCGAGCCCGGCTCCTGGCCCATGAACTGGTTGCACGGCACGCCGAGCACCGTGAAACCACGCTCCGCGAACCGCTCCTGCAAACGCTCGAGACCCGCGTACTGCGGGGTGAGGCCGCACTTGGAGGCTACGTTGACGACGAGCACGGCCTTGCCCTGGTACTGGCCGAGGTCCGCAGGACCGCCCTGAAGACCTTCGATCTCTACCTCGTAGACAGACATGGGGCCGATCTTATGGACCGTCCCCGGCTCCTGACTACGTGCCGAGCGCGCTCACGAACGCGGCGAGCTGGTTGCCCGCGTTGGCGAGCTGGTCGAACGCGTTGTTGACCACACTCGCCGCCTCGGTGGGTTTGCTGAGCAAGTAGAAGATGACGAAGGCGATGGCCACATAGCGGAGGTTCTTCTTCATCCGTACGCCGTCCCTGTTCGTAGCGCAGCGACACACTGACCCGTTTCAATTGTGCCCAGCTGCAGTTGCCCGCAAAGCGCGATTTTACTGTGCCATGGGGCAAGGGCCGGATGCCCATGCGCGAAAGAGCCCCGTACCGTCTGAAGGGCACGGGGCCTCGCGGGGCTCTGCTTGCCGGAGGAACGAACCTCCAGACCCCCGAAGAGCGTCGCGCGGCCGGCCTCACATCACGCGGCGGCCGCGATCCTGGGTTACGGGATAGCGCTCACGAACTGCGACAACGACTCCGCGGCGTTGCCCAGACCACCCAGGGCGCTGTTCACCAGGTTCGCGGCCCCCTCGGGTCTGCTGATCACGTACCAGGCGACGAACGCGATCGCCGCGATTTTCAGATGCTTCTTGTTCATGCTTGCCCACCTCCCGCTGTCATGTGCCTACATGGAGTGATTCCCGATGGCAGACGAGGACTGCCCAAGGGGTCACAAAGGAAGAGTCATACGACAGGGGGTTCGGGCACGCTGAAGAGGCGACGCGCACCTTAACTTGGAACTTTCAGGGGAAGTTTACGAACTACCTGACGAACCGGGCGTAGCGTGCCGAGTCAGATAGTCCAGATAGACCGGGCGCAGTGCGTCCGCGAGCTCCCCTTCGCCCGCATGGGTGAACTCCTCGAGCAGCGACAACCCGTGCAGCATGTCGAAGTCGGCGCGCTCGCCGTCGCCGGTCGCGGCCGCGGCGGCCGGGATCGACCGTAGCAGCTCCCACAGGAAACCGACATCCCGCCGGTCGCGGGCGAGCTTCATCGCCCTGTCGTGCAGTTCCTTCGACGAGAGGGCGTCGAGGTCGGCGAGGCCGGGGGGCTGATCCGAGGTACCGGGCGTCTGATCGGACATGCCCCAGACTCTAGCCATGGGAGCCGACCGCGGCATCCGCCCGGCACGCGGCTACTTGGTAATGACTTCCTTGGGCACCGGACGGTCCTCGCGCAGGGCCGACCACAACTTCTTGGACTTGGCGGCGTCCCAGGTGATGTAGGAGCCGACGCCGGCCCTGCTGCCGAACGCGCCGAGCGGCACCGACGTGGTCACGCCCTTGCCGCCGGAGACGCCGCGCATGGCCCACATCATCCGGACGAGGTCGATCAGGTGGTCGTTCTCGTCCACGATGAAGTTGCTCGTGGCGTTCATGGCGAGCGGGACGCTCCGGAACGGGTTGAGCATGACGCCCGGGCTGGTCGACTTCTTCATCAGCGCGCCGAAGAACTGCCGCTGGTGCTCGACCCGGTCGAGGTCGGCCCGCGCGGTGGCGCGGGTGCGCACGTACCCGAGGGCCTCGCCGCCGGTCAGCGTCTGGCAGCCCGGCTGGAGGTCGATGCCGGCCTTGGGGTCCTTCATCCGGCTCTTGACGCAGATGTCGACGCCGCCGATGGAGTCGACGATGCCGACGAACCCGCCGAAGCCGATCTCGGCGTAGTGGTCGATGCGCAGGTCGGTCGCCCGCTCGACGGTCTTGACCAGCAGCGAGGGGCCGCCGAACGCGAACGCCGCGTTGAGCTTGTTGGCGCTCCGGCCCGGGATCGGGAGGTAGGAGTCGCGCGGGAGGCTGATCAGCGAGGTGCCGCCCTCGCCGTAGTGCAGCAACATCATCGAGTCGGTGCGGCGGCCGGCGGCCTTGCCGGTCGCGAACTCCTTGCGCTGCTTGCCGCTCAGCCCCTCCCGGCTGTCGGACCCGACGATCAGCCAGTTGGTGCCGGGAGTGTCGGCCGGGCGGCCCTCGTAGTCGGTCAGCACGCTCTCGCGGTTGAGCCGGGAGTCGAGATAGAAGTAGCCGCCGACCACGACGACGAGGAGGACGACCAGGACACCGGCGAGGATCTTGGGCCAGCGCCGCCGGCGCACCCGCCGCCCGGGCGGGAGGTCGCCACCGCGGGAGCCCACGCCGCGGAGCTGGTCGCCCGCGTACGGGTCGTGCCCGTACGGGTCCTGGTCGTAGGCGTACGGGTCAGCCCCGCCATGCGCGGGCTGCCTGCTGTGCGCCACGCGACTCCCCTCCCGTCGTGCCCGGCCGCGTCAGGCGGCCGGGCGTCGTCCATGCCAGTAGACCCTAGACATAACCGGCGGTCCTCGCGTCCATCCCGCGCATGATTGTCCACAGCTACAAATCACCACGCTATGTGACCTGCGCGGTAAAAGTCGTCGCACCCCGGAGGCACACTTCCAGTGGGTGATACGTCCACACGAGGGGCCCTGGATGACCGTACGGCGAAGATTCCTCCTGCGAGCCCTCCCTCTCAGGAGGGAGTCAGATCATCACGACGGACGACGCGAGGGCGGCGAGCCGCCCGGGGAGAAGGGCGGCGGCCCGCCCGCGGACGAGGCTCCGCAGGTCCTCCCGGAGCTGACCGAGCATCGCTGGACCCGCCACACCGGGGTCCTCGTGGAGACCAACATGCGCACGATGGCGCGGCGGCTGCCCTCAGTGATCGCCCAGTCCGCGCGGCTGGCCTGGCGGGCCAGCCGGGTCGACACCACGGTGACGATCACGCTCAACCTGCTGGCCGGCATCTTCACCGCGTTCGGCCTGCTGGCGACCACGGGCGTGCTGACCGCCCTGTTCAGCGCGGGACCGACCGCCGACCGGGTGCGCGCGGCGCTGCCCTCGCTGGTGCTGGTCGCGGTCGCCGCGGCGTTGCGCGCCGGGCTCCAGGCGGCCGCGGGCTGGGCACAGTCGCGGCTGGAGCCCCAGGTCGAACGGCTCGTCGAGCTGCGGCTGTACGAGCTGACCACCGCGGTCGAGCTGGCCGCCCTGGACGACTCGGACTTCCTCGACGACCTCCAGCGGGCGCGCAGCCGCGGCATGGCGTCGGCGCCGCGCGTGGTGTCGACCGCGGTCGACGTGCTCACCGGCACCGTCGGGGTGGGCGCGGCGGCGCTGGCGCTGGGCGTCCTGCATCCGCTGCTGCTGCCGCTGCTCCTGCTGACGGCGCTGCCGGAGGGCTGGGCGTCCATCCGCGCCGCCAAGATGCGGTACGTGACCGAGCTGGCGCTGGTGGGCGTCGCGCGCCGCAAGTGGATCCTCTCGGACCTGATGGCCGAGCGGCGTCACGCGCCGGAGATCCGCTCGTTCACCATGCGCGGCTTCCTGCTCGACGAGTACGACCGGGTCGCCGCGCACCAGCGCCGGGTGGAGCTCGACCTGGCGCGGCGGCAGACGATCGCGCGCGTCGTCGGCGACGTGCTCAAGGGCATCGCGACCGGCGGCGTCTACGTGGCGCTGGGCTTCATGTTGTGGGGCGGCGCGGTGGCGCTGGCCGTCGCGGGCACCGCCGTGCTGGCCATCCGCTCGGGCCAGTCGTCGCTCGCCAACCTGGTCTTCGCGGTCAACCGCTGCTACGAGGAGGGCCTCTACTTCGGCGACTACCTGGCCTTCTCCGAGCAGGCGCAACAGCGGGTCACGACCCGGGCCGGCACCCGGGCCGCACGCCTGCCGGACCGTTTCGGCGCGATCGTCGTCGAGGACGTGACGTTCACCTATCCGGGTGCGGACACGCCCTCGCTCAACGGCATCTCGCTGGAGCTGCGCGGCGGCGAGGTCGTCGCGCTCGTCGGCGAGAACGGCTCGGGCAAGACGACGCTCGCCAAGGTCATGGCGGGCCTGTACGACCCGGACGGCGGCGACGTGCGGTGGGACGAGGTGTCGCTGCGCGAGGTGTCCCCGGAGAAGGTCTGGGACCGCGTCGCCGTCATCGCCCAGGAGTACACCCACTGGCCGATGACCGCCCGCCAGAACATCACGATGGGCCGCACCGCCGGCGACGCCGAGGCCACCGAGACGGCGGTGCGCACGGCGGCGCGCTCGTCGGGCGCCGACGAGGTGGTCGACGGGCTGGCGCAGGGGTACGACACCCTGCTCGACCGCCGGTTCCAGGACGGCGCCGAGTTGTCGGGCGGCCAGTGGCAGCGGCTGGCGGTCGCGCGCGGGTTCTACCGCGACGCGCCGCTGCTGATCTGCGACGAGCCGACCGCGGCGCTCGACGCGCGCGCCGAGCACCACCTGTTCGAGCGCATCCGCACGCACGCCGACGGGCGCACCGTCCTGCTGATCACGCACCGGCTGGCCAGCGTCCGGCACGCCGACCGGATCTACGTCCTCGACCAGGGGAAGGTGACCGAGGCGGGCACCCACACCGACCTGATGGCGCTCGGCGGTCTCTACGCCGAGCTCTACACCCTCCAGGCGCGCGCCTACCACGCGGCGTGATCAGAGGTACGGCCCGTGGCCCTCGCCGCGTTCGGGGGGCCGCGGGGCGTCCGGCAGGTCCTCCGGCCGCAGCAGCCGCACCTCGGCCGAGGTGACCGCCCCGGGCGCGGCGTCCGCCGCCGCGGCGATGCGCTGCCCCTGCCGCGAGACCGCCTCCTCGAGGATGTTGCGGATGAGCCGCGCGTTGCCGAACGAGGCGTCGCGCGGCGCCGCGGCCAGGAGCGCCCGCACGGCCGCCAGCACCCCGTCGGCGAGCGTGAACTGCTGCTCGGACGCCATGAACTCGAAGACGGTGACCAGCTCGTCGTCGCTGTAGTCGGGGAAGCGCAGCACCTTGGGGAAACGGCTGGCCAGCCCGGGGTTGGACTTGAGGAACAGCTCCATCTCGCCCTCGTAGCCGGCGACGATGACGACCAGGTCGGAGCGGTGCTCCTCCATCAGCTTGATGAGCTCGGCGACCGCCTCGTGGCCGAAGTCGCGCTGGTCGGCGCCCGCCGGGGCCAGCGCGTACGCCTCGTCCACGAACAGCACGCCGCCGAGCGCGCTGTCGACGGCGGCCCGGACGCGCGGCGCGGTCTGGCCGACGTACTCGCCGACCAGGCCGGCCCGGGTGACCTCGACCAGGTGCCCGGACGTCAGCAGCCCGAGCTGGGCATAGACGGCGGCCAGGAGCCGGGCCATCGTCGTCTTGGCGGTGCCCGGGTTGCCGGTGAACACCATGTGCCGGGTGGGCGCCAGCGGCGGCTGCCCGGCCTCGCGCCGCAGCCCGTCGGTGCGCGCCTCGGCGACCAGCTTCTCGACCTCGCCCTTGACCGCGCCGAGCCCGACGAGCCGGGAGATCTCGGCGAGCGGGTCGCCGACGCCGCGGCCGCGGTCGGGGGCGAGGCTGTCGGGCACGTCGACGACCAGGATCTCGTCGAGCGACTCGGTCTCGTCGACGACGCCGTCCGCCAGCACCCGGCGGCCCTGCATGGCCACCGCCCACTCCAGCAGGTTGACCACGATGCCGGCGTTGGCGAAGCCGCGGTCGCGCGGTGCCGCGCGCATCAGCCCGCGCACCTTGTCGAGCACGCCGTCGGCGAGCGCGAGGCCCTCGTCGGCCGCGAGCCTGGAGAACACCTGCACCAGCTCGTCGTCGCTCAGGTCGGGGAAGCGGATCTTCTTGGGGAAGTGCGCGGCCAGGTCGGGATGCGCGTTGAGCAGGCCGTTGAGCTCGGCCTCCGGCCCGCCCAGCACCACGATGAGGTCTTCGGGGTGCGCCTCGACCGCGGTGAGCAGGACGTCGACGGCCTCCCTGCCGCGGGTGGAGTCGACCGGGTTGAACGTGTGCGCGTCGCGGACGTACAACACGCCGCCCAGGGCGCGTTCGACCGCGCGCCGTACTTTGAGCGTGCTCTCCCCCGGGTATTCGCCGAGCAGGTCGGCCCGGTCGACCTCGATCATCTGGCCGGACGACAACACGCCGAGGTCGGCGTAGATGCGGCCGAGCGACCGCGCGACCGTCGCCTTGCCGATGCCGGGGTTGCCCATGAACACCAGGTGGCGGGGCCGCGCCGCGGTCGTCATGCCCGCCTCGCGGCGCAGGTGGGCCGCCTTGGCCTCGGCGACCAGCGCGCCGACCTCGGTCTTGACCGGCTCGATGCCCGCGCAGGCGGCGAGGTCGGCGAACGGGTCGCCCACCGCGGCGGCGCCGCCGGTGATGAGCCGCTGCGGCAGATCGGCCTCGGTGATCTCCAGGACGGGGCCGCCGTCGAGCACCTCGGCGGCCGTCGCGGCCGTCGCCGCGGCCCCCGCCGTGCCCGCCGCGACCGTGGCGGCCGTCTCGGGACCGTCCTCGGCCCTTTCGAACTCGGCGTCGGACCGGGCGAGCGCGGCCGTGGTGGCCTGGTCGGCGAGGTGCTCGACCAGCCGCGCGCCGCGCAGGTTGAGCAGCGGCGCGGTACGGGCCAGCAGCGCTCCCGCCGCGGCGCCGGCGGTGCCCACGACGACGCCGCCACGGCGTTCGACCGCGCGGCGGAAGAGCTCGGTGAAGTCGTCCGCGCCGAACTCGCGGGTGCGGGCGACCTCGAACGAGCCGACCAGCGCCGGGTTGGCGTCGAAGAGCCGCCGGTCGCCGCCCGGCCGGCACAGCGCGATGACGTCCAGCCCCGGCGACCGGGCCATCAGCCGGCGCAGCTCCTCGACCGCCGCCGCGCCGCAGCGGTCGTAGCCGGCCAGCCTGTCCAGGTCGTCGACGACCAGCAGCAGCCGGCCCTCCAGGCAGTCGCGGACGCGCGCCTGGAGCCAGAGCACGGCATCGCTCACGCTCAGCGCGGAGAACACCTGGTCGGAGATCCACAACGCCTCGCGGATGGTGCCGCGCTCGGCCAGCACCCGTTCGGTCACCTCGGCGGCGGTGCCCTTGCCGGTGCCCTCGGGCCCGCTGACGAGCAGCCGCACCGGGCGCTCGCCCGCCAGCCGCGCCGCGATCGCCTCGTGCAGGACGCCGACGAGCTCGGGCTGCCCGACGATCGCGCCGGCCGCCCGTCCCGCCGGGCTCTGCTCGGCGGCCACCGCGCCGGCCACCGCGCCGGCCGCCTCGTCCGGTGCCGCCTCGTCCGGTGCCGCGTCCCGGGTGGCGTCGGCGGGCTCGGCGCCGTCGCCGGCCGGTGGGCTCTGGTCGGCCGTCGTGGCCGCGGCGCCGGCGGCCGCGGCGGCCAGCCTGCGGCCGAGCGGGTTGGCGACGCGGCGGAGGCTGAAGAGCCGCCGCAGGTCGAGGTTGAACGCGCGGAACGGGAGGCGGCCGCGCGGCGTGGTGGCGGCCTCGGGCAGTCCCTGCACCGCGCCCGTCACGCGCATCGCCATGTCGAGCCAGGCGCGGCAGGCGTCCGCCTCGCCGGCGACCAGGCCGCGCGCGAGCCAGGAGCGCAGGTCGAGCTGCCAGGCCTCGACGGTGAAGCCGGAACGGAGCGCCCGCAGCCGTTCGGCCACGGTCGCGTAGCGCGGGGTGCCGATCGCGGGCGCCAGCTCGGCCGGTGCGGCGGGGACGTCGGCGGCCAGGAGCAGCCGGGCCAGGGCGGTGGTGAACGAGTCGCCCTCGTCGAGGGTGCCCCGCAGCCGCTCGTGCGCCGCGAGGAGGCCCGTGGCCGCCCACGCGAGATAGCCGACGGGGCCCGCGCACTCGGGGAGCACCGTCAGCTCCTCGTCGGACAGGCTCGACGTCCACGCCTCCTCGAGACGGTCGAGCGGCGCGGTGAGGTCCTGCTCGCGCAGCGCGGGATCGGTGGCCCTGCGGTCGTAGAGCCCGATGAGCGCGCGCCGCCGTTCGTCGACCGGCTCCAGGCCCTCGAAGACGTCCAGGCCCCCCCGGGCGAGCTCGAACATCACCGTGCGGCGGTCGCGGTCGTCTCCGGCGGGCTCGGGCAGCCACAGGCCCGGCGGGCGCCACCGGCCGCCCTGGGAGAACCAGGCCAGCGGGTCGCGCACCGGAGGCTCGGGCGTGGCCAGGAACCCCGACAGCAGCTCGTAGTCGACGTCGCCGCGCGACCCGCCGCGGACCGCGGCGGCGCCCAGCAGGAACGTGAGCAGCGACCACTGCTCGGCGCCGGCCGCCGAGGTGCCCGAGCCGTAGAAGTCGCTGAGCTGCCGCGCCAGCACCACCGTGCGGGGGTCGCGGTTGTAGTCCACCGCGCGCCCGCGCAGCTCCTGGTAAAGGCCGTCCGGCACCCGCCACGGGCCGAAGGCGTACACGTCCAGGACGGGCTCGTCGGTCAGCAGCAGCTCGAGGTGTTCCGGCAACCGGGGGACGTTCACACGAGCACCCTACGGCGCTGGCGCGATCACACACATCCCCTCGCGTACGCTCGGTGTTCGCATCCCGGGACGAGCCGGACGCGATCAGGTTGGCACTTCCGCGATCGTCCGCGATAGTTGACCGATGAAGAGCTTTTGCCGGGATCCCGGCGAGGGCCATCCGACCGGGGAGGAGGAACCCACCGTGCAGCCACTCCGAGTGACCGCGCGGGCGCACGACGGACTCACCGTCGTCAGCCTGCGAGGCGAGCTCGACATCGCCAACGCCGACGACCTGCGCCAGGAGCTCCAGTCCGCCCGCCGCGAACACGGCGACGACGTCGTCCTCGACCTCGCGGACCTGGAGTTCATGGACTCGCACGGTCTCTCAGTGATCATCGCCGGGTTCAAGGCCGCGTCCGCGGCCGGGGGCGGGCTGGTCATCGCCGCGCCGCGGCCGATCGTGCGCCGCACCCTCGACATCACCGGCATCGGCGGCCGGGTGACCATCACCGACACGGTCGAGGGGGCCATCGCCACCCGCCTCGCCGAGCGCGCCGCCGCCGCGGGGGCGGCGGAGCCCACCGCCGAGCCCGCCTGACACGAGGCCGGCCCGACACCCCGGCCGTCCGGCACTGCGCCGGGTCCGCAGGCCGGACCACGACGAACGGCACCCCCGGAGCCCTCCAGGGCCCGGGGGTGCCGCCGTTCCGACGTGCTGGATCTCAGCGGTGCTAGATCTCAGCGGTGCTACATCGGCGCCGGGGTGGGACGCTTGGGACCGCGCCCGTCACCCGACGACCGGCCGGTGGCACGCCGCCCGATCCAGGGCAGCAGGTACGTCCGGGCCCAGTAGATGTCCTCGCGGCGCATCGCCAGCCAGGCGGCCGGGTCGGCCACCGGCCACGGCTCGCGCCAGTCGCCCGGCACCGGCAGGTCCAGCGCCTCCGCCGCGCGCAGCGCCATCCGCCGATGGCCCTCGGGCGACAGGTGCAGCCGGTCCTCGTACCAGGCGCGCGGGTCGTTGAAGACGCCCATCATCGGCCACAGGTCGACCACCGCGCAGCCGCGCCGGTCGGCGATCGCGCGCAGGTGCATGTTGTAGATGGCGGCCTTGCCCCGGATGCGGGACCCCGACCGCAGCCCGCGCGGGTCGAAGCCGGTGAAGACCAGCACGCGCGCCCCGGTGGCGCGGAGCCGGCGGACCGCGGCGTCGAACTCCACCGCGAGCGCGTCCGGATCGGCACCGGGCCTGATCATGTCGTTGCCGCCCGCGCACAAGGTGACCAGGTCGGGATCCAGTTCGACGGCCGTCGGCACCTGGTCCTCGACGATCTGGTGCAGCAGCTTGCCGCGGATCGCCAGGTTGGCGTAGCGCAACCCGGGGTTGTCCACGGCCAGGTGCTCGGCGAGCCGGTCGGCCCAGCCCCGGTACCGGTCGGGCCCGGCGGCCGGATCCGGATCGTTCAGCCCCTCGGTGAAGCTGTCACCCATCGCGACGAAGGTCCCGATCTGATGCTGTTCTCCCATCGCAACCCCAAGAACGGATTCATGTTCGCTCACGTGGATTAATCATGCATTCTGCATAGATCCCTACGCGACCGTAAGGACCTGTGCCAACCAACGACGCCGCCACCAACACCAATCAACGCAAATGAACCGATTGATTCCGCATCGTCACATCACGGTGGCCAACCCCCAGGACGCCAACAATCGTCATCACCAAGTCGTCGCACACCGCCGCGCGAGGCGAACAGGGCTATCGACGATGCGCTCTTTGGTCTGGAGTTTCTTGCGTTCACGGCGGCCCAGTGGAGCCGGAGCCGGGGTGTCGGCCAGGGGATCGGACGGAGCCACTTCGACAAACTCCTAGACTAGAGTCTAAAAATTAGCTACAGTCTAAGTATAGGGCAAAGTCCAGGAACATGCCTCCATCGGCGCATGTCCGAGCGACCAGCCAGCCGTGCGGCCATCGCCAACACCGAGAACAAGGCCGCAGCCCGACCGGCCAACCAGTCGGGAGGAAGTGCCATGCAGGTCGCCCCGAACTGACCATCCTCGGAGCCCTCGAGAACCTCGACAAGAAAAGGAGTACGCACATGACGCACACGACCACCTACGGGCTCTTGATCTTCGAGGGAGCCGACGAGCTGGACTTCGTCGGCCCCTGGGAGGTGTTCACCACGTCTTCACGGGCAAGGGACGACGCCGACACCGTCGTTCTCATCGCCGAGCGGCCCGACCCCGTGCGCTGCAGCAAGGGCATGCGGGTACTGCCCGACCACACCCTGGACGACCATCCCCCGCTGGACGTCCTCCTCGTCCCCGGCGGGAGGGTTGAGGCCCAGATGGCCAACCCCGTCGTCATCGACTGGATCAAGAGGACGGCCGCCGAGGTCAACTGGGTGACCAGCGTGTGCACCGGCGCATTCCTGCTGCATGAGGCTGGGCCCGCGCGCGGCCGCCGGGTGGCAACGGACCAAGAGCACCAGGACGAGCTTGAGGCCCGCGGCGGGGTCACGATCGTTCGGGACGCCCGCTACGTCGTCGACGGCAACCTGGTGACCAGCCAAGGCGTTTCCGCCGGGATCGACATGGCGGTGTGGCTCGTCGGCCACCTGCGCGGCCGTGACCACGCTCGCAGGGTCATGTACCACCTGCAATACGACCCGGCTCCGCCTTATCAGGCCGACGAACCCCTCTGATCAAGGTTTACCGACTCCGCCGCCCGGCATCCCAGGGCGGCGGAGGCATGCATGGCCAGCGCCCGTCTTCAGCGGAGAGGAGCCACCAGCGCGCGGAGGTCGTGGTCAAGCTGAGCGGATCCGAGGCCGCACAAGCCATCGAACTCCTCATCGAGTACGACCCACAGCCGCCGTTCGGCACCGGTTCCCTCTCCAAGGCCCCCACAGAACATCAAGGACCGTCTCGCCCGCGTGACTCCGTCCAGTGGGCCACGTTGAGGTCAGAGGCACGGCAGCGCGCCATGCAGGCCATGGCGACCGGGCTAGGTCGGCGAATCGCGGGTGATACCGGCGAGTAGCAGGTCGAGCGTGGCCATCAGGTTCTCTTCGAGGTCGTACCGGCCGTCCTCATCGTCGACCCAGCGGAAGAGCGCCCCTATATAGGCATCGAGGATGACCAGACCGGCCAGGGTGACATCGAGATCAGGCGGGACGTCGCCCTGCACCTGACCCGCACGGACGATCTCGGTGAACAGTGCCGCGCTGTCAGCGGCGTTGGGCATCAGAGGACCGCCGGCGCGCAGCCAGGCGCGCAAGATGGCCCGTCCGGCGGCGGGCTCGTCCTGGTAGAGCCCGACCAGGCCGGTCAAGACATGGTGGAGCCTGCCGGGCGTGTCGCCTGTTCGTTCCATTGCCTCTGCGACGAGTTCGGCGAGCCTGGCGCGACGTCGGCCGAACACCTCGATGACGATGTCCTCCTTGCGGGCGAAGTAGTTGAAGACCGTGGCTCGGGAGACGTCCGCGCCCTCCCCGATGTCCTCCATCGTCGTCAAGTCGTAGCCGCGCGAGGCGAACAGGGCTACGGCGCAATCGACGATGCGCTCTTTGGTCTGGAGTTTCTTGCGTTCACGGCGGCCCAGTGGAGCCGGAGCCGGGGTGTCGGCCAGGGGATCGGACGGAGCCACTTCGACAAACTCCTAGACTAGAGTCTAAAAATTAGCTACCGTCTAAGTATAGGGCAAAGTCCAGGAACATGCCTCCATCGGCGCATGTCCGAGCGACCAGCCAGCCGTGCGGCCATCGCCAACACCGAGAACAAGGCCGCAGCCCGACCGGCCAACCAGAACTGGGAGCTCGCGATGATGCACCACGAAGTGACCAAGGCCCTGGCCGCCGCCCACTGCCCACGAACATCAACAGAAATCTCTGCCGAAGGAGGATGAACCATGCAGGTCGCCATCGCCATGTTCCCCAAACTGACCATTCTCGACGCCATCGGTCCCTACCAGGTCTTCGCCAACATGCCCGACGCCGAGGTCGTCCTGTGCGCCGCACGCAGGGGCCGGCTCGCCGACGGCGGAACCCTGCACCTCGACATCGACCACACCTTCGCTGACGTTCCCAACCCCGACATCCTGGTCGTGCCCGGCGGCAACATCACCCGGCAGATGGCCCGCGAGAACGACCCCATCGTCGAATGGATCCGTTCAGTCCATGAGCACACCACCTACACCACGTCCGTGTGCACAGGTGCCATGCTCCTCGGGGCGGCCGGCCTGCTGCAGGGACTGAAGGCGACCACACACTGGGTGGCCTACGACGAACTACGCAGGTACGGCGCCGAGCCCACCGAACAACGCGTGGTGTTCCAAGACAAGATCGTCACCGCAGCCGGGGTCTCGGCCGGAATCGACATGGCCCTGCAGGCCGTCGCCAAACTGAGCGGATCCGAGGCCGCACAAGCCATCGAACTCCTCATCGAGTACGACCCAGAGCCGCCGTTCGGCACCGGTTCCCTTTCCAAGGCCCCACAGAACGTCAAGGACCGCCTCTCCGGCCTCGTCGACTTGTGGCGGTGATGCCTGGAGAGGCGCCCCGGCAGGTCCGCGCAGGGCGAGGGAGAGTGACAGGATGAAATCCGTCCGAGTAGTTCCTCCTGGGCATCCCCTGGGACTGCTCAGGGACGGGCCAGGGAGAGCGCGCGGCGCCGGAGGCGCCGCGCGCTTGGCGTCGTCAGGACGGGTAGCCGGCGGCGGGCGCGCCCGCGCCCGCGTGGATCGACATGGCGTGCTGCACCAGCGTGATGAGCACCCGCTTGGTGGACTCGCGGCTGCGCGCGTCGCACTGGACGATGGGCACGTGCGGGCTGATCGAGAGCGCCTCGCGGATGTCGTCCACCGCGTACTGGAACTCGCCGTGGAAGCCGTTGACGCCGACGACGAACGGCAGCCCGAGCTCCTCGAAGTAGTCCACCGCGGCGAAGCAGTCGGCCAGCCGCCGCGTGTCGACCAGGACCACGGCGCCGATGGCGCCCTTGACCAGGTCGTCCCACATGAACCAGAACCGGTGCTGGCCCGGCGTGCCGAACAGGTAGAGGATCAGCTCGCTGTCCAGCGACACGCGGCCGAAGTCCATCGCGACCGTGGTCGTGGTCTTGTCGGGCACCGCCGACAGGTCGTCCACGTCCGCGCTGGCCGCGGTCATCACGGCCTCGGTGGTCAGCGGCATGATCTCCGAGACCGAGCCGACGAACGTCGTCTTGCCGACGCCGAAGCCGCCACCTACGACGATCTTGACCGAGACCAGGTCGGGGTCCGGCCCGACCGGTCCACCCGGTCCTCCAGGGCCCCCCGGACCCGGCACACCACCCGGCGGCCCCCCGGCCGGTCCATGATCAGAGCTTCCGAAGACCACTGAGAACCCTTTCAAGCAAGCGGAGGTCGGGCTGGGTGCCGGCGGGGCGCGACTGGTGCAGCCGCAGCAGTCCCTCGAGGGCCATGTCGGCGACGAGGACGCGGGCCACCCCGAGGGGCAGCCGCAGCAGGGCCGAGACCTCGGCCACCGACCTCGCCGACCGGCACAGATCCATGATCGCCCGATATTCGGGCGTCAGCATGGAGACGTCGCGCGGCGGGTAGGGCGCCGCGGTGACCAGGGCCTCGATGGCCAGGTCGTACCGGGGCTTGACCCGGCCTCCGGTGACCGCGTACGGGCGCACCAGCGAGCTGGAGTCGGGCTCGTCCTGAGCCGGTCTGCCCTGCGGCGGACCATCCCACCCCGGGGTGCCGCCGGGACCGGCACCGTAATATCTGCCATCCATAACGCCGACCCTCCGCCAGGTCAATCAGGTCAGTACCGGGCCGGGCCGGCGCCCATCTCGGGCACCGGGGGTGCCGAGTGCGGCGGCTCTCCCCCGGTGCGCAGCGCCGGGGACAACGCCCGCCCCACCCGATCCACGAGCAGCGTCATCTCGTACGCGACGAGCCCGAGGTCACAGTCCGGAGCCGCCAGCACCGCGAACACCGAACCGTTGGTGATGGACATGACGAACAGCAGCCCGCGGTCCATCTCGACCACGGTCTGGCTCACGCCGCCCGCGTCGAAGATCTTCGCCGCGCCCTGCGTGAGGCTCATCAGCCCCGACGCGATCGCCGAAAGCTGGTCGGCACGCTCGGGCGGGAACCCGGCCGAGTAGGCCATGGGCAGACCGTCCGAGGAGACCACGACGGCGTGCGCGACCTTGGGGACCCGGTCCGCGAAGTTCGTCACCAGCCAGTTGAGATCCTGCCCGCTCACAGGTCGCCTCCTGTCTCTCCGCCGCCCTGCGGCGACGGACCCTCACCTGTGCTCTCGCCCGTTCCGCCGTACCCCTGCCCGGAGCGTCCTCGGTGGACGCCCCGCTGCAGGCTGGCGAAACGGTTCCGGACGACGTCGGCCGACTGGCCCTGGCGCGGCGCGGGGGGTTGCGCCGCCGGGGCCCCGGCCTGGCCGCCGGGCTGGGTCGCCGGCGCCGTCACCGCGCCGGGGACCCGGTTCTTGCCGGGCACCCGCTTGGGCAACCCGACGGAGGTCTTCTTGCTCGCGACGGGCTCCCGCACCGCCTCGGCGGCCTGGAACCCCGCGTCCGCGGGTGACTCCCAACCCTTGACCGGATCCATGCCTCCCCCAACGTCGGACCTGCGCTGGAACCACTCCGACTGCATCGCGTCGAAGATAGGTGACCGCTCAGGTACACGCCGCGGGGGTTCGGACCGCACGACGGGCTCGGGAGCGGGCGCCTCGTGGACGGGTTCTTCGAGTGTGAACGGCGCGGGCTGCCGGGGCCCACCGCCGTGGCCGCCCTGACCGGGGCCGCCGTGGCCGAGTCCCTGGCCGGGACCACCCTGGCCGAGTCCCTGGCCGAGGCCGCCGGGCTGCTGCGGGGGTTCGTTCCACCCCTGCGCCGCGGGCAGTGCGGGCTGGGGCCCGGTCTCCCACGACACCTGACGCCGGTTGGGCTCCTGCGCCTGCCGCTCCGGCATGCGCGGCTGTGCCTCGGGCACGGCCGGCAGCGGGCCGGTGTGCCGGGGGTCGGGCACGGCGGGCAACGGGCCCGTCTGGCTCGGCGGCTCGACGCGGGACGGGTGCTGCGCACCGGGCTCGCGGATGGGCAACCCTCCGGTACGGCCCTCGGCCGACTCCAGCGGCGACACGATCTGCTGCGGTCCGGTGCCCTGGATGCGCGGCAACGGGCCGGTGTTGTTGGAGACGACCGGGAGTGGCCCGGTGTTCTGGTACGGGGGACGCGGCGGTTCCTGGTACGGCGGCCGCTGGTCCTGGAACAGGGAGCGCGGGTCGTCCTGGTACGAACGGGGCGGGTCCTGGTACGACTGGCGCGGGTCGTCCTGATAGGACGGGCGCGGGTCGTCCTGGTACGAGGTCAGCGGCGCGTCCTGGTAGGACGGGCGCGAGTCGTAGGGCTCCTGGTACGACCCGCGCGAACCCAGGTCCTGCAGAGACGGCTGCGGCCCGGTCTCGCGCGGCCTCGGCACCGGGCCGTTGGGCGACCGGTCGTCGTTGCCCGACTGCCGGAACGCGCCGGCGGAACCGACCGCCGGAGCGGAGAGCGCCAGCGGGCTGCCCGCGCCGGGCGACAACGTCGGCGGCTGGCTGTCCATCTCGCGGCCGCCGGCGCCGAAGTTGCGCGATCCCACGCCACCGGACGCGCCGGAGCTGACCACCTGGTCCGGCAGCATGACGAACGCGGTGAGCCCGCCGCCCTGGGCGGCGCGCAGCTCGACCCGGATGCCGTGCCGGACGGCCAGGCGGCCGACCACGAACAGGCCCATGCGGCGGGCCGCGGAGAAGTCGATGACCGGCGGGTTCGCGAGCCGCCAGTTGGCCTGCTCGAGCTCCTCCACCGACATGCCCACACCGTTGTCGGTGATCTGCAACATCGCGCCGCCGCCGCTGAGCAGCTGGCCGGACACGGTGACCTTGGTGCTCTCGGCCGAGAACACCGTGGCGTTCTCCACCAGCTCGGCGAGGAGGTGCACGAGGTCGTTGACCACCGGGCCGCCGACCGTCATCTCGCCCTGGACGCGCAGCGCGACGCGCTCGTACTGCTCGACCTCCGAGAGCGAGGCGCGCACGACGTCGATGAGCGGGACGGGGCGGTTCCACCGGCGCACCTGCTCCTGGCCGCCGAGAACGAGGAGGTTCTCGCAGTTGCGGCGCATGCGGGTGGCGAGGTGGTCCAGCCGGAACAGGTTGGCGAGCTGCTCCTCGTCGCGTTCGCTCTGCTCCAGCTCCTCGATGAGCCGCAGCTGGCGTTCGATGAGGGACTGGCTGCGCCGCGACAGGTTGACGAACATCGCGTTGATGTTGCCTCGCAGGACGGCCTCGTCGGCCGCCAGCCGGACCGCCTCGCGGTGGACCTCGTCGAACGCTCGCGCCACCTGGCCGATCTCGTCCGTGGAGTCGATGTCGATGGGGTCGACCTCGATGCCGCCCGCGGCGGCCTCGGGGTCGCGGAGCCGGTCGACCAGGCCGGGCAGCCGGCTGCCGGCGACCTCGAGCGCTCCGTCGCGCAGGCGGCGCAGCGGCCGGACCAGCGACCGGGCGATGATGACGGTGGCCGCGCCGGCCAGCAGCAACCCGAGCAGCAGCACGATGCCGTCGATGATCCCGGCCCGCCAGGCGTCGTCCTTGAGGGACCCGCTGGTGTCGACCAGGTCCTTGGCGACGCCCTGCTCGACCTGGCGCATCTGCTCGATGCGCGTCGAGATGGACTCGTTCCACCGCGCCTGGTCACGCGCGCGCAGCGGGCGCACCGAGAGGCTGGCCGAGTCACCGGAGCCGACGATCACCTGCTGGAAGATGGACTCGACCTCGCCCGTCTCCGGGCCGGTGACCGTGTCCTCGTACCGCTGTCTCTGGCCGGTGTTGGCTGTGCCGCGGAACAGGCCGACCTGAGTGTCCTGCTGCGCACGGTTGGCCTGCACGCGCTCGCGGTCGGTGTCGTTGACGAAACCGCCCGACAGCAGCGCGACGCTGACGCGTGCGCGTTCCTGGGAGACGCCCTCCTTCGCGCGGGCGATCGCGGCGAAGGCGCGCGAGCTCTCGGCGAGCCGCGAGTTCGGGCTGCCTTCCGCGATGAGGTCGTCGAACGCCAGGAGCGAGGAGATGACCTGCCCGTAGATCTCGAGCGTGGAGAACGCCGACGCGGTCGGCTGGCTCGCCATCTTGCGCAGGTCGGGCAGCGTGTTGAGCCGGTAGCGGATGTCGCTGACCCGGGACAGGACCGCCTCGGAGTACGCGCCGTCGATCCCGCCGACGACCCCGCGCACCCGCTGGGCGGCCTGGTCGGTGGCGGCCCGCTGGGCGGCGAGGTCCTCTTCCTTGACGGCCTGCGCCAGGGTCAGGCGGCTCACGGTGAGGTCGCGTTCGTCCTCGAGCTCGTGGACCAACCCGGCCACGCGGTCACCCAGCGTGGCCAAGCGCTCGATCCGCGTGTACACGTCGGCTTCGCCCATCGCGTCCCGCATGCGCAGCCCGGCGAGAACGCCGGCCACCATGGCGGGAATCAGGATCAGCACGACGAGGCGGGTCGCCACGCGCCAGTTCGCAAGGCGGAACCGCCCTGAGCCGGAGCGGCGTTCTGCCTGTTCGGCGGCGCTGTTCCGGAGGGACTCAGCTCCAGGGACCGCTGGGCGGTCCACTTCGGTTGCCGGTCGCACTTCCCTCCATCACCTCTCACGGCTTTTGGGGCTTCGACCCGGAGATGCCGGTCCGGTCCGGCAGGGGCGCCCGTGACCACTGACACCTGTTGGGGCGTGGGCCATTGGAGCACAGAGTAATCCCAACAACCAACCCGAAGATTCTCATTTCAGACTTCATCACCTTTGTCCCGTTTTGGGGCAAATGCCCGTCTCGTGTCTCCATTGCGTAAACATCCCGGCTTTGACCACGGCGGTCCAGACCACTGCGCTACAGTCCCGGACGATCATGTCGCGACGGTCCTTACCCCCCGCTCCGTCCGGCTGACTTCCCCATTCGTCATGTAGAAGGAGCGTTCATGAGGTTCGCTCGACCCCGTCGTACCTCGCTCGGAATCGCCCTCGCCGCCGGCCTCGCCCTGTCCCTCGTCGCGTGCGGCGGGGACGGCGAGAAGTCCGCGAACGGCCTCGAGAAGTCCTCCATCACCGTCGGCGTCATGCCGATCACTGAGGGCGCCGCGGTTCAGATCGCCATCAACAAGGGCTTCTTCAAGGCCGAGGGCCTGGACGTGAAGCTGCGTACCGTCACCGGTGCCGCCGAGGCCCTGCCGCTTCTGAAGAGCGGGCAGATCCAGCTCGCGCACGGTGGCCACGTCGGCATCATCCAGGCGCACGCCAGCAAGACCTACAAGCTGAAGATCGTCTCCGAGGCGTCCTCGATGACCAAGAACCTCAACGGTGTCCTGGTCCCCAAGGACTCCCCCATCAAGTCCCCCAAGGACCTGGCGGGCAAGAAGGTCGGCACCAACGCGATCGGTAACCAGAACAGCCTGCTGCTGCGGGCCACCCTGGAGCCCTTCGGCGTCAAGGTGGACGAGAAGAAGGACGTCGTCGTCGCCCCGTTCCCCAACCAGGAACAGCTGCTGAAGCAGAAGAAGGTCGACGCGGTCGTCGTGCCGGAGCCGTTCGTCACCCAGATGCAGCAGTCCATCGGCGCGCGCATCCTGACCGACTTCTCCAGCGGTCCGACCAAGGACTTCCCGATCACCGGCTTCGCCGCGACCGAGGAGTTCGCCGCGGAGAACCCCAAGACGGTGGCCGCGTTCCAGCGCGCCTTCGCCAAGGCCCAGGCCGTCGCGTCCGACCGCGCGGTGCTCCAGGAGGCCATGTCGAAGTTCACCAAGATGCCGCCGCAGCTGGTGAGCGTGGTGACCCTGAACGGTTACCCGACCTCCACCAGCGCCACCCGCATCCAGCGCGTGGCCGACGTCATGAAGCAGTTCGGCTACCTCCAGGAGCCGTTCGACGCCAAGACCATCGTGTTGCAGACCGGATGACACGACGCGGCACCCGATTCGTACGCGGGGCCGCCGGGATCGCGGGCGCCGTCGTCATCGCCGAACTGGCCACTCGTTTCGGCCCGTTCGACCCTGACGACGTGCCGCCCGCGAGCACGGTGCTCCTGCGGGCCGTCGAGCTGGCCGGTGACGGCGAGTTCCTTCCGGAAGTCGCCGGCACGATTCGCGCCTGGCTCGGCGGCCTGTTGCTGGCCACGCTGGCATCGGTCACCCTGGGGCTGGTCCTGAGCCTCACGCCCTGGCTCAACAACGCGGCCCGCGTGGTCGTGGAGTTCCTGCGGCCGATCCCGGCGCTGGCCCTCATCCCGCTGGCCATCGTCAGCTTCAGCTCGGTCACCCAGTCGAAGATGTCGCTGGTGTTCTGGGCGGCCAGCTGGCCGATCCTCATCAACACCCTCTACGCGCTGCGCGACGTGGACCCGGTGGCGAAGGAGACGCTGCGCAGCTTCGGCTTCGGCAAGGCGGCGGTCCTGCTCAGGGTCAGCCTGCCGAGCGCGGCGCCGTTCGCCGCCACCGGCGTGCGCATCGCGGCGTCGGTCGGCCTGGTCGTCGTGGTCAGCACCGAACTGTTCGCCGGAGCGGGCGAGGGCGTCGGAGGATTCCTGATGGAGAGCCAGTCGGGCGGCGGACGGCCGGACCTGATGCTGGCCGGCGCCGTGTGGGCGGGAGTCCTCGGCGTCATCGCCAACGCGCTGCTGGTGGCACTGGAGCGCCGGACGTTCCGCTGGCACACGGCGCAGACGCTGGAGGCGGCATGAGCTCGGTGCTGCGCGGACTGCGCGTCGTCAGCCGGCTGTGGCTGCTCGTCCTCGTCATCGCCGCCTGGGAAATCGCGACCCGCGCGTGGAAGGACGACTTCTTCCCGCCGCCGTCGAAGATCGTCAAGGCGCTGCACACCATGTGGTTCTCCGGCCCCGCCGGTCAGTTCTTCCTGACCGACAAGGCCATCGAGGACTTCAAGCCGAGCTTCACCAACCTGTTCAGCGGGTGGGCGATCGCCGCCGTCCTCGGCGTGGTGCTCGGCGTGCTGATCGGCCGGTCGCAGCTGCTGGGCGACGTGCTGGACCCGGTCCTGCAGTTCGGCCGGTCGGTCCCACCGCCCACGATCATTCCGTTCCTGCTGGCGCTGCTCGACCTGGGCTCGCCGCTGTCGATCACCACGATCGCGTTCGGCGTGATCTGGCCGGTGCTGCTCAACACCGCCGACGGCGTCCGTTCGGTGGACCGGCTCCAGCTGGAGACGGCCCGGGTGTTCGGGGTGTCGGGCTGGTTGCGGCTGCGCCGGGTGATCCTGCCCTCCGCGTCCCCGAAGATCTTCGCCGGGTTGCGGGTCAGCCTGGGCTTCGCGCTCATCCTGATGGTCATCTCCGAGCTGATCGGCGCCGTGGGCGGGATCGGCAAGCACCTGACCACCGCGCAGCAGACGTTCCAGATGGCGGACATGTGGGCCGGCATCGTGCTGCTCGGCATCCTCGGCTGCATGTTCAACCTGATCTTCATGCTCGTCGAGCGCCGCGTCCTGGCGTGGCACTCCGGTGTCCGCCGCAATGACGCCTGACCGGCGCCGGACGCGGCAGGGGACGCATGGGACGCGCGTCCTGATCGCCGGGGCGGGCATCGGCGGGCTCACCGCCGCGCTCGCCCTGGACGCCGCCGGCATCGAGGCCGAGGTGGTCGACTCCGCGCGGGTGCTGCGCCCGCTCGGCGTCGGCATCAACCTGCTCCCGCACGCCGTGCGGGAACTCACCGACCTCGGGCTGCGCGAGGCGCTGGACGCCACCGGCCTGTCCGCCGAGCAGCTCGTGCACTTCGACCGGCACGGCAACCGTGTCTGGGGCGAGGGGCGCGGCATCCGGCTCGGCTACGCCTGGCCGCAGTACATGGTGCACCGCGGCGAGCTGCAGATGATCCTGCTCGCCGCGGTGCGCGAGCGGCTGGGCAAGGACGCGGTGCGCACCGGTACCGCGGTGCTGGGATATGAGGAGTCCCCCGGCGGCGTGACCGTGCGGCTCCGCGACCAGCACAGCGGGGCCGAGTCCGAGGAGAGCGCGGACGTCCTGGTGGGCGCCGACGGGCTGCACTCCACGATCAGGAGGGGATTCTTCCCCGACGAGGGCGCCCCGCGCTGGAACGGGGTGCGGTTGTGGCGCGGGGTCACCGAGGGCGACCCGTTCCTGGACGGCCGCACGATGGCCGTCCTCGGCACCAACCTCCGGACCAAGTTCGTCTGCTACCCGATCTCGCGCGAGGCCGCCGACCGGGGCCGCGCGCTCCTCAACTGGCTGGGCGAGATCACGATCCCCCGGGACGAGCTCACCGAGACCGCCGACTGGAACCGTCCCGGCCGGCTGGAGGACGTGCTCCCCCATTTCGCGGACTGGACCGTGCCGTGGCTGGACGTGCCCGGCCTCATCGGCGGCGCCGCGGAGATCCTCGAATATCCGATGGTGGACCGCGATCCGCTGCCGTTCTGGAGCCGGGGCCGGGTGACGCTGCTGGGCGACGCCGCGCACCCGATGTACCCGCTCGGCTCCAACGGCGGTTCGCAGGCGATCCTGGACGCGCGGGCGCTGGCGTTCGAGCTGGCGCGCGCGGACTCGGCCGCGGCGGGTCTCGCCGCGTACGACGCCGCCCGGCGGGACGCGGTGAACGCGATCGTCCTCGCAAACCGCAACAATCCCGGCGACACTATCCTCAACACGGTGGCCGAACGCGCGCCGGACGGTTTCGACCGCGTCGGCGACGTCCTCACCCCCGAGGAGCTCGCGCCGCTCGCGAACGGCTACCAGCACATCACCCACACCGACGACCTCGACCGCACGTCGCCCTGGGCCGTCACCCCCGATCAACGCCGAGCCAGGTGAAGGACAATGCTCGAAATCAGCGAACTGACCCATAGCTACGGCGACCACGTCGTCCTGTCCGACCTCAACCTGAAGGTGGGTGAGGGCGAACTGGTCAGCATCGTCGGACCGTCCGGCTGCGGCAAGTCCACGTTGCTGCGCTGCATCGCCGGGCTGATCCGGCCGACCTCCGGCAGCGTGGTGCTCAACGGCACCCCGATCGAGGGCGTGCCCGACAACCTCGCGGTGGTGTTCCAGGAGTACAGCCGTTCGCTGCTGCCCTGGCTGACCGTCCGCGACAACGTCGCGCTGCCGCTGCGCCGCCGGGGCATGGCGCGCAAGGAACGGCACGCGGCCGCCGCCGAGGCGCTGAAGTCGGTCGACCTCGCCGACGCCGGGTCCAAGTACCCCTGGCAGCTGTCCGGCGGCATGCAGCAGCGCGTCTCGATCGCGCGGGCGCTGGCCTACCGGCCCGCGCTGCTGCTGATGGACGAGCCGTTCGGCTCGGTCGACGCCCAGACCCGCGAGGACCTCGAGGACCTGGTGCTGAACGTGCGCGGCACCGACGGCATGACGATCCTCCTGGTCACCCACGACATCGACGAGAGCGTGTACGTGGGCGACCGGGTCGTGGTGCTCGGCCGCAACCCGGGGCGCATCCGCTCCGAGCTGGCGGTCTCGCTGGCCACCCCGCGCGACCAGATCACCACCCGGGCCGAGCCGGAGTTCGTCCGGCTCCGCGCCGAGGTCGGCAAGCTGGTGCGCGGCGGGCTGAAGAACGCGGGCGACGCCCTGCCGCACGAGCCCAGGGTCGACGTCGAGTCCAAGTGACGCGCCGCCCGCACTAGGACGGACGGCGAGCAGGACGCACAAGCCCGGACGGGGAACGGGGGCGTGACCAATGCGGGTGCTCATCGCCGGTGCGGGGATCGGCGGGCTGACCGCCGCGCTGAGCCTGCACGCGGCCGGGATCGACGCGCTGGTCGTCGACTCGGCCGCGCGGCTCGGCCCGTCCGGCGTCGGCATCAACCTGCTGCCGCACGCCGTGCGGGAGCTGACCGAGCTGGGTCTCGGCGACGCGCTGGCCGCGACCGCGATCCCGACCGGCGAGATGGTGCACTTCGACCGGCACGGCGGCCGGATCTGGGGCGAGCCGCGCGGCCGGGCGCTCGGCTACCACTGGCCGCAGTACTCGGTGCACCGCGGCGACCTGCAGATGCTCCTGCTGACCGCCGCCCGCGAGCGGCTCGGCGGCGCCGCCGTGCGGGAGGCCATCACACTCGAGGCGTTCGAGGAGGCCGGCGGCGAGATTCGCGCCCGGCTGCTCGACCGGGGCGACGTCGCCGCGGTCACCGCCGACGTGCTCGTCGGCGCCGACGGCCTGCACTCGCGCGTGCGGGCCCACCTGCATCCGGGCGAACCGCCGCCGCTGTGGAACGGCATCCGGATGTGGCGCGGGGTGACCGAGGCCGAGCCGTTCCTCACCGGCCGGACCCTGGCCGTGGCGGGCAGCAACACCCGCGCCAAGTTCGTCGCCTACCCGATCTCGCTGCGCAGCGAGGTCGAGCGCGGCCGCGCGACGGTCAACTGGGTCGCCGAGGTGCGGCTGCCCGAGGGGTCGCCGGGCCCCGCCGCCTGGGACCGCGCCGGCGACCTCGACGAGGTGCTCCCCCACTTCGACGGCTGGCGCTTCGACTGGCTTGACGTGCCCGCGCTGCTGAAGGCCACCGCCACGATCCTGCAGTACCCGATGGTCGACCGCGACCCGCTGCCGTTCTGGAGCCGCGGCCGGGTGACGCTGCTCGGCGACGCCGCCCACCCGATGTACCCGATCGGCTCGAACGGCGGCTCCCAGGCGATCCTCGACGCGCGCGTCCTGGCGTACGAGCTGGCCCGCGCCGCCTCGCCCGCCGGGGGGCTGGCCGCCTACGACCGCGCCCGCCGCGAGCCGGTCAACCGGATCGTGCTCGCCAACCGCGCGATGCCCGCCGACAGGGTGCTGCACACGGTGGCCGAACGCGCGCCCGGCGGCTTCGCCCGCATCGAGGACGTGCTCACCCCCGCCGAGCTCACCGAGATCACCGGTGCCTACCGCCGGACCTCGTTCGCCGACGTCGAGGCCCTCAACACCCGCCCCTCCTGGACCGCTCCCCGCTGAGATCCCACAACCAAGGACAACGCTCAGGAGCCTTTGGACAAGGTCATGCGCGTGGCAACTCCCTCCGCTCCAAGCCGACGATGATCGTCAAAGGCCGGGCCGCTCGCCTGGACGACGCTGAGACGCAGGTCGACGCCCTCACCCGCAGGGTGGTGGCCCTCCAGGAGGGGCAGGCGCTCACCATCGGGGCGCTGGGAGCGTTGCTGACGCGGCAGGGGCTCGAGATGCCGGCCCTGACCGACGAGGAGATCGACGAGATCCACGACGCCCAGAAGTCATTTGGCGTCGGCGTAGCGGTCGACGATGGCGATCTCCATGGGGAACACGACCGGGGTGTCGCCGAAGAGCAGCCGGCGGGCCTCCTCACCGGCCTCGCGGACGGCGGCGGCGACCTCGCCGGCCAGGTCGGCGGGGGTGTGCACGATGACCTCGTCGTGCTGGAAGAACACCAGGCGCGGGGGCCCGAGCGCGGTGAGGCGGCGGCGCAGCGAGCCGAGCAGGGCCAGCGCCCAGTCGGCGGCGGTCGCCTGGACGACGAAGTTGCGGGTGAAGCGTCCGCGGCTGCGCAGCGCCTGCCCCGCGCTGGTGTCGTCGCCGGTGGAGGTCAGCTCGCGCCACCCCGCGGACGGCGGCGGGCAGGTGCGTCCGAGCCTGGAGCGCACCAGGCGGCCCTGCTCGCCCGCGCGGGCCGCCGCCTCGACGTAGGCGAACGCGTCGGGGAACCGGTTTTTGAGGATGCCCAGCAGTTGCACGGCCTCGCCGGTGCCGCCGCCGTACATCGCCGACAACAACGCGATCTTGGCCTTGTCGCGGGCGGTCATCTCCTTGGCAGGACGTTCCGCGACGGCGGGATCGCCGGCGGGAGGCTGCGCGGCGGGGGTGCGGGCGCCGCCGAAGGCCGGGGCCAGGGCGGCGTAGAGGTCGCCCTCGGCCGCGGCCTTGGCGAAGGCGCGGTCACCGGCGAGGACGGCGAGCACGCGCGGCTCCAGTTGCGCGGCGTCGGCGACCACCAGCGACCAGCCGGGATCGGCGACGACGGCCCTGCGCAGCACGCGCGGGATCTGCAGGGCGCCGCCGCCGTTGGTGGCCCAGCGGCCCGACACCACGCCGCCGACGACGTACTCGGGACGGAACCGGCCGCCCGCCACCCACGTGTCGAGCCACGTCCAGCCGTGCGCGGTGTGCAGCCGGGACAGCTCCTTGTATTCGAGCAGGTCGGGGACCGCCGGATGGTCGAGCCCCTTGAGCACGTGGGCGCGGGTGGAGGTGATGGTGACGCCGGCCGACGCGAACGCCTTGACGATCTGGCCGGGCGAGTCGGGGTTGACGTGCGCGCGGCCGCCGAACGCGGCGCTGACGCGGTCGGCGAGGACCTGCAGCCTGCGCGGGCGCAGGCCGCCGGACGGGCGCGGGCCGAGCAGCTCGGTGAGGAGCGCGTCGTGCTCGGTCTCCGACCAGGGCAG
Organism: Spirillospora sp. NPDC047279; assembly: GCF_040643285.1. NCBI lineage: Bacteria > Bacillati > Actinomycetota > Actinomycetes > Streptosporangiales > Thermomonosporaceae > Spirillospora > Spirillospora sp. NPDC047279. Next base: position 298,460 of record NZ_JBEYUA010000006.1, read on the forward strand.
CCCGTCGTGGCTCATCTCGGCCGCGACCAGCGAGCCGGCCGACTCGGCCGCGGCGAGCAGGGCGAAGCCGTCGAGCGCGGCGATGCGGCGTTGCTGCTCGGCGTGCACCGCGACGACCTGCTCCAGCTCGTCGTGATCGGCCGGAACGGCGTCGTCGAAGAGCGAGGCCTGCGGCGGCAGCTCCCCGGCCGGCAGCGGGTCGGCCGGGACGGGCTCGCCGCGCAGCCGCGCCCACGCGGCCCGGACGGAACGCGGCTCGCCGTAGTGGCCCGCGTGGCCGAGCAGCAGGCTCTCGACCAGCTCGAGGTCGTGGCAGCGGGCGACGCGCACCCCGGCCCGCACCAGCCGGGGGTAGAGCCGCGCGGTGGCGGGCCACACCCAGCGCGGGGCCCCGCTCCGCTCCCGGTCGGCGATGGCCGTGACCAGGTCGGCGACCGTCTCGGCGGGGCCGGCGGGCGTGCCGTCCTCGGCGAGGGGCCGCAGCTCTCCCCCGCCGTCCGCGCCGGCGGCGACCGCGATCCTCACCTGCCCATTCTGCCGCCGCGCACCGACAGAACGCGCGAACGCAAAACCCCTCCGTGCCCGTGAGGGGCACGGAGGGGTTCCGGCGCGGTTCCAGGAAAGCCGTCAGGGGTGCGGCTCTCGGTGCTCGCGGGCGACGCGGCCTCAGCCGGCGCGGCCTCAGGCGACCAGGGAGACCTGCTGCCCCGGCGGCGTGTCGCCGTACCGGTCGACGACCTTGTTGAGCTGGATCTGGTAGTACAGCACGCCGAAGCCGAAGATCCCGAGGAGGAACCCGACGCCGCCGCTGCAGGTCGCGGGCAGGCCCGCGGCACGCTGCGCCTGCGCGATGCGGCCGCCCAGCTTGCAGTAGACCACCAGGGGCCAGATGTAGAGCGTGATGGCGCCGAAGAGCAGCGAGAGGATCGCGTTGACGGAGGAGTCGCCGACACGGCGGTCGTACTCGTAGAGCTCCTTGTGGACCTTGAAGAACCACACCAGGCCGTAGATGCCGAAAGTGATGATCGGCAGCCCGAGCCAGGCGCCGACCGGGTTGCGGCGCTTCATGTTGAGCCCGGCGGCCTGGGCGACCGGACCCTGCTTGTTCACCGGGGCCGGGGCGTGCCCGCCCTGCTGCGACTGCGGGAAAGACTGCTGACCCTGCTGCGGGTAGCTCATGCTCTGCACTCCTGTGGCTGCGGCCGAGTTCCGGACGCAGTCCCGACGAATTCGGTCATGCGGTCATGCGGGGGTGAGATCAGACTGTACGACAGCCCGACGATCAAGGGCGCTACATCAGCAAGATTGTCGTGCTTTAGTGCGAGATTTTCGTATTTCCAGCTGAGCGGTCCTTTAGTGCAGCTAGTGCACCTGGTCCGCCCTAATGCCGATGCTCCAGCCGGATGTGCACCTCGTCCTCGCAGGGCGGGTCGGCCTCGTGGTCGCCGCAGCCGCTCGCCGCGAAGCAGCGGATGCGCACCGACTCGGCGGTGACGTCGATCCGCAGGAAGCTCTTGAAGAACGGCGGCCTGTCCCAGTCGGCGAGCTCGGACCGGAACTTCTGCGGCAGCTTGCGCACCGGCAGGCGGAGCCACCTCGTGCGGCGCACGCGGGAGTCGGGGACGCCCAGCAGCGCGGCGACGACACGGGCGCGGAACGAGGGCGGCGCCTGGTCCTCGTACCCGCGCGCGGGACGGATGCCGAGCCGGTGCCTGACCGCCTCCGTCGCCTCGGCCGGGGTGAGCGCGAAGAACCGCGGCATGCGCAGCCACCTGCCGTACATCTGGCTGTAGCGCGACAACGAGTCGCCGCGCAGCGGGTAGCAGCGGAACCGGTCCTCCTCGACCAGCCTGGTCTTGGGGATGATGTGCGTGGCGTGCATGAACGCGCCGCCGCCGCCCGAGACCACGTACTCGATCGTGCGGCCGTCGTCGGTGCGCACCGGGTAACGCTGGTAGTTGTGCGTGTCCCCGCCGATGGCGGCGACGTAGTTGTGCGCCGGGTCCCGCACGATCTCGTCGACGGTGCCGCCGTCCTCGATGGGTCCGGGCTTGGCGCCGTCGTCGACGAGCAGCGGCTTGCCGGTGATGAGCAGCTTGGGCTTGGGCCCGGCGGACATCTCCCGCAGCCAGGCGCCCTGGTCGCGGTCGATGCCGCCGGTGATCCCGGTGTCGATGCCCACGATGCGCAGCGAGGGCGTGTCGATCGCCCAGTACGGTCCCGGCTGGGCGGCCCGCTGCTCGGGCCGGGCGCGGTATTCGGCCCGCGCCCTCGCCAGCGCCTCCTCGTCGACCGGGCCCGACCTGCGCCACAACAACCGCGGCAGGAACCGCAGCGTGCCCGCCCACGGCTCCGGCTCGCACCCCACGTCCAGGTTGCAGAACACCCGCAGGAAACCCCGCAGCCCGTCGTACCAGTCGTGGTTGCCGGGGATCGCGTAGATCGGCCCGGCGAAGTCCTTGTACGGGCGGAAGAACTTGCTCTCGTAGTCGGCCATCTCGCCGGTCGGGTAGATGACGTCGCTCGCGATGACCATGAAGTCGGCGTCGCCGCCGGCCGCGAGCGCGGGCGGCACCACCGCGTACTGCGAGCGGTCGCCCTCCCCGGTGTCGCCGAGCAGCAGGAACGAGAACTCCGGCGTCGAACGGTGCATGGTGAACGCGGCCGGCGTGCCACGCTCGGTCAGCGCCGCGACGCACCGGCGGCGGATGCCGTCGGACGGGTCGCCGAACAGCCGCGCGATCACGTCGTTGCGCGACCGCCACAACACCGTCGGACGCCGCCACGAGAACCCCGGCGCCCGGTCGTCGGGCATCAGCTTGGTGAAGGTGCCCGGCGTACCGCAGACCCAGCCCGCTCCCGCCTCCGAGACGCGGGAGTTGTCGGGCGTGTGCCGCCCGGGCGCCACCGAGTCCTCGGCATGCACAGAAAACCTCCGGGGGGTGAGGGATTATGCACACCCTGTCCCGGAGGTGATCTGTACGTCAAGCGCCGCCGGCGCCGGACGCCCCTAGTGGGCGCCGGTCCCGGTGAGCGCGCGGACTTCGAGCTCGGCGTAGAGCCCGTCGTCCTCGGGACGGCGCCGCGCCGTGACGGTGCCGATCGCCGCCGCGAGGAACCCGATCGGGATCGAGATCAGCCCCGGGTTCTCGAGCGGGAACGGCGCCTTGGTCGTGCAGGAGAACAGCGCGTCGGCGTTGCCGACCTCCTTGGAGGCGACCGGGACGCCGCACTTCTCCGCCTGCGTGGCGTTCAGCTTGACGGCCGGCTTGGTCTCCGAGGCACCGCCCCACGCGACGGGCGACAGCAGCACCAGGACGACGGCCGAGATCAGGCCGCCGTAGATGCCCCAGACCGCGCCGCGCGTGTTGAACCTCTTCCAGAACAGCGAGAAGAGCAACGTGGGCAGGTTGGCCGACGCCGCGACCGCGAACGCCAGCGCCACCAGGAACGCCACGTTCAACCCTCGGGCGAAGATGGACAGGATGATCGCGATCGCGCCGATGACCAGCGCGGCGATCCGCGCGACCCGCACCTCGTCCTTCTCCGTGACCTTGCCGCGCTTGAACACGTTGGCGAACAGGTCGTGCGCGAACGAGGACGACGACGCCAGCGTCAGCCCGGCGACCACGGCGAGGATCGTCGCGAACGCCACCGCCGCGATGATGGCCAGGAAGACGGCGCCTCCCGTCGATCCCGCACCACCGCCGAGCTCCTCCGCCAGCTGTGGTGCCGCGGTGTTGCCGCCCGGATTGGCCTTCTTGATGGCGTCGCTGCCGACGAGCGCGGCGGCGCCGAAGCCGATGACCAGCGTCATCAGGTAGAAGGCGCCGATGATGCCGATGGCCCAGTTGACCGACTTGCGGGCGGCCTTGGCGGTCGGCACCGTGTAGAAGCGGATGAGGATGTGCGGCAGGCCCGCGGTGCCCAGCACCAGGGCGAGCCCCAGCGACAGCAGGTCGAGCTTGGACCACATGTCGGTGGCGCCGTACTTCAGGCCGGGCTGGAGGAACGCCTCGCCCTTGCCGCTCTTGGCGGCGGCGGCGTCGAGCAGCGTCGACAGGTTGAAGCTGTACTTGGACAGCACCCAGACCGTCATGATCAGCGCACCGGTCATCAGCATGACGGCCTTGACGATCTGCACCCAGGTGGTGCCCTTCATGCCGCCGACCGTCACATAGAAGATCATCAGCGCGCCGACGACCACGATCGTCCAGACCTTGGCGGCCTCGCCCTCGGTGCCCAGGAGCAGCGACACCAGCGCGCCCGCGCCGACCATCTGCGCGAGCAGGTAGAAGATGCTCACCACGATGGTGGAGATGCCGGCCGCGGCGCGTACCGGCCGCTGCCTCATCCGGAACGCGAGCACGTCGGCCATGGTGAACCGGCCGGAGTTGCGCAACATCTCGGCGACCAGGAGCAGCGCCACCAGCCAGGCGACGAGGAAGCCGATCGAATAGAGGAACCCGTCGTACCCGGACAGGGCGAAGAGTCCCGCGATGCCCAGGAAGGAGGCGGCCGACATGTAGTCGCCGCCGATCGCCAGGCCGTTCTGGAACGCGGAGAAGGAACGGCCGCCGGCGTAGTAGTCCGCGGCGGTCTTGTTCTGCCTGCTCGCCCAGACCGTGATCCAGAGGGTGATCGCCACGAAGACGGCGAACAGGATCAGGGAGAAGGTGCGGTGCTCGTTGTCGGTCTGCGCCAGCACCGGCGCGGCCAGGAGCTGGTTCACTTGCCCTCCTCCTCGCCGGCGTCCGGCTTCTTGGTGGCGTCCGGCTTCCCGGTCGCCTCCGGCTCGGTCTCACCGGGCTTCGCCGGGGCCGCGCCCTCCTCGGCCGCGGTCTCGCCGGCCGGCTCCTCAGCCGGTGTCTCCTCTGCCGGTGTCTCCTTGGCGGGAGACTCTTCGGCCGGCGCCTCCTCGGCGGCAGGCTCCTCAGCCTCCGGCTCCCCGGCGGGCGGCTCCTCAGCGGGGGCCTCCGCGGCGGGGGTCTCCTCGGCCGGAGCCTCCGCCGTGGCGCCGGCGGCAGGCAGCACGCTGGCGGGGGTGATCGCCCGGACCGCGTCGGCCATCGGCTCCAGCGTGCGGCTGGAGTACCGCTCGTATGCCCAGGCGATGAGGAAGGTGGAGACGAACTGGAGCAGACCGAAGATCAACGCGACGTTGATCTCACCGATCACCTTGGTGCTCATGAAGTCGCGCGCGTAGGCCGACAACACGACGTAGAGCAGGTACCAGGTCAGGAACGCCGCGGTCATCGGGAAGACGAAGCGACGGAAGGCATGCCGGAGCCGCTTGAACTCCGGGCTCTCACTCAGCTGAAGATAGACCCCGTTGTCGATCGGGCCGTTGCCGGCGCCCGTCGGCCCTGGGCCTGACGTATCCGCTGTCACGCACACCTCCGGAGGAAAGATCTCCTCGCCAATCTCACCGGGGAGCATGATCATGACGCGACCCCGGCGTGGCCAGTGCAGGCCATTTGACCAAGAACTTGGTTGGCGCCAGAAGGTCGGAGACCTGGTCGATGCCTGCTCGATGCCACTCTGAGATCTGCGTCACACAATTCGCAGGCGTCACACCCCTCGGCGGCGCCGAAACGCGGGCCGATCCAGGGTCATTCCACCGCGAAGGTCCGCGTGTCGCCGGTCGAGACGATCTCCCGGCCGAGCGGCAACAGCGAGACGGGGATGAGCTTGAAGTTGGCGATGCCGAACGGGATCCCGATGATCGTCAGGCACAACACCACGCCGGTGACCACATGGCCGAGCGCCAGCCACCAGCCCGCCACGACCAGCCAGATCACGTTGCCCACGCACGATCCGGCCCCGGCACCGGAGCGTTTGACGACGGTGTTGCCGAACGGCCACAGCGCGAACAGCGCGATCCGGAACGAGGCGATGCCGAACGGGATCGTGATGATGAGGATGAAGCAGATGATGCCGGCGAACGCGTAGCCGACGGCCAGCCAGAACCCCGACAGGACAAGCCAGATGATGTTCAGCAGGGTGCGCACGGCAGTAACTCTAGGCCTTCGCCGATGATCCGTCGCGTACCGCGCCGAAGATCGTGGCGGGCGCCGGGGCCACCCCCGTGAGCGCCGGCGCCCCACCACGTACGGGGCGTCTGCGGGCATCATGGGTCCCCCCAGAACGGCGACTCGCGCCTCCCATGATGCCTCCGCAGACGTCCGAAGGTCCCGAAAACGGGACGTAGGGGAACGCTATCCAGTGATCCGTAATGGCTTCGTAAACCGATCAGAAGGCGAGGCCAAAATCTGTCAGGGCGCCAGTATCCGCAGGGCACCGGGCATGATCCGAGCGGTGACGGGGAGCTCACCGGGGAGTTCGCCGTCCGCCCCGTACGGCAGGACGCGGCCCGGGGTGGTGAGCTCGATCCGGACCTCGCGGCCGCGCAGCACCTCGACCTGGGGCCGGCGTACGTGGGTGCCCTTCTCCAGTTCGCGCATCACCGCGAAGAACATCGTCCGGGGCGCGTGCTTGATGAGGACGACGTCCAGCAGCCCGTCGTCGACCTCGGCGTCCGGCGCGATGTGCTTGCCGAAGCCGTAGTAGCCGGAGTTGGCGGCGACGACGGTGTAGCCGCGCCGCTCGTGCACCTCGCCGTCCACGGTGATGCGGTAGTCGGCCGGGCGCCAGGTCGCGATCGCCCGCAGCGCGCCGACGTAGTAGGCCGCCGACCCGCGCAGCAGCCGGGTCCGGTTGGCGTTGTCGTTGGCGACGGCGTCGACGCCCGCGTACACGCTGCCCAGCACCGGCGTGCCGTTGGCCTCGATGGTGTCGACCGGCCGCGGCTCGCCCGTGAGGAGCAGCGGGGCGAGCGCCGCCGGGTCGCCGGGGACGCCCAGCTGGCGGGCGAAGTCGTTGCCGCGCCCGGCGGGGACGATGCCGAACACCGCGTCCGTGCCGGCCAGCGCGCCTCCCACGCAGCCGACCATCCCGTCACCGCCCACGCCCAGCACGACGTGCCCGGCGGCCGCGGCGCCGCGGGCCAGCGCGGTGGCGTGCTCGAGGCCGCGGCTGTATTCCACCGCGACCTCGGCCCCCGCCTCGCGCAGCAGCTTGGCGAGGGGGATCAGCGTGGCCGCCGAGGCGGACCCGCCCGCCGTCGGGTTGACCACGGCGGTGAAGGTGCGGGTCTTCATGAGGGGCTCACTCCTGACCGGCCGGGGGGACGAGGATGCCCGGGTTGAGGATCCCGGCCGGGTCGAGCCGGTGCTTGACCGTGCGCAGCACGTCCATGGCGAGCGGCCCGATCTCCCGGGCGTACCAGTCGCGGTGGTCGGTGCCGACGCCGTGGTGGTGGCTGATCGTACCGCCGGCGGCGATGATCGCGTCGTTGGCGGCGTGCTTGGCCTTCTCCCAGTGCGCCAGGGCGTCCCCCTCCCCCTGTGTTTCGCCCCCTTGGCCGGGCCCCGCCACCCCCGAGGCCGACACGACGGTGAAGTAGAGGGACGCGCCGGTCGGGTAGACGTGCGAGATGTGGCACATGACCAGCGGCGGCGTGCCGGCGTCCGCCAACGTGGTGGTGAGCGCGGCCTTGACCGCCTCGTACAGGGCCGGGACGCCGGACCAGAACGTGGCGGTCTCCAGCGTCTCGACGAACGCGCCGACGTCCAGGAGCGAGTCGCGCAGGTACGGGGCGTTGAAGCGGCCGTGCTCCCACTTCTCCCCCGGCCCGTCGCCCAGCGGCTCGCCGCCCGCCTCGGAGAGCACGGCCCGGGTCGCCGCGCGGCGTGCGGCGATCTCGTCCGGCGTGCCCTCGTAGCCGACGACGGCCAGGCATCCGGCCGCGTCGGGCAGGCCGCCGCCGATCGCGCCGGGGTCGGCGAGCCCGATCATCGTCTCGGCCTCGTCGGAGAGCCGCAGGACGACCGGCCTCGGCCCGTCCTGGGCGAGCCGCCGCAGCGCCGCGGCGCCGCGGTCGAAGGAGGCGAACCGCCAGCCCTCGTACGCGGCCGACGCGGGCACCGGGTGGATCTTCACGGTGACCGAGGTGATCACGCCGAAGGCGCCCTCGGAGCCGAGCACGAGCTGGCGCAGGTCGGGCCCGGCGGCCGACCTCGGTGCCCGGCCCAGGTCCAGCGTGCCCTCGGGGGTGGCGACGGTCAGCCCGACGACCATCTCGTCGAAGCGCCCGTAGCCCGCCGACGCCTGGCCGCTGGACCGGGCCGCGGCGAACCCGCCGATCGTGGCCCACTCGAACGACTGCGGGAAGTGCCCGAGCGTGTAGCCGCGCTCGCGGAGCAGCGCCTCGGCCTCGGGGGCGCGCAGGCCCGGCTGGAGGACCGCCGTGCGCGACACCTCGTCGACCGACACCAGCGCGTCCAGCCGGCGCAGGTCGAGCGCGACGAACGCGGAGATGCCCTGCGGGGCGAGCCCGCCCACCACCGACGTGCCGCCGCCGAACGGGACGACCGCGATGCGGCGCCCGGTGCAGATCCGCAGCACCTCCAGCACCTCGTCATGGGTGCCGGGCAGCACGACGGCGTCGGGCGCGTCCGAGGTCTCGCCCGCGCGGATCCGCAGCAGGTCGGGGGTGGACTTGCCGCGCGTGTGCCGGACGCGCGCCTCGTCGTCGGTCCGCACGTGCGCGGCGCCGACGGCCTCGCCCAGCGCGGCCAGCGCGGCCTCGTCCAGCCGTGAACTACAGGGCCGGACGTCTTCGAGGGCGACGGGGGCGCCGTCGGCGGGCCTGACTCCGAGCAGGTCGCGCAACAGCCCGGCCACCGGCTCCGGCAGTGGCGTGGCCTTGGCCGGGTCGCCCCAGCCGCTCCACAACATGTCCACCGCGCCTCCCCTGTATGTGTCGTCCGTCGTCGTGTCGGTGGCTTACACTGTGACACATGACGTCGAATCGTCACAACAAAACGGCGGACGACACGGTGCTGGACGCCGCACGCGACTGCGTGCTGGCCGTCGGGGTGCGCCGGACCACGCTGACCGACATCGCGCGGCGCGCCGGGGTCTCCCGGATGACCCTCTACCGGCGCTGGCCGGACGTGCGCACGATCGTCGCCGACCTCATGACCCGCGAATGGGTCGAGATCGCCGCCGCCGTCCGGCCGCCGTCCGACGGCGGCGGCGTGCGCGAGCGCCTGGTCACCAGCCTGGTCGAGGGGGTGCGCACCTTCCGCGCGCACCCGCTGCTGCGCAAGATCGTAGAGGTCGATCCGGAGCTGCTGCTGCCGTACGTGCTGGATCGGCGCGGGGCGAGCCAGGAGGCCTTCCTCGAGCTGTTCGAGACCGCGATCGAGGCCGGCCACGCCGACGGCACGATCCGGCCCGGCCACCCGGCCCGGCAGGCCCGCGCGCTGCTGCTCGTCGTCCAGTCGTTCGCGCTCTCGGGGCGGACGATGTTCGACCCCGGCCTTCCCGGCGACCCCGAGCTCGGCGCCGAGGCGTTCGACGCCGAACTGCGCCACATCCTGGAGAGGACGCTCGCGCCATGACCACCACTCCCCTCAGGTCCTCCCTCAACGCGGCGCGCCGCGAACGCGAGCTCGCCGCCCTGCCGGGCCAGGTGGTCGACGTGCTGGTGGTCGGCCTGGGCGCCACCGGCGCCGGCGTCGCGCTCGACGCCGCGTCCCGGGGCCTGTCGGTCGCCGCGATCGACGCGCACGACCTGGCGTTCGGCACGTCCCGGTGGAGCTCGAAGCTCATCCACGGCGGCCTGCGCTACCTGGCGTCCGGCCAGCTGGACGTCGCGCACGAGAGCGCCGTCGAGCGCGGCGTGCTGATGGCCCGCACGGCGCCGCACCTGGTCCGCGCGCTGCCGTTCGTGCTGCCGCTGACCCCGCTGGTCTCGCGCGCCGACGCCGCCCTCGCCCGCGCCGGGCTGGCGGCCGGCGACGCGCTGCGCGCCGCCGCGCGCACCCCGCGTGCCCTGCTGCCCGGGCCGCGCCGCCTCTCCACGATCGAGACGCTGCGGCTGGCGCCCGCGCTGCGCCCGTACGGGCTGCGCGGCGGCCTCCTGTCCTGGGACGGCCAGCTGGCCGACGACGTGCGCCTGGTCACCGCGCTCGCCCGTACCGCAGCGGCGCACGGCGCCCGGATCCTCACCCGCTGCCGGGCGCTCGACCTCAGCGGCGACGGCGCCCGGATCCGCGACGAGCTGACCGGCACCGAGCACACGATCCGCGCCCGCGGCGTCGTCAACGCGACCGGGGTCTGGGCGGGCGGGCTGGTGGACGGCGTGCGCCTGCGCCCCTCGCGCGGCACCCACCTGGTGGTGCGCGCCGAGAGCCTGCGCGGCCTCACCGCGGGGATGCACATCCCCATCCCCGGCGCCGGCAACCGCTTCATCCTGGTGATCCCGCAGGGTGACGGCCGGGTCTACATCGGCCTCACCGACGAGCCCGCGGAGGGCCCGGTCCCCGACGTCCCGGTGCCGGCCGAGGCCGAGATCGGCTTCCTGCTGGACATCCTCGGCTCGGCGCTCGACGTGCCCGTCCGCCGCGACGAGGTGATCGGCTCGTTCGCCGGGCTGCGCCCGCTGCTGGACGACGACCACGGCGCCACCGCCGACATCTCCCGCCGGCACGCCGTGCTGACCTCGCGCGGCGGGGTCGTCACGATCGTCGGCGGCAAGCTCACCACCTACCGCCGGATGGCCCAGGACGCGGTGGACGCCGTCCTGGCCGGGCGGGCGGGCCTGACGGCCGGGCCCTGCCGCACGGCGCGCCTGCCGCTGGTGGGCGCGGCCTCCCAGCAGGCGCTCGCGGCGCTGGACGCCCCGCGCCGGCTCGTCCAGCGGTACGGCACCGAGGCCCCGCTGCTGGCGGCGCTCGCCCGCGACGACGCGGCCATGCTGGAGCCGGTCTCCCCCGGGTCTCCCGTCCTCACCGCCGAGCTCGCCTGGGCGGTACGGCACGAGGGCGCGCTGGACGTCTCCGACCTGCTCGACCGCCGCACCCGGATCGGGCTCGTCCCCGCCGATCGCGCGGCGGCGCTGCCCGCCGCCGAAACGGTCCTCGACCTGCCGGGAACGCCCGCGGCACCGGCCGGGGCCATGTGATCAACGATCTTTCGTGGGTATGAGGAGTGTCACTTGCCCTGGGCGGGGAACATGAGATTAGGTTAGCCTGGCCTAATTCGTTGCGACGGGGGACCTCTTGCTACGCCAGAACGGCTGTGACCATTGCCCGGGGAGTCACTCCGGGGAACGGCCGTGCCTGGGCAGCGCCACCACCAAGGCGCGGAGCTGGCTGCTCATCGAGCACCCCGGCCCGTGGCCCGAACGCATCGAGCAGCTCACCGGCCCGCTGGGCGACGTCGTGCGCGCCGCCCAGGCGGCGGGCGTGCGGCCCCAGCTCATCCGCCGGACCGGGCGCCGCCGCGCCACTCCCCCGTTCCAGGTGTACGTGGGCCACTCGGCCGGCGACGACGTCTGGCTCGAGGGCCGGGAGCTCGCCGACCCGTCCGGGTTCGACGGCCTCGACCTCGCGGCCGTCGCCGAGGGGCGGCGGCCGGGCTTCGGCGAGCCGGTCACCGCGCCGGTCCTGCTGGTCTGCACGCACGGGCGGCGCAACGCCTGCTGCGCGCGGACGGGCGCGCCACTGGCACGTGACCTGACGGCACGTTTCGGGCCCCTCGTCTGGGAAACCACCCATGTCGGCGGTGACCGCTACGCGGCGAACCTCGTATGCCTTCCACATGGGATCTACTACGGCGACCTCGGGACCACCGAGGCCGTACGCGCCGTGGACGCGTACCTGAAGGGCGAGGTCGTGCTCGACCGGCTGCGCGGACGGGCCGGGATGCCCGAGCCCGCCCAGGCGGCGGAGCACTTCGTCCGCGTCCAGACGGGATCGCTGGCGGTCGCCGCGATCAGCGTCACCTCCCTCACGGGAACAGATCCCTACGAAGCGGTTGTTCAAGTACACGACACGCGTTACCGGGTGATCGTGGAGAGCACGACGGCGGCCGACCCCTGTGGCCCCGACTGTCAAGAGAACCTCGAGACCTACATTGTTAGGGACCTCACCCTTCTCAACGAGGCAGCCCTCGTGTAATCTCCTTGAGGCCCCATTCGAGGGTCTCACTGCCGCACGACCCCAGATCCCGGAGAACCGGGCGGGGAACAGAGCGGCAACTCCAGACGTTGGACCTCTCGGCGCTTCTGTGTCACGTCGGGCGTCCATGTCCGAAATTGCTCGTAAACCAACCAAGGTGGGTGTTCCATGGCTCAGGTACGTCGGCAGGCAAACCTCCCTCGTCCCAGCTGGGGCTGGCAGGACGCCGCGGCGTGCCGGGGGGAAGACCTTGTGCTCTTCTTCGGTCCCGACGGCGAGCGTCAGCCCGAGCGCGAGATTCGCGAGCGCAAGGCCAAGCAGATCTGTATGGGCTGCCCCATGCGCGCCGAGTGCCTGGACTACGCGGTTTCCAGGCCCGAGAAGTACGGCACGTGGGGCGGTCTCAACGAGGACGAGCGCGCGTCTGAGCGCCGTCGCCGCATGCGCCGCGCGAACGCCGCCTAAGGCACGCCGCAAGGTCACGCTCGCGGTTCCCATCGCGCACCCCGGCACGCCACCGGAAAACGTCACGGCCCCGCTTAGCGGGGCCGTTTGCGTGTCCGCGATCGATTGAACGCTTGTTCGCCCTACGAACCAGCCGGTCACATGTGCGTCACAGCTCTGTCACAAGATCACCGAGACAAATCCAGGCGCAACAGTTTCCCCACTACCTGATCTCGAGAAGTCCCGCGGGCTATTCCGGCAAATTCGAGCGGAACCATTCCGCGCTCAGCCGGGCGACCTCGCCGAGCGCCCCCGGCTCCTCGAACAGGTGCCCCGCCCCGGGCACCACCGCCAGCCGGTGCCCTGCCGCCGGATCCATACGTTCCATCGACTGCTCGTTGAGCGCCAGGACCTCCGGATCGCGACCCCCGACGATCAGCAGGGTGGGGGCGCGGACCGTGCCCAGCGCGTGCGCCGCGAGATCGGGACGGCCGCCGCGGGACACCACGGCACCGACCTCGCCGGGCGCCTGCGCCGCGGCCACCAGCGCCGCCGCCGCGCCCGTGCTGGCGCCGAACAGGCCGACCGGGCGGTCCGCGAGCCCGCTCGCCTCCGCCGAGCGCGCCCACGCCACCACCCGGCTGAGCCGTCCGGCCAGCAGCGGCACGTTGAACCGCAGGTGCGCGGTGCGCAGGTCCTCGATCTCCTCCGCGGGCGTGAGGAGGTCGAACAGCAGCGTGGCGAATCCGTGCCGGGTGAGCACCGCGGCCACCGCGCGGTTGCGCGGGCTGCGGCGCCCGCTGCCGCTGCCGTGCGCGAAGACGATCACACCGCGGACGCCTGACGCGCCTCCCGGCCCGTCCCCGGCCCCGGCGCCGCGCGGCACGGGCTCGGAGAGATCGGCCTCCAGCCGGACGTCGCCGGCCGAGACCCGCAGCGTGGTCATCGGCCCGCCGCCGCCCGGTCGAGCCAGAAGAGCACGTCGGCGTCGGTGAGCTGGTCGAAGCGGCGGTACCACTGCCCCACCGCGCGGAACGCCCAGGGCGCCGCCAGGACCACCACGTCGTCCGCCTCGGCCGCCAGTGCCCGGACGGTCTCCGCGGCGCCCACGGGCACCGCCAGGACCACCCGGGTGGGATCCGCGGCGCGGACGGCGCGCAGCGCGGCGCGGGCGGTGCCGCCGGTGGCCAGCCCGTCGTCGACGACGACGACCGGGCGGCCGCTCAGCGAAGGCAGCGGGCGGCCGCCGCGGTAGGCGGCGACCCGGCGGGCCAGCTCGGCGCGCTCGGCCGTCACGGTGGCCGCCAGGTCCTTCTCCAGGAGCCCCAGCCGCTCCAGCAGGCCGTGGTCGAAGACGGGCGCACCGCCCTCGGCGATGGCGCCCACGCCCAGCTCGGGCTGGCGCGGATAGCCGATCTTGCGGGTGACCAGGACGTCCAGCGGTGCGGGCCGGTCGGGCAGGGACAGCCGCCGGGACACCTCGTAGGCCACCGGCACGCCGCCGCGGGGCAGGGCCAGCACCACCGCGCCGTTCAGGCCGAGCGGGACGAGCCGGGCCGCGAGCACCCGCCCCGCCTCGGCACGGTCGGCGAACGGCAGCCGTACGGTCTCGCCTTCGGGTGCCGTACCGGCACGATCGCGGGCAGGCCTGTTCCAGGGCATCGGCGCCACCCCCTCCGGGGTCGCGAATGAGCGCCTGACCCAGACCTACCCAAAGCGGCGCCCGACGACCTCCCCCGGAGCGGGTCCGTCTGGGCGCCGCGGCCGTCCCGCCTGGCGGCGGCCGACCGGACGGCGGTCAGGCGGCGGCCGGACGGCGGACAGGCGGGCGCGGGCCGATCAGGCGGCGGAACCGCTGGTGAGCCAGCGCAGCGGGTTGTCGTGCGTGATCGTGCGCAGCGTGGCGTCGTCGGCGCCGGCCGCGCGCAGCGCCGGCAGGAACGTCTCGAAGAGATGGCCGTAACCGGCACCGCCGTACCGCGTGATCTGGGTCATGCGCGCGACGCCGGTGCTCAGCAGGACCCGCTCGGCGTGCCCGGCCTCCAGGAGCTCCAGGACGGCGCGGACGCGCGCGCCCAGCAGCGCCGCGTCGTCGCCGGCCAGCCCGAGGGCGCCGAACGAGACGTACGCGCCGAGCTCGGCGATCTTGCGGTGCGCGGCCGGGTCGTCACCGAGGTCCTGCTGGCCCACCGCGACCCGCTCGGGCGCCAGCCCGTCGGAGGTGAGGATCTCCAGCTGGGCGACGCCGGACCGGCCGTACGTCGCCACCGGGAGCCCGGAGTAACGCCCGGCGCGGGCGGCGGCCCGCAGGCAGCGCTCCTCGGCGGCGGTGGGCGCCTCGCCCCAGGTGCCGATCTCCCCGATCACGCCGGGCAGCGAGTTGGTGCCGTCCATGCCGAAGCCGACCTCGGCCAGGATGCGCTCGGCGAGCTTCTCCACGTCGGCCTCGGCCACGAACGCCGGGTGGAACGGCTCGGTGAAGTAGCCGGTGCCCGCCACCACGGCCACCCGGGAACCGGCGCTGATCCGGGACAGCGCGGCCGCGTTGCGACCCATCCCGGCGCAGGTCAGGTCGATGACCAGGCCCAGGTCGTGGTCGGTGCGCAGGGCGGCCAGCTCGCCGGTGACGCCCTTCTCCTCGTCCAGCCAGCGGCGCGGGTCCGACTCCACCCGGGACGGCCTGGTCGACCAGCGCAGGTCCAGCTGCAGGTGCTCGTGCGAGAGCACGGCACCGGTGATCACGGACGCGGGAATCGTGCCGGTCACGGTACGCAGCCGCCCGGTCTCCTCAGGGGGGGTCATGTCAGGCGAGGCTACGACATGTTTGCCCTATTCCGGTCCTGTTGGGGCATAGTTTTTACCCTTGCCCCGCCCGCCGGCGGGAGGTCAGTCGCCGCCGCCGCGCTGCTCGACCGCCTTGGCGTGCGCCTCGTCGGCCGCCGCGGCCTTCTCCGCCGCCTCGGCCGCCGCCTGGGCGGCCTGCGCGCGCACCGCGCGGGCGCGGGCGGTGCCCACGCTCGGCCACAGCCGGTCGATCTCGGCGTTGAGCGCGGCGCCGATGAGCACCGCGAGCGCCGCCACGTACAACCAGGCCAGGATCGCGATCGAGGCCGCCAGCGAGCCGTACACCGACACCCCGGCCAGCGAGCCGGCCAGCCAGAGCCGGAGCGTGACGCTGCCCACGATCCAGATGATCAGCGCGATCACCGCGCCCGGCACCTCGCGCCACCAGGACGTCCGCACCGGCACGCTCATGTGGTAGAGCATCGCCAGGAACAGGATCGACAACGTCACCACGACCGGCCAGTAGAACAGCTGGACGAACGCCGCGCTCTCCGGCAGCGCCTCGCGCACCAGCGCCGGGCCGGCCACCAGCAGCGGGATCAGGATCAGCATGACGAGCAGGCCGATCAGGTAGAGCGCGAACGCGCGCAGCCGGGTCCTGATCACTCCGCGCACGCCGGACAGCCCGTAGGCGATGGTGATCGTGTCGACGTAGACGTTGGTGGCCCGCGACCCGGCCCACAACGAGATCAGGAAGCTCAGCGAGACGATGTCGGGGCTGCCGCCCCGGATCACGTCGTCGATCAGCGGCACCACCACCGAGTCGACGGCCGGGCCGGTCAGCACGGTCTGCGACTGCGTGATCAGCCAGGCGCGGATCTCGGCGACCGTCTCGTTGCCCAGCACCGACCGGAAATGCCCCATCGTGCCGATGAGCCCGATGACCAGCGGCGGCAGCGACAGCAGCGCGAAGAAGGCCGCCTCGGCGGCGAGCCCGGTGACGCGGTAACGGAAGGCCGCCACGGCCGTGCTGCGGATCAGGCCCCAGGCGATCGCGCCCGGGCGGCGCCGCACGCCGGGCGGTTCATCCGCCTCGGAATCGTCCGTCGAAGCCCCCGCCGGGCCAGCGGCGTCCGAAACAGTGGTCACACTGCCCCACCGTAAAGCGTTGCCCGCCCGGAACATGCCTGATCGCCCATTTCAGTGGTCCGCCCCGGCGCGTCGCGAAGCGCCGCCGTAATTCTCCCGCTCATACCCACTCTGACGCGCCGAGGCCGCTTCCGGACCACGATCGACACCGTCAGGGCACCCAGGTCGCACCTCGGGGGGACGCGCCCGTCGCCGATTTGCCTCGATCGGCGACAATGGAGAGATGATCTGCCGAGCGTGCCGCGACCGCCACCACGACGACTGTCGTGGCGGGTCGTGGTGCGACTGCCAGCATCTTTCCGGTCCGGCGACGCCGGAGCAGCGCGACGCGGAGAAGGACGCGGAGAAGACGGCCGAGGGGCGGCCCGCGGAGCCGAAGGTCAACTGGAAGAGGCAGGGATGATGACGGATCTCACGCGTCCGTATGCCGGACGCAACTGGACAGCCCGCGAGACCTCGGGTCATCATGTTCACATGACTGCTGCGGACCCCCTGCTGGTAATGCGCCGGCACGTGGACTTTCTGCGCGTCCGCAGCGCGATCTGTCGGTGACGCCCCGACCACGCCCCGTTGATCATTACGGAAGCGTGGCGCATCGGCGTCACCTTTGACCGTTCCCGCTCACCGTCGAGCCGGCCGTCAGGCTGTCCCCGGTGCGCTGCGCGTCCTCCCAGCACGAGATGGATTGGACGCTCGCCGTGCCACCAGCGACCAAGCGCAAGCGAGGCGAGGGCCAGTGGGCCCTCGGTTACCGAGAACCCCTCAACAAGAACGAGGAGAACAAGAAGAACGACGACGGGCTCAACGTCCGCCGCCGGATCCTCGACGTCTACTCCAAGGCCGGCTTCGACTCGATCGACCCGGCCGACCTGCGGGGCCGCTTCCGCTGGTTCGGGCTCTACACCCAGCGCAAGCCCGGGATCGACGGCGGCAAGACCGCGATCCTGGAGGACGAGGAGCTCGACGACCGCTACTTCATGCTGCGCGTCCGCATCGACGGCGGCCAGCTGAGCGGCGACCAGCTGCGCGCGGTCGCCGACATCTCCACCAAGTACGCGCGCGGGACCGCCGACATCACCGACCGGCAGAACGTGCAGTACCACTGGATCGCGATCGAGGACGTGCCGGCGATCTGGGAGACCCTCGAGTCGGTCGGGCTGTCGACCATGGAGGCCTGCGGTGACACCCCGCGAGTGATCATCGGCTGTCCGCTGGCCGGGATCGCGGCGGACGAGGTCATCGACGCGACGCCGCAGATCACGGAGGTCCACGACCGCTACATCGGGTCGCAGGAGTTCTCCAACCTGCCGCGCAAGTTCAAGTCGGCGTTCTCGGGCTGCACCGCGCACTGCACGGTCCACGAGATCAACGACGTGGCGTTCGTCGGCGTGGTGAACGACGAGGGCGAGGTCGGCTACCAGGCGTTCGTCGGCGGCGGCCTGTCGACCAACCCGATGTTCGCCAAGAGCCTCGGCGTCTTCGTCAAGCCGGAGCAGGCGCACGAGGTCTGGAAGGGCATCATCGCGATCTTCCGGGACTACGGCTACCGGCGGCTGCGCCACCGTGCCCGGATCAAGTTCCTGATGAACGACTGGGGCCCGGAGAAGTTCCGCGAGGTGCTGGAGAAGGAGTACCTCGGGTACGCGCTGCCGGACGGCCCCGAGCCCGCCGCCCCGCTCCCCCGCCGCGACCACGTGGGCGTCCACCCGCAGAAGGACGGCGACTTCTACGTGGGCTTCGCGCCGCGCGTGGGCCGGGTCAACGGCGAGATCCTCGGCGTCATCGCCGACCTCGCCGAGCGCTACGGCTCGGGCCGGGTGCGCACGACGGCCGAGCAGAAGATGGTGATCCTCGACGTGCCCGAGGAGAACACCGAGCCGCTCGCCGCCGCGCTCGCCGAGCACGACCTCCAGGTCAACCCGTCCACGTTCCGGCGCCAGACCATGGCCTGCACCGGCATCGAGTACTGCAAGCTCGCGATCGTCGAGACCAAGCAGCGCGCGATGGACCTGATGGACGAGCTGGAGAAGCGCCTGCCGGACTTCGACCAGCCGCTGACCATCAACGTCAACGGCTGCCCGAACGCCTGCGCCCGCATCCAGGTCGCCGACATCGGGCTCAAGGGCCAGCTGGTCGTGGACGAGAACGGCGACCAGGTGGAGGGCTTCCAGATCCACCTGGGCGGCCAGGTCGGCGCCTCGTTCGGCAAGAAGGTCCGCGGGCTGAAGACCACCTCGGCCGGGCTGACCGACTACGTCGAGCGGGTCGTCCGCAACTTCGACGCGCAGCGCACCGACGGCGAGACCTTCGCCGCCTGGGTCCAGCGCGCCGACGACGCCGACCTCAAGTAGCCGGGCCGTAGAAATGAGCGAACGTGCCGCGCCGTTCTACTGCCCGTACTGCGGAGACGAGCACCTCGAGCCTCTCGAAGAGGCCGGGGCGTGGTTCTGCCACGACTGTGTCCGATCTTTCACGCTGAAGTTCCTCGGTGTTGGAGCCCCCCACACACGCAAGGAGACCTCCCAGTGACTCTGCTGGAGACCGACAGACCGACACTCGACCTCGAAGACATCGTCGAATCCGCCGCGACCGCGCTGGAGGGCGCCTCCACCCTGGAGGTCATCCGGTGGGCCTCGGCGACGTTCGGAGACCGGATCTGTCTCACCTCCTCCATGTCCGACGCCGCCCTCATCCACCTGGTGTCGAAGGTGAAGCCCGGGATCGACGTGCTGTTCGTCGACACCGGCTACCACTTCGCCGAGACCGTCGGCACCCGGGACGCCGTGGAGGCCGTGTACCCCGTCAACGTCATCAACGTGACGCCGTCCCGCACGGTGGAGGAGCAGGAGGCCGCGCTCGGCCCCCGCCTCTTCGGCCGCAACCCCGACCTGTGCTGCCACCTGCGCAAGGTGGAGCCGCTGGGCAAGGCGCTCGAGGGCTACATGGCCTGGTTCAGCGGCATCCGCCGCGAGGAGACGTCGAGCCGCCGCGACCGCCGCGTGGTCGAGTGGGACCGCAAGCGCGGCATGGTCAAGGTCAACCCGATCCTCGACTGGACCCAGCAGCAGATGGACGACTACATCGAGGACAACGGGGTGCTGGTCAACCCGCTGCACTATGACGGCTACCCGTCCATCGGCTGCCGGCCGTGCACGCGTCCGGTGGCACCTGGGGAGGACCCGCGCAGCGGCCGCTGGGCCGGCATGGGCAAGACCGAATGCGGGATCCACCTGTGACCTCCGTCTCCCCTCCGCCGATGGTCGCGGTCGCGCACGGGAGCAAGGACCCGCGCGCCGCCGCGACCGTGGCGGAGCTGCTCACGGCCGTCCGGGCACGCCGCCCGGACGTGCCGGTGCTGACGTCCTTCCTGGACCACGCGCCGCCCAACCCGGTGCGGGTCCTGGACGGGCTCGCCCAGGACGGCGTGGACGAGGCGGTGGTGCTGCCGCTGCTGCTGACCGCCGCGTACCACAGCAAGACCGACGTCCCGGGCGTGCTCAACGACGTGCGGACGCTGCACCCGCGGCTGTCCCTGCGCACCGCGGCCACGCTCGGCCCGCACCCGCTGCTGATGGCGGCGCTGGAGCGGCGCCTCACCGAGGCGGGCGTGGAGATCGGCGACCCCGACACCGCCGTGGTGCTGGTGTCGGCGGGGTCGAGCGACCCGTCCGCCAACGCGACCATCTGGGGCATGGCCCGGGAGTGGCGCGGCGGCGCCGGCCCGAGGGGGGACGGCCCCCCGCACCCTCCGGAGCGGCTTCGCCGCGGTCTGGGCTGGCGCGGAGTCGTGCCCGCCTTCGCCTCCGCCGCGCGGCCCACCCCGGGCGAGGCGGTGTCGGCGCTGCTCGACGCGGGCGCGCCCCGGGTCGTGGTGGCGTCCTACTTCCTCGCGCCGGGCTACTTCGCCGACAAGGTACGGCGCGAGGCGCTCGCCGCCGGGGCCGAGGTGGTGTCGCCCGTGCTCGGCGCCGCCCCCGAGATCGCCGACCTCGTCCTGCGCCGCTACGACGAGGCCCGCACGGAGGTGCGCGCCGCCGCCGCGGTCTGACGCGTCAGCAGTCTCCCGAGCACATGCCGCTGTAGACGGCGACGGTCCAGGGGCTCATGCCCGGCTCGTGGGTGGCGAGGTACTCCTCCAGGGTCACCGTCGGCGTGCCGCGGCCGACCGCGACGCCGCGCATGTACTCGATCGCGTTCCGCTTGACCGTGCCCTCGGGCAGGACGACCACCTCGAGCAGGTGCGGCACCCCCGGCTGGAGCCTGCGGCCGCCCAGCCCGGACATGATCGCGCGGGACGGCGCCGCGCCGGCCGCGCACTCGCCGAACGCGCCGTAGCCGCCGTCGCCGTCGACCTGCTGCACCACCTCGAAGCCGGGACGGCACTGGATGATGTACGCGGTGTCGCGGCCGGTCGGCGTGAAGCGCAGGGACATCATCTCGCCGGTCACGGTGAACTGCTGGGACACGATGCGCCGCATGCCCTGGAAGACGGCCGGCGGCGGGCCCTCGGGAGCCTCCGCCGTGGGACCGGCCGCGGGACCGTGCCCGGGCCGCGGATCCTCCCGGCCGAACGGCCCGGCCACGGCACCGGCCGCCACGAGCACCACGGCGGCCACGGCGGTCACGGCCGTCGTGGCCGTGCGGCGCCGCCGGCGCGTACGGATCTTCCCCTCGACCGCGGCCATCCGGCCCGTCTCGGGCGGCGCGTCCCGGCTCTCCTGGTCGAGCATGGCGCGCAGGTCGCCGACGGTACGCCTCATGACAGCCCTTCCACGGGAACCGGAGCGATGATCTCAGGATCGACGCGCAGCTTGGCGAGGGCCTTGCTCGTCTGGCTCTTCACCGTGCCCACCGAACAGTTGAGGATCTCGGCGACCGCCGCCTCGGAGAGGTCCTCGAAGAACCGCAGGACCACCACCGCGCGCTGCCGCGGCGGCAGCCGCCCCAGCGCCGCCCAGATGGCGGCCCGCTCGTCGGCCGCCCGCATCGGGTCCTCCGGGTCGGCGGTGTCCGGTGGTTCGGCGGACGGGATCTCACCCCGCCACCGGCGTTTCCACCAGGACGCGTGCGTGTTGACCAGCACCCGGTAGACGTACGGATCGGGATCGCCCCCGATCCGCCCCCAGGCTCCCCACACCTTGGCCAGCGACGTCTGCAGCAGGTCCTCGGCGAGCGCCCAGTCACGGCAGAGCAGGTAGGCGGTCCGCAACAACCGCGGCGACCGCTCCGCGACGTACGCGGTGAAGTCGTCCCGATCCCGCATCGGCCCCCGCCTTCCCTGACTCCGCCCATGCCCCTACGACCGGTTGAAGATCCGTGAAGGTTGCCCCCGGACCCCGGCCGATTCGAGCACCGAACCTTATCCGCATCGCCACGATCCCGTGTGGAACCGAACAAATGCCGCATACCAACCACACTTCGCCCGCGGGACGGAGGCAAAGGCGGGTCGTGACGATCGGGCGGCGGCGAGGTCGGGACGAAGCCGAGCGGGTCAGGACGTAGCGGAGCGGGGCGAGGCCTCCAGGAGCAGGCGGATCATGCCGGTCAGCGCGTGCGGCGAGAGCGCGGGGTCGACGGCGCGGCGGAGGCCCAGCCCGATGCCGAGGCTGAGCAGCGCGTCGGCGAGCTCGGCGGCGGGCAGCGGCAGCACGAGATCGCGGCGGCGGGCCTCCTCCTCCAGCAGCAGGCGGAGGGCCCCCGCCCAGCTCCGGCCGCCCGAGGCGACCTCAGCACGCAGCCCCTGGTCGCGGCGGGTGGCGTGGATGGCGAACTCGGCCTCCAGGAGCGTCCAGCCGGGGTCGCCGATCGTGCGCTCGGCCCAGGACTCGAAGACCGCGAGCCGTTCCTCGCCGGAGCCCTCGCCGAGGAAGGCGTCCATGATGGCCTGCACCTGTTCGGCGCGGACGGCCTCGATGACCGTCCGGCAGAGCTCGTCCTTGGTGCCGAAGTTGGAGTAGACGGCCCCCTTGGAGAAGCCGGCCGCCTCGGCGACCTTCTCCAGCGAGGTGGCGTGATACCCGTCACGCAGGAACAGCCGCCGGGCCGTCGCGAGCAGCAGCTCCCGCGTCCGCGCCTGACTCTCCACCCTGGTCAGTCGTCCCATCCGTCCACCTTAAGGGACCTCGGTATCCAGATACCAACGGTATCTACCCATCCGATCAGGAGAGTTCGCTCGTATTGACACTCCGTCCAGCTCCCAAATACCTTCGGTATCCCGAATGCCGGAGGAGTGGCTCATGAGACATCCCGCCGAGGCGGCGGAAGGGCCCGGCATGAAGCCGGAGCATGAGGTGGTGGTCGTCGGTGCCGGGTTCTCCGGGTTGTGCGTCGGCATCCAGCTGCGGAGGAAGGGCGTGCGCGACTTCGTGATCGTGGACGCGGCGCCGAGCGTGGGCGGGGTGTGGCGGCACAACACCTATCCCGGCGTGGCCGTCGACATCCCGTCCGCCACCTACTGCTACTCGTTCGAGCCGAACCCCTCCTGGACGCGCTCGTTCGCTCCCGGCGCGGAGGTGCGCGCGTACGCCGAGCACTGCGCCGACAAGTACCGGCTGCGGCCGCACCTGCGGCTCGGCACCAAGGTGGAGCGGGCCGTCTTCGACGAGGACGCCGACCTGTGGCGCGTCCACACCGGCCGGGGCGTGCTCACCGCCCGGTTCCTGGTGGCCGCGGTGGGGCCGCTCGACCAGCCCAGGAACCCCGACATCCCCGGCATCGGCACGTTCGCCGGGAAGATCGTGCACACCGCACGCTGGGACCACGACCACGACCTGGGCGGCGAACGGGTCGCGGTGATCGGCACCGGCGCGTCCGGGCTCCAGGTCATCCCCGAGATCGCCGGCGTCGCCGCCCACCTCGACGTCTACCAGCGCACGCCGATCTGGGTGTTCCCCAAGGTCGACGTCGCCGTCCCGGCCGCCGTGCGCGCGCTCTTCCGCGCCGTGCCGCCGGTGCAGCGGCTGGTCCGGCTGATCACCACGATCGTGTCCGAGGTGGTCATGGT
The DNA here is from genome assembly GCF_040643285.1 of Spirillospora sp. NPDC047279. Lineage (NCBI taxonomy): Bacteria > Bacillati > Actinomycetota > Actinomycetes > Streptosporangiales > Thermomonosporaceae > Spirillospora > Spirillospora sp. NPDC047279. The sequence goes on from NZ_JBEYUA010000006.1 coordinate 321,869, forward strand.
GCTGGGCATCGTGCACTACAGCAAGGCGCCGTTCCTGGTGCGCGCGACCGAGGCGGTCTGCCGCGCCCACCTGCGCCGCCAGGTGCCCGACCGCCGGCTCCGGCGCGCGCTGACGCCGCGCTACGGCTTCGGCTGCAAGCGGCCGTCGTTCTCCAACCGCTACTTCCCCACGTTCCTGCGCGAGGACGTCGACCTCGTCACCGACCCGATCGAGCGCGTCACCGCCACCGGGATCGTGACGCGGGACGGCCGCGAACGCCCGGTCGACACGCTCGTCCTGGCCACCGGCTTCAGGATCCTGGAGCTGGGCGCGATGCCCGCGTTCCCGGTCGTCGGCCTCGGCGGCGTCGAGCTGGGCGCCCACTGGGACGAGCACCGCTACCAGACCTACGAGGGTGTCGCCTCGCCGCTCGCGCCCAACTTCTGGTTGATGAACGGCCCGTACACCGTCACCGGCGCGTCGTGGTTCTCGATCATCGAGGCGGGCGCCACGCACATCGTGCGCTGCGTCGCCGAGGCGCGCCGGCGCCGCGCGGCGCGGATGGTGGTGCGGCGCCGCCCGCACGACGACTTCACCACCGACATGCGGCGCCGCATGAAGGGCACCATCCTGGCCCAGCCGAGCTGCGCCCGGTCCAACTCGTACTACTTCGACCGGCACGGGGACTCCCCCTACGTCCGCCCGCAGTCCGGGTTGTACGTTTGGCGCCGGAGCCGGACCTTCGATCTCGACGACTACGAGTACATCCGCTGAAAGGAAATCCCCTCATGGCCCTTCTGCGCACCGCCGGCATCGTGCTCGCCGCCACCGGCGCCGCCCACTTCGCCGCCCCGAAGGCGTTCGAGCCCATCTCCAAGCTGGCGTTCCCGCAGGACACGCAGACGTGGATCAAGCGGAACGGCGCCACCGAGCTGGCCCTGGGCGTGGCCCTGGCCATCGACAGGACCCGCAAGGCCGGACTGGTCGGCACCGCCGTCTACACCGCGTGGCTCGGCGCCCGCACGGCCTCCAACCGCCGCTCGTCCTGATCTGAAGAGGGGCCGGCGCGGGCCTCCGCCCCGGGGGTCCGCGTCAGTCCTGCCGGCCCTTGCGGCCGTGCCACCACGACGCGATCGCCTTGCGCACCTGTGCGTGGTGCGCGTCGTCCACGATCGTCACATCGCCCATGATCGCCTGCGCCTTGATGCGCACGACCGGAACGCGCGGCCCGGGCGCGGCCTCGCGCACCCGCACCTTGCGGTCGCCCATCACCGCGTAGCCACTGAGGTCGATCGCCACCCCGTCCGGCACGATGATCTTGACGTCGCCCATGACGGCGGTGGCCATCAGGCTGACCTCGCCGGTCGGCACCTGCGCGCCGCGCAGGTCGAGCATCACGTCGCCCATCACCGCGAGCACGGTGAGCTCGGCGTCGATGCGGCCGGAGATGCTCTCCTTGCAGTCGCTCATGATCGCGCTGAACCTGCGCTGCACCTGCACCGGCGCCGGAACGGCCCCCGGAGCGCCCATGCCGGGCAGGTCCGCGGTGATCGTCTCCAGCTCGCCCCGGGTGACGGCCGAGTAGGCCGCCTCGGTGCGCGTGGTCAGCTCCTCGAACGTCAGCCGCCCCTCGACGGAGGCCACCCGCAGCCGCTCCACCACGGCCTCACGCTCGGCATCGGAGGCGCGCACCGACTCGGGCGCCGGCGATGCCTTGCCGGTGAACCGGGAGGGCCGCTCCTCCGGCTGGGGAATGGGCTGACTCATGACTTCGAAGGTATGCCCCCGCTTAGCCCGGGCAATCCGACCCGCGAACGAGATCACCCCCGGTCTTCAGGAGGATGGGTACTACACTTTCTACTCAGTTGAAGATAATCCGTAACATCATCACCGGGAGCAGCGCGTGACGCACGAGGTGTTCAACCAGGTCCCCCCGCTCGTCGACCACGACGCGGCGGACGATCCCGCGCTCCTCGCCGCCCTCGACCGGGAGGGTGCCGGCTGGGCCGCCCCCGAGGTCCACGAGCTCGGCCGCCTCGCCGGCACCCACCAGGCGCAGGAGTGGGGCCGCCTCGCCAACGAGCACCCGCCCGTCCTGCACACCCACGACCGTTACGGCCACCGCGTCGACGAGGTCGAGTTCCATCCGGCCTGGCACGAGCTGATGACCGTCGCCGTCACCAACGGCCTGCACGGCGGCCCCTGGGCCTCGTCCCGGCCCGGCGCCCACGTCGCCCGCGCCGCCAAGTTCTACACCTGGCGGGTGGACGCCGGCCACGGCTGCCCCATCTCGATGACGTACGCCGCCGTCCCCGCGCTGCGCACCTCCCCCGACCTCGCGGCCCGGTACGAGCCCCTGCTCACGGCCCCCTCCTACGACTTCGGCCTCCGCGCGCCGCTCACCAAGTCCGGGCTCCTCGCCGGGATGTCGATGACCGAGAAGCAGGGCGGCAGCGACGTCCGCGCCAACACCACGCGGGCCACCCCGAGCGCCGACGGCACCTACACCCTCGTCGGCCACAAGTGGTTCACCAGCGCCCCGATGTGCGACCTCTTCCTGACCCTCGCGCAGACCGCCAACGGCCTGACCTGCTTCCTGGTCCCGCGCGTCCTGCCCGACGGCACCCTCAACCCGCTCCGCCTGATGCGCCTGAAGGACAAGCTCGGCAACCACTCCAACGCCTCGTCCGAGATCGAGTACGAGAACGCCGTCGCCTACCGCGTCGGCGAGGAGGGCCGCGGCGTCCGCACCATCATCGAGATGGTCAACATGACCCGTCTCGACTGCGTCATCGGCGCCGCCGCCGGCATGCGCCAGGGCCTCATCATGGCCGCCCACCACGCCGCCCACCGCAAGGCGTTCGGCGCGTACCTCATCGACCAGCCGCTCATGCGCAACGTCCTGGCCGACCTGGCGATCGAGTCCGAGGCCGCCACCACCGTCATGATGCGCCTCGCCGGCGCCACCGACCGTTCCGTCCGCGGCGACGCCGGCGAGACCGCCTTCAAGCGCCTCGCCCTGGCCGTCACCAAGTACTGGGTCTGCAAGCGCTGGCCCGCCCACGCCGCCGAGGCCCTCGAATGCCTGGGCGGCAACGGCTACGTCGAGGAGTCCGGCATGCCCCGCCTCTTCCGCGAGTCCCCCCTCAACGGCATCTGGGAAGGCTCGGGCAACGTCGCCGCGCTAGATGTCCTACGAGCCATGGCAAAAGAACCGCAGGTGGTCGAGGCCTTCTTCACCGAAATCGAACAGGCGTCCGGCGCCAACCCTCATTTCGACCAGGCCGTCCAGGACCTCAAGAACTCCCTCACCGACTTCGACACCATCCAGCTCCGAGCCCGCCGCATCGTCGAGCGGATGGCCCTCACCTTCCAGGCATCCCTCCTGGTCAGGCATGGCCACCCCGCCATCTCCGACGCCTTCGTCGCCACCCGCCTGGGAGGCGACTGGGGCCATGCCTACGGCACCCTCCCATCCTCGGTCGACCTAGCACCGATCATCGACCGGGCCACCCCCAAGATCCCCTGACCCGAACACCGCCCCCAAGCCCAAAATAGAGACATCCTCTCGTCCCCCAGATGCCTCAAAGATCATCGGCTAGCAAACCGGCTAGTAATAACGCGGCTTGTCCGGCCAATGGCGCCTATTGGAGCGACGTCCGCCATCATGTGCGACGACGAACCTCGCAAGGGTCGCAAACCCAGGGACGACCCAGCGACGACGCCCCGCTCTAGCTGTACTGACCATGGACGTTGTTGACACCTGAGGGTGTCTGGTGGACGGCGAAGACCTCCGGTGTGGTGAAGGTGTCGAATCCACGCCGCACACGGAGGTCTTCATGGCCCACCGTAACGCCCGGCTGACCGTCCATGGCAGGCAGCTTTGGTGCAGCGTGTGCTGGCCGGCCGGTCGCGCATGTCGCGGCCGAGATGGGCATCTCCCGCGCCACCGGTTACAAATGGCTCGCGCGCTGGCGTGCCGAGGGCGTGGCCGGGCTGGTCGACCGGTCCAGCCGCCCGCACACCACCCCGCATCGCACCAGCGCGAAGGTCGGGGAGCGGGTGTGTGCATTGCGGATGGATTCTCCGCGCTCGCGGCGGGCCAGGATCGCGGCGCGCTTGTCGTCGTCGACGACGGGGTCCGGTAGCAATCGCCGAAGATCCAGCGGATAGCCGCCTTACCTGGTTATTCGCGAAACGTAGGCACGGCGGGTGTGGCTTCTGGTGGCAGCCACCATCGCCTACAACGTGATCGAGGCTGTCGTCGCGAGCAGACCTGCTGTGCACCTAGCCCCGTACCGCCACCGCAGGCTCTCCCGACCAGCACAATCACCCGCCGATCAGACCGACACCCGCACTGTCCGCGCGGAACCCCGCTCCGGCCCGCGCACGCTACGTTACGCACACGATTAACTACACACTGGCGAGGCGTGGCCGCGCTGCGGCCCTCTCCCTGATCGCCCTACCGCTCGCCACCGCCGCAATGGCGGGCGCCGCTCCGGCCCAAGCGGCACCGACCGCCGTGGCTGCGGGCACCGTCGAATGCCGGGACGGTTCCCTCGACGTCCAGGCCGACACGGGCGTCGCCTTCCCCCGGAAGACCGTCCAGCTGACCGGCCGCGGAAACCTGGACTCGTGTTCCTCGGCCCAGCACCCGAAGCTGTCGGGCGGGACCATCACTCTGGAGACCGCGCTGCAGGCCAGGTGCCCAGGCCCGTTCGGGCCCGGCTACGCCAAGGTGACCATCGCCTGGAACGACGGTTCCACCACCAGCATCGACCAATCCACCTTCCGCGGCGATTCGGTGTCCTTCGCCCTTGAGGGCGGCCGGGTCACCAGCGGCGTGTTCACCGGCGGCACGGTCCGGGCCGACGGCCGCACCACCACCCCACTGATTGAAATGGGCGCAGCGTGCGCTACCGGCGGCCTGACCGCCTACTCCACCACCATCAACCAGGTCCACCTCGGCGACCTGTAACCCCCGCGACGCGCACGGGCGGCGCATGAGCGCGGGCGGCCCGGGGCGCGGCCATGATCGGACCGCGCCCCGGGCCGCCGTCGCGACGTTCGGGGGTTCCCCACCCGGCTTGCTGGGCGCTTCACCGAGACCCAGGCGCGCGCATGGCGGGAATCGCCTCGCGGCCGTCTCCGGGCCGGCCCGTCACCAGCCCCCGTCGTTGTAGTAGTTCTTCTGCACGTTCACGTAGGCCGCGACTACGCGATGGCTCTCGTAGATGGCCGGGCTCCGATACGCGGCGTGGGCCGATAGATGAACTCCTGGATGTTGCCGTCGAGTGTCCTGCTCTCGATGAGCTGAAGGTCGAAGTCGGCGGCACCTTGGAAGGTCGGGTCCGCGCCGGTCTGGCCGCAGATCGCGGGGAAGAGCGTCACCTGGACGCGGTCGACGAGGCCGGCGGCCATGAGTGCCCGGTTCAACGACAGGCTGCCGTGCGAGCGCAGCGGTAGGTCTGACTCAGCCTTGAGCTTGGCGACGACGTCGACGGCGTCGCCGCTCACCACGGTCGCGTCCGGCCAGTCGAGGGGTTCTTGCAGCGTGCTCGACACCACCGTCGCCGGTAGGTCTCTCATCCGGGTGACCCATGGGTCACTCAGCTCGGACACCTCGATTCCTGCGGCCAGCATGTGCGCGTGCGCTCGATACGTGTTGGCTCCGAAGACCATGCGCTGCTCCTTGCTGTACAAGGCGAGGCGACGGTCGAGAAACTCGGGGCCCTGCTTGCCCCAGTAGCCGCCCCAGTCGCCGTTGTGGGCGCCGAAGCCGTCGAGAGTGGAGAAGACATCGAAGGTGTAGGTAGCGGTCATGATGCGCTCCTCGGGTGAACGGTTGATCGGTGTGGCGAGAACCGGCGACGGTGACATCAGCTCGTCGCCCCAGCCGACGCTCCGGTGTGGAGTGGGCAGGAGCAGGCGGTCCATCCGTCCGGCATGGGGCCAAGGTCGTCGTCGCGGCCGGCCTGGATCCGTGACCACTGGGCCATCGGACGGCCGTCGTCCATCTGAAACTGGCCTCCTCTGGAACCCCAACGCTGCGGCCAGCCCTCTGGCGATTCCTCCCAGAACTCTTGCCGGCCGTAGACGGTCCGATCCATCAGTCCGTAGGACGGCGCCATCGCTTCGTTGCCTCGGCCGGTGGTCCAGTAGGTCTCATAGACCTGGTCACCGTCCCGGAGGTAGCAGACCAGGATGCCGAAGTATCGGTCTGCGATCAGCTGGTCCACGGAGTCCTGAGGCACTGAGTACCAGGGAACGGGGTAGCCCATGAAGTCGCGATACCGCGACGCCTCTTCATACGGCCCTTCACAGAAGACCGCGTAGCTGATGTCACGTGAGTGCAGGTAGGTCAGCTCGGTGACGTGGGACGTGCTGAAGGTGCAGCCCTCGCACTGCTCCGCGCTGGGTCTGCCGATGTGCCACATGTGGAAGTAGGCGACCAATTGGGACCGGCCGTCGAAGATGTCGATCAGCGGCACGGGACCGTCTGCTCCGGTCAGCGGAGTCCGCGGATCGACTTCGACCATCGGCAGGCGGCGCCGGGCGGCGGCGACCGCGTCGCCCTCACGGGTGTGGGCCTTCTCCCGGACGCGGAGCCGGTCCAGTTCGGTCTGGAACGTGGCCCGGTCGGCGACCGGGGGGCGGGCCGCGTCGCGGGTCGTTGAAACGTTGGGTTCGGCGGGCTGGCTGGTCATGACGAAATCCGTTCTCCTACGCGGTTCGGAACGTGGTGCTGAGTGGCCGCCCGGTCGCCGGGTGCCGGCTCGGCCTCCTGGTCCGTCGTCGTGGTGGCGTGGTCGCCGCCGGGTGAGCTCGGCACGTGCTTGAAAGCCCGTAGGGCCAGTCCGGCCATGCCGACGTAGAAGATGGCGCTGACGATGGCGACGAGGTGGAGGCCTGAGGTGAACGCGTCGCGGGCCGCGGCCAGCAGGTCGACGCTCTGCTGGGCGGGCAACTGACCGGCGACGGCGACCGCGCGGTCGATGTTTTCCCGGGCGGCGCCGGCGGCGTTGGATGGCAGGTTGCCGAGGGCGCTCTCGACGGTGCTCCGGTAGACGGCGGTGCCGAGTGTGGCGAGCGTGGCGATGCCGAGTCCGAGCCCGAACTCGTTGGTCGTCTGCACGATCGACGCCCCGGAGCCGGCCTTGTCGGGCGGTACGGCCCCCATGGCGAGATGGTTGCAGAACGCGGCCAGCGGCCCGGTGCCGAACATGACGACGCACATCGCGATGACGATCATCGCGGGGCCGGACGTCGAGTCGGCCAGCGTGAAGAGCGCGTAGCCGGCGCCGGCGACGGACAGCCCGCCCGCGATCAGGTACGCCGGACGGATGTGGCTCGCCAGCGAAGGGCTGCCCACGAGGCCGATGATCATCAGTACGTTGGGTGCCAGCAGGAGCAGGCCGGCCGTCAGTGGCGTGAGGCCGGTGACGTTCTGCAGGTAGAGCGTGACGAGGAGAAGGGTGCCGGTTCCCACCACGCTGGTCACGAACATCAGGGTCAGCGCGGAGCTGAATGTGCGGTTACCGAACATGCGCAGGTCGAGCAGCGGATGCTCCAGGCGCCGCTGCCGTCGGACGAACACCAGTCCCGCCATGACGCCGAACATCAGAGCCAGGGCGGGGAGCCACTGCCAGCCGTGGCGAGCCAGCTCTTTGAGCCCGTAGATGAACGGCAGGATCGCGGTGAGGGACAGCGCGACGCTGACCGGGTCGAGCCTGCCCGCCCGCGATGCCTTCTGGTCGGGGAGAAGGAAGGGGCCGAACGCTAGCAGCAGCACGATCCCCGGTACGGACACCAGGAACACCGAACCCCACCAGAAGTACTCCAGTAGGAGGCCGCCGACGAGCGGGCCGAGCGTCGCCCCTCCCATGAAGCAGGTCAGGTAGATCGCGAGGGCGCGGCTGCGTTGCCTGGAGTCGGTGAACATGCCGGTGACAAGGGCCAGCACCGATGGCATCACCGCGGCACCCCCGACGCCCAGGAGCGCACGGCTGGCGATGAGCATCTGCGGGCTACGGGAGAACGCTGCCGAAATCGAGGCGACGCCAAACACGGCGGCGCCGATGAGCAACAGCTTCTTCCGGCCGATCCGGTCACCGATGGTACCCATCGTGACCAGGAAGCCGGCGATCAGGAATCCGTAGATGTCCACAATCCACAGTTGCTGGATGGCGTCCGGAGCGAGGTCGGCGGTCAGGTGCGGAACACCCAGGTACAGCACGGAGAAGTCCATCGAGACGAGAAACACGGGCAGGCAGAGCAGGACCAGTCCGGCCCATTCCCGCCGCCCAGCTCTGGACCTCGTAGTTGCGGTAGTCACGAGATGGTCCTTTCATCGACGGGCCGCATCGACCGCAGACAGCGGTACAGCAGCACCAGGCTCACAACGGATGTGGTGACGACGAGCGCCGGAAATCCACCGAACGCGACGACCAGTCCCGCTAGCGGCGCACCGAACCCCGCCGCCACGCCCATGGCCATTTCACCGATGCCCTCAGCGCGCCACTGTTGCGCACCTGGCAGCGAGTCAGTGACCATCACGCTGCCGGCAACGACGCCGGCGCACCAACCCAGGCCGAGGACGGCCAGCACGACGGTGAGGGACAGCGCACTGGTCGGGTCCGCCAAAGCCCCGGCGACACCGGCGATCACGATCAGGGCGGCGCCGGTTCCGGCCACCAGAGGGGCGCCCGCGCAGTCGGCGAGCCAGCCCACCAGCGGTGCCGGCGCGAGCATGCAGAGAACATGGACGCTTACCACGACGCCGACGACGTCGAGATGGTGCCCGTGCGCCACCAAGTGCAGGGGCACGATCGCCATGACCGCCACCATCACCAGGTTGGTCACGGCGAGCACGAACACGGCGGTGCCGACGCCGGGACGGGACCGCGGCGGCTGCCCTGTCCCGGCACGCAAGCCGCCATTGACTGGTTCACGCGCCCGGCGGCCGAACAGCGCCAGTATCGCTCCAGCGACAGGAAACGCCACGACGGCCACGACGTACAGCCCGCTCAGCCGCGGCAAGCCCAACTGGACGGCGAGGTCGCCGCTCGGGCCCAGCAGATTAGGGCCGGCGACCGCGCCCACCGCGGCGCCCGTGAGAATGACGCCGAGTGCCCGGCCCCGGGCGGCTGCAAGCGCCGCGTCGGCCGCGGCGTACCGCGTCAGGTACACGGCCGCGTTCGCGACTCCGATCGCGACGTGACCCGCCACTACCACCCCGAAGTTCGAGGTTGTCATGGCCGCGACGACCAGAGCAGCGCCAGCGGCACCGACCGCATAGCCGACAACGAGCCCGGCACTGCGACCGGCGAACCTCGTCAGCCGCGATATCAGCACGGCACCGGCGGCCGAGCCGACCACAACCGCACCAAGCGGGACACCCGCCGACGTCGAGCTTCCGGTCATTTCGGCCGCGATCAACGCACCGGCGACGCCACCCGCCGCCAGCCCCACGCTGCCGACCGCCGTCGCGGCGGCCAGAACCAGTTGTGCTGATCGCATACGCCAGAGCATCTGGCTGCGACGACGCCCGCGTCCAACACCTGTTCGGTACCATTGACTACCGACACGTTGTCAATCACGGAAGCGCCGCCGCCATGCAGGATCTCAGCCCACGGCTACTGCGACACTTCGTTGCCGTGGCCGAGGAGCTTCACTTCGGACGCGCGGCGGCGCGGACATTCGTGGCTCAGCAGGCGCTCAGCCGCGACATCGCCCGGCTGGAGGAGCAGCTTGGGGCGCGGCTGTTCGAACGGTCCACCCGCCGGGTGTCGCTCACCCCGGAAGGCGACCGGCTCCTGCCGCGGGCCATCGAGTTTCTCGCCCTCCACGACCGGCTGCACGAGCAGGTCCAAGCCACCAACCGGTCACTACTCGTCGATGTGGTCCGCGACCACTCGACGCCCATGCTGATCCTCTCCCTGGCCCGCTCGCTGGCCCCGCACACCACACTCGAAGGGCGCTACCACGGCGGCTTCGGCGCCGCCCTGCGCGAGCTGGTCAATCGCCGCCTCGACGTCGCTTTCGGCCGGATCAACGGCGTGCCCACCGCGATGCCGGACGACCTGACCCGGCGTCTCGTGCGTTTCGAACCGCTCGGGCTGTTGCTGCTCGACGACCATCCGCTCGCCCGGCACGCCACCGTCGCGACCGCTGCGATCCAAGGGCTGACCATCGACACCAGCGCCGGCAACCCGGAAGCGCCGGAATGGGTCGACCTCGGCATGCACCTTGTCCAGGAGTTCGGCGGCGACGCCGCCCCTGACCACCACCCAGGCGCCGCCGCGATGGCCGCCGCCGGCCCGCACGAGACAGCCAACCATCTGCAAACCACCGGCTGGCCCATCCTCACCATGATGGAAACGCCACCGGTGCCGGGCGCCGTCATCCGGCCGCTGGTTCATCCCACTCCCCTGTACCCGTGGACGATGACGCACCGCGCCGGCCTACGCCACCCCGCACTCGACGCCCTCAACAAAGCCATCGACCAGCTCAGCGAGGCCCAGCACTGGCTCGATGTTCCGGACAGTTCCTGGCTGTGCCCCGCCGACCGTCACCTGCTGGCAGCCCCGCGACCGTAGCCCCGGCGCCAGCACGTCAGCGTGGGTCGAGACTCACCGTGGAGGCTGGCAGCAGGTGCCGGTGTGAGCGCGCAGCCGACCGGCGGTGCGGTCGGCGGCGCCGTCGGAGGCAGGGTTCCCGCAAGGCTCAGCGAGCTTGGCGGCAGATCCCGTTGGGGGCCTCGGCGGGGCCATTAGACCGGGTTCACGTGCACTGTGAGTGACCAGCGGCTTCTCGCAGCAACTGAAACGCGACACCTATCTCGGGCTGGGTCTCTTATCGACGGCCTGGCCGGAACCGACGATGACGCCTGCTACCGGGCGATGGACTGGCTGCACGAGGTGCGCGACGACCTGGAGAAGCAGGTGTTCGACGAGGTCGCGAACCTGCTGAACCTGGAGGTCGATGGGCTGGTCACCCAGGATCAGCCGTCGGTCTTCGATCAGCGCTAAGGGGCCGGGCACCTATGATTGACATGTGACCTTTTAGTCACATATGTTTTCGTCGTGGCCGACGATGATCTCGCCTTCAAGGCACTCGCCGACCCGAGTCGCCGTTTCCTGCTCGACCTGCTGTTCGCCCGGGACGGACGCACACAGGGCGAACTGGAGTCGGAGCTGGCGATGACCCGGTTCGGCGTCGCCAAGCACCTGCGGGTGCTGGAGGACGCGGGGCTGGTGATCACGCGCAGGTCGGGCCGGGAGAAGCTGCACTTCCTCAACCCGGTCCCCATCCGGCTGATCCACGACCGGTGGATCGGCAAGTACACCGAGCGACCCGCGGCGGCACTCGCCGAACTCAAACATGAACTGGAGCGACAGACCATGACGTCAACGATCGACACCGGCGCCGCAGAGGGCGACGCGATCCTCCAGGTCTACCGGGTGTACATCAAAGCCACCCCGCAGGCGATCTGGGACGCCATCACCACACCGGAATGGACGGCGAAGTTCGGCTACCGGTCACCGGTCGAATACGACCTTCGCCCCGGCGGCGCCTTCCGCGGGCTGGCCAGCGAGACCATGAAACAACACGGCGCCCCAGACGTTGTGGTCGACGGCCAGGTCATCGAAGCCGATCCTCCCCGCCGACTTGTACAGACCTGGCGTGCGCTGTACCTGGGCGAAGACTTCACCCGGCTGACCTACGAGATCGAAGGCGACGGCACCGGAGTCTCCGTGCTGACCGTCACTCACGACGTCACCGGCACACCCCAGACCGCGGCCCAGGGCGCCGGGCAGATCCCCGAAGCCGGCGGCGGCTGGACCCAGACACTCAGTGACCTGAAGACCCTGCTGGAAACCGGCCAGGCCCTTTATCGCTGACCCCGGACCCTTCCGATCACTCCACCAAGCCCGGACCCGCTTCGGCAGCGGCCCGAGCGCGCGATCTCCTCTTCCCTGGAATTAACCGCAGGAGTCGACCCATGCCCTCCCACACCCCCACCTCTCAGCACCTCAACCAGGCGCCGGCCGCGCCGGCCGCGCCGGCCGCGTCCACCCGCGCCCTGCTCGCCTGCGGCGTAGTCGCCGGCCCGCTGTTCGTCCTACTGATCGTGGGTCAGGCAACGACCCGTGACGGATTCGACCCCCGGCGGCACCCGCTCAGCATGCTGAGTCTGGGTGACCACGGCTGGATCCAGATCATCAACTTCCTGATCAGCGGACTGCTCGTCGTGGCCTCCGCCGCCGGTCTGCGCCGCGCTCTCCAGGCGGGGACACCCGGCCGCACGTGGGGAACGTGGCTTATCGGTATGTACGGCGCGAGCCTGATCTGGGCCGGTCTGTTCCCCACCGATCCGGCTGAGGGATACCCGCCTGGAAGCCCGGACGGCGGCCCCGTCCAGGTCAGCTGGCACGGTGCGCTGCACAACCTCGCTCCGGTCGGAATGGGACTCGCGCTGAGCGTGGCCTGCCTGGTGTTCGCCCGCCGATTTGCCCGCGATGGCCAGCGTGGCTGGGCGGTCTACAGCGTGCTCGCCCCGGCCGCCTACCTCGTCCTCGGGTTCGCCGCGTTCCCCGCCCACGACTACCGCCTGATGCTCGCCGGCGGCGCCCTCATCTGGATTTGGGCCTCCGCCCTGAACCTCAAACTCCTGATCGAACAGTCCACCCCCGCCAAGTCATGAGCTTCATCCTTCAGGAGTGCTCGCCGTGCGTGATCGGCTCGCGGAGCAGATTCGCTATTGATCAGTGCTGCAAGGGAAATCATGCTGCTAACCACGGCCTCTGGGCATCCTGGATGCCGAAGGCATGTTGTCTCGGTTCCGCAGCCGTTCGAGCCTCTTCGTCCCGAACTAACGGCAGTCCTGGCCTGTCACGGCTTCGCCCAGCTTGCGGGGTGTGTCGCTGTGGCTCCGGGTGAGTTGTGGCGAGCGGCTGTTGCTGTACTTCCGTGCTGTACAGCAGCACCACCTGCGACGGCGTCCCGCGTACTTTCGCTTCACTCCTGGTCGTGTCCTGGAGCCATGTCGCGTGGCCTATCCGCCTCGTCGCCGTCAGGTGTTGTCGTGTGCGGCGGGTTCAGGGGTGGGTGGGGTGCTGAGGATGTCGGCGATGGTGGTGTCGGGGTCGGTGTCGTGGCCGTTCTGGTAGGCGGTCTGGTAGGCGTGGTCGCCTAGGGCTTCGCGGGTTTGTTGCTCGCAGGCTTGGCGTGCGGCGACGAGTTCGGGCTGGCCGCCCTGGGGCTGGCCAGATCGCGTCCAGAGCTGCTGGGACAAACCGAGCAGGCGGGCGGCGCGTTCGGTTTGACCGGTGGCGGCGGTGGTCTGGGCGAGCAGGTCGATCGCCAGGGCCATGCCCGTGCCGTCGTTCAGCCGATGGCTGACCTCCAGGGCCGCTTGGGCGCAGGACCGCGCGGCCCCGGGGCGTCCGCGCGCCAGTTCGGCCTGAGCGCGGACGAAGTCGCCGTACCCGCGGTACCAACGCTCGCCGTGTCGGTCGCATTCGGCGCGCATCTGCTCCATGAGGGTGATGGCGTCCTGGAAGCGACCGGCGAAGACGTAGGTGAGGCCACGGACGCCCCAGGCTATGAGGGAGGCCAGGGTGAGCTCGCCCTCACGTCTGCCGGCGAGCAGCTCCTCGGCGGCTGGAATCGCCACTGTCTGATTCCGCTCTCCTCCGCTCATTAACACCGCGACCGCGGAGGCGGCCTGTGCCGTCTCCGCCGCTTCGGTGTCGCCGATCCGCTCGGCCTCTGCGGCGCACTCGGCGGCCCTGGCCGCAGCAGCGGTGGGGGCGCCCTGGTTCAGAAAGATGACGCTGGAGACCCAAAGGGTCTTGGTGCGCGCCGGGCCGGGTTCGAGGTCGTGCGCCAGAGCCCGCCCCAGGTAGTGCTGGCCCTCCTTGGCGAACCCGCAGCCCCACCAGTAGAACCACAGCGCTCCGGCCAGCTCCAGCGCGGCGTGGTCCCCGGTCTCGGGCCTGGTCTCGGTCAGGGTGAACTCCAGCGCGGTACGCAGGTTGGCGTGCTCGGCGGTCGCCCAGTCGTACCAGGCGTACTGGTCGGGTCCGAGCCAGGCGGCTCCGATGCGGCGGGCCATCGTCAGGTAGAAGTCCAGATGCCGCCGCCGGAACCGGTCTTGTTCGCCCAGGTTGCGCAGCCAGAACGCGCCGTACGCGCGGACGGTGTCCAGCATCCTGAACCGCCGCGCGCCGCCCGGCATCGCCACCACGGTCAGGATGGACTTGCCGGCCAGGGCATCCAGCAGATCCAGGATCTGGTCGGCGGGCAGCAGGCCGTCGGCGCACACCTGGCAGGCGGTACCGGCGCCGAACGACCCGGCGAACACCGACACGCGAGCCCACAGCAGCCGCTCGGCAGGGGTGCACAGCTGGTGGCTCCAGCCGATCGCGGTACGCAACGCCCGATGCCAGGGCGGATCGGCCTCGGTCCCCTCGTGCTCGATGTCACCCACCTCGAACCGCTCCTCCAGGCGAGCGGTCAGCGCGTTCGGCGACATGGTGGCCAGGCGAGCCGCCGCCAGCTCGATCGCCAGCGGAAGACCATCCAGCCTCTGACACAACCGCACCAGGTCGGCCCGGTTGTCGCCGGTGACCGTGAAGCCCGGCATCGCCACGGCCGCCCGCTCGGCCAGCAACGCCACCGCGTCATCACCGCCGCCGCCCGGGGCCCTTGCGGGGGCCACGGCCGGAGGTAGGGCGGCGATGCCGATCTCGGGTGCGGGAGCGTCACCGGGGACGGGCAGCGGAGCGATGGGCAGCACCTGCTCACCCGCGACGTTCAGGGCGCGGCGGCTGGTGGCCAGGATCCGCAGCCTCGGCGCGGCCGCCAGCAGAGCTTGAACGGTCACCGCGCAGGCCTCGGCCAGATGCTCGCAGGTATCCAGAACCAGCAGGACATCACGATCTGCCAAATAATCCGCCACCACATCGATCACCGACCGCGTCGTCTGATCGGCCAGCGGCAGCACCTCAAAGATCGCATACGGCAGCGAAGCCGCCTTGGCCAGCGGCGACAACGCCACCCACCACGCCCCATCAGCGAACCGCGGCGCCGACTCGACCGCGGCCCGCAACGCCAGCCGCGTCTTGCCCACCCCCGCCACCCCGGTCACCGTCACCAACCGCGACCGCCCACACAACAACCGCTCCAGATCCGCCAACTCCTCGCCACGCCCCACCAGCCTCGACGTCTCCACGGGCAGACCCCCCGCCCGCCACCCCTCGCCCACCGTGACCCACCTCATCCACCGGACCGGCACTGGCGCGAAGACACCAGCATGCAGGACCCACCTGATCGCCCGCCGCCGATGTCGCCACAGCGGTCTTCAAAGGCAGGCCCGTATCCCCAGACTCTGCACCACCGCCCATCACGAATGAGCGCAAAGCGCCCCCTGAGCTACCGATCGTGGCCTGGTGTTAGAGAGGCCGGGGGTCGGGAGCAGGACGCCTCGACAGAGTGGAGGTTCTGTCCGGTCTGAGCCCCCATCGCCGTTCACCGCCGACGTTCGAGCTTCCGGTGGACGTGGGGGCGCACTTGGTGTTCCTTCTACCCTCCGTGCGGACCGCGGCGCTGGGGGCGGGGCGGTGGGCCATGCGCGGGTCGGCGCAGATGATGTTGGTGGTGACTGGTGACCGGCTACGCCTGCTGGGAGGTCGAACGGCCGAGGGTCGTGCGGGCGCGCGAGGTGGCCAGGGTGCTGGCGAACGAGCCGCGTCGTCAGGATTGTGGTGTCGTCGGGGCTGGAAGGGGTGGTGGTCGGGTTGGTGGTAGGTGGGACACAGTCGACGGAGTGTTGCTTGAAGGCGGTCCTGGACCGGCTGTCCGACCTCGCCGACACCGGCAACGACGTCAACGAGCTGAGCGGGTTGCTGGACGAGTGATCCATGCACGCCAGATCCCTGCTCACCCGACGCACCGGCTGTTCCACCGCTGGGTGCCTGCTCGGTCACAGGGTTGAGGAGTCTCCCTCAACGGAAGAGCACGGCGTTTCTCCGTCCGAGCCAGGACGAATAGTCACCGTCAGTAACTGAATTATCGCTTAGTGGTGATCTTGCTGGGTAGGGGCATGGTGTGATGAGCGGGCTTCTTGCGGTGTTGCTGGCGGTCGTGCCGGTGACGGTGCCGCAGCGTGGGGTGGTGGCCGAGCCGAGTGCGCCGTTCGCGATGGTCCAGTACGGGACGGACGGGTGCATCGAGGTGGGGGTGCGGCCGGATTCGCCCTACAACCAGCCCAGGCCCTTCATCGATCCCGCTGGGGCGGATCTGTCCGGCGGTTATCCGGCTTACGGTTACGATCCGTCGGGATTGACGCCGACGAGCGGGACGAACGCCTGCCGCTACAAGTTCTTCCGGGAGTATCCGCCGGCTGATCTCACCAAGCCCGACGCGACGGCGTACTGCGTTCAGTGGGCGGCGGGGCAGCGTTCGACGACGGGTTACGACCCGGAGCCGGCGGACGGGCGGATCGCCAATGACGGCTATGTGCGACGGATCATCGCCGACAACTGGCCGGCGGCCGACCAGCCGGTGGTGCCGGCGCAGTTGGTCGCCAAGCCGGTCGCCAAGACCGTGAACGCGCAGCGGTCCGGCGCTGTGGCGATGGCGATCCACTACTTCACCGACGGTGTGGTCATGCCGCCGAACTACCAGACCCCGGCGCTGTACGAGGCGGTGAAGACGGTCGTCGACCGGGCTCTGGCGGCCGGTCCCCTCGACGCGCCCGCCGATCCCACTCCGACGATCGACGGCCCGAACGGCGGCCGGGCCGGCGAGCTGATCGGCCCGTACACGCTGGGCGCGAACGCGACCGGGAACGTCACGGTCACCGTGACGGGGGCCGAGGCGTTCACCGACGCCGCGGGCACGACCCCGTTCACCAGCGGGGGGACGATTCCGGCCGGTGGAATGTTGTGGCTGAGAGCAGTCGGTGCGGGCGAGGCCGTCATCAAGGTCAGCGGCCAGGTCTCGGCGGGACCGGGGACCCGGATGGATCCCGACCCGGCTCACAAGGTGCAGTCGATGGAGATCACCCAGCCAACCGATATGACCGGCAAATCCAGCAAGAAGGTCGCCATCACCGCCACCGACCCGCCGCGCGTCACCAGCCGTGCCTCCTCGACGTTCCTCGAAACGGGACAGGGGGTGACCGACACGCTGTTCGTCTCCGGGCTGACCGGTCGGGGCACCCTCACGGCCACACTGTTCGGGCCGGTGCCGACGGTGGGCGGCGGCTGCTCGGCGGTGGCCTGGGACGACGTCGCCGCGCTGCCGGTGCGCCGCGAGTACGATCCGGTGGACGTGTCCGGTGACACGACGGTGACGACCCCGCAGGAGATGATCGACCGGTCCGGTTGCTACTCCTTCGGGGTGGTCCTGGACCCCGCCGCCGGCGACTCGGTGACCGTCGCGCCCGGCGACGCCGCCGAGACGTTCCACGCCGTGCCGAAGGTCGTTCCGCCGCCCTACCTGGTCAGCACGCGGGTTTCGGCCCGGAAGATCGCGGTGCGGGGGTCGATCGTCGACCACATCACGATCCGCGGCCTGCTGCCCGGCCGGTCCCTGACGGTGACACCGACCCTCTACGGCCCGCTGGTCCCGCGCGACGGCTCCTGTGCCGGGATCGACTGGCGGGCGCCCGGACTGCCGATCGCCGCCCGTTTCACCCCGATCACCGTGTCCGGCGACACGACGGTCAGCACTCCCGCCCGGCGGTTGACCCGAGCGGGCTGCTACGGGTTCGACGCGGTCACCACGACCACCCAGCTGACCGGCGGGCTCGTCCCGGTCGGTCACGGTCTCGGGCTGCCCGCCGAGACCGTTCAGGTCGTGCCCCAGCCGAAACTGAAGATCGTCAAGAGACTTCGCCCCGCCTGGCCGCGCATGGGGAAGACCGCCCGCTACACCGTCACCATCACCAATCCGGGGGACGTGACGCGGGCGCACAGCACGGTGCGCGACGACCTGTCGGGCGTGCTGGACGACGGCTCCTACCGGCGCGACGCGAAGGCGACCTCGGGCCGGATCACCTACCGCCGACCCGTACTGAGCTGGACCGGCGACCTTCGGCCCGGTCAGACGGTCACCCTCACCTACTCCTTCACCCTCAACCGTTCCGGCGGCGACCACAGGCTCGTCAACAAGGTGATCGGGCCGCGCGCCTCGACCTGCCCGGCCCATGGCCACCGCGGGCGGGCGTGCGGTCGATCGGTGCCCATCGTCCCGGGCGCCGAGAAGCCGCCCCTTTTCTGAGATGCCATTTAGGCAAGGTCGGGCACGACAGCGACGTCATCGACCGGGCCACCCCCAAGATCCCCTGACCGAACGCCACCGGCCGAGCACCGGCTGTGCGTGTTGGGGACGCCCCAAAACTACGGACGCTGTACGATGTTTCACATGCCCGTGGAGACCGTCATCCCCTGCCTGCCCTGCCGCCAGCTCGACGACGTGCTGCCGTTCTACGAGGCGCTGGGCTTCGAGATGACCTACCGGCAGGAGCGGCCCAACCCGTACGCGTCCGTCCGCCGCGGCGGGATCGAGCTGCACTTCTTCGGCGTTCCGGAGTTCGATCCCGAGCAGTCCATGGGGAACGTGATCGTGATAGTCCCCGACACCGAGGAGCTGCACGCCGCGTTCGCCGCGGGCCTGCGGCGCGCGTTCGGGAAGCTTCCCGTCTCGGGGATCCCGCGGATGACACGGCCGCGCCGCATCCAGGGCACCGCCGGCGGGTTCATGGTGGTCGATCCCGGCGGCAACTGGGTGCGGATCACCCGGCGGGCCGAGGACGTCGACGAGCCCGATCCCGCGGAGGGCAGGCTGGCGCGCGTGGTCGCCGCGGCCGCACGCCAGGGGGACTCGCACGGCGACGAGGCCGCAGGGATCCGCGTGCTGGAGAACGGGCTCGCCAGGCACGCCGACGCGCCGCCCGCCCAGCGGCTCCCCGCGCTGGTCTATCTCGCCGAACTGCGCATGCGCACCGGCGACCGGGACGCCGCCGCCGCCCTGCTGGCCGAGATCGAGTCGATGGACCTCACCCCCGCCGAACGCCAGGCCCTCGCCAAGGACCTCGCCACCGCCACCGAGCTGAAGACCGACCTGGCCCCCTGACGCCCTGCCCCCTGACGCCCTGCCCCCTGGCCCGGCGGATCGACGGCGACGACCAGAAGATCAATTTCTCCTCGCAGCCGCGGCCTCACCGCGAAGAGCGGGTTGAGTGGCGACGCCGCGGGCTTGGCATAACGCTGCGGACCGTCCCGTCACTCCCTTATTCAGGGCCTTTGGCGTTAGGCTTCGACCCCGCCCGTTTCCAGACGAAGCGCGCGCTACCGAAAAAGGGCTCAC
Organism: Spirillospora sp. NPDC047279; assembly: GCF_040643285.1. Taxonomy (NCBI): domain Bacteria; kingdom Bacillati; phylum Actinomycetota; class Actinomycetes; order Streptosporangiales; family Thermomonosporaceae; genus Spirillospora; species Spirillospora sp. NPDC047279. The sequence continues at coordinate 341,229 of NZ_JBEYUA010000006.1, forward strand.
TCCAGCCATCATCGGCCCCATTTATTCGAGGCCTTTGTGCACGGAACCGGATGAGCAAGGCCGCCGGGGACCCGAGCCGGGAATAAGTCACCAGTACTACAAATGGCGACAAAACATGAAATAGGAACGACCGGGCGATGCTACGCGTCATCGCACACCCGGCAGCCACGGCGGCCGTGCGGATCGAGCGACACGGGCATGACCTGCTGGTTTCGGCGCTGTCGACACATAAATCTATCGATGAGGCCATCAACATGACTACCAATATGACTCCGGAAAAAGCGCATCATTGAGACTGTAGGAGACACATTCTGGAGCGTCGGCAGCCAATGCTTCAGACCAATTCCTCGTTAAGGGTTGCCTCTCTCGACGCCCATCTGCCTATAGTCCCGAGAACAGGCCACGACGCCCGAACACCGGTTCGGTTCATGCCGTCGGGCCAAATTTCTCGAGGGTGGTGAAATGGGCTCAGTAGGCCGTACACGGTCAGCGAAGCGAATGATTGTGTCCCTGTTGGTCCTGCCATTGACGGCTCTGCTGCTGCTGTGGGTGTTCGTCGTCATCTTCGCGATCGGCGACAGTATGCGGCTGGTCAACGCGAACACGTTCGACAGCAAGGTCGTGCGGCCGACGGAGTCGCTCATCGCCGAACTGCAGAACGAGCGCCGCATGTCGCTGGCGTTCCTCGCCGACGACCCGTTCACCGGCCGGGTCGGCTTCGACGCCCAGCGCCTGCGGACGAACCAGGCGCGCGACCGGTTCGCCGAAGCCGCCGGGAGCGGCGACCTGGACCGGGCCACCACGGCGGAGACCCGCGAGCGCATGCGCACGCTCGTCACGAAGCTCGGCGACCTGCCGCCGACGCGCAAGAACGTGGACGGCAAGCGGGTGCCGAGCAGCGAGGTGCTCAAGGCCTACACCGAGCTCATCGAGGCGGCCGGAGCGATCTACGACGCGGCCTACCCCGGCGAGCCCGACATCGGCCGCGACACCAGGACCCTCATCGGCTTCCAGACGGCGCGCGAGCACATCAGCTACGAGGACGCGCTGATCACCGGTGCGGTGGCGCGCAACCGGCCGACCCCGGCCGAGCAGTCCGAGTTCGCCCGGCGGGTCGGCGCCCACCGGCTCCGCTACGCCGAGCTCGCCGAGGCGCTGCGCCCCGCCGACCGCGAACGGCTGGCCGCGCTCGTCGGCAGCCCGGCGTACCGCGAGCTGGCCGGTCTCGAAGACCAGGTGATCGCTTGGGAGTCGGTCGACCTCGGTTCCTGGTACACCAGGTCCGAGGCCGCCATGAAGGCCCTCCGCGACTTCAGGGACCAGACCCTCGGCCGGGACCCGGGCGACCTGGGCGACTGGCGGGCCAAGTCCGACACCGCCGCGAAGGCCGTCGACTCCATCGGCGAGTTCAGGGCCCAGACGATGGAGCGGCAGCCGGTCGACCTCGGCGCCTGGCACGCCAAGTCCGAGGCCGCCATCAACGCCATGGTCGAGTTCGAGGACCAGACCCGCCGGGGCATCTCCGACCGGGCCGCCGACCATGCCCGCGGGGTGCTGATCCGGCTCGGCCTGGCCGGCGGCATCGGGCTCGTCGCGGTGATCATCTCCTCGATCGTCGGGGTCCGGCTGGGCCGCCGCCTGGTCGTGGAGAACCGCGAGATGGTCCGGACGGTGGAGAACTTCGCCACCAAGGAGCTGCCGAGCCTGGCCGGGCGCATCCACAAGGGCGAGCAGGTCGACCCCGACGCCGACTCTCCTCCCAACAGGTTCGAGCTCCACGAGATCTCCCAGGTCTACGAGGCCTTCGCCGAGGCCAGGCGCGCCGTGGTGCGGGCGACCGTCGCCGAGGCCGCCACCCGCCGCGGGCTCGGCGAGGTGTTCGTCAACCTGGCCCGCCGCAACCAGGTGCTGCTGCAGCGGGTGCTCAAGCTGCTCGACGGCATGGAGCGCAAGGCCAAGAGCCCCGACGAGCTGGCCGAGCTGTTCACCATCGACCACCTCGTCACCCGGATGCGCCGGCACGCCGAGGGCCTGGTCATCCTGGCCGGACGGTCCGCCGGGCGCACCTGGAACGCCCCCGTCCCGATCGTCGACGCGGTCCGGGCCGCGGTCTCGGAGATCGAGCAGTACCAGCGGGTCAAGGTCCAGCCGATGCCCGAGACCCACGCGCTGGCCGGCACCACCGCCGCGGACGTGATCCACCTGATGGCCGAGCTGATCGAGAACGCCGTCATGTACTCGCCGCCCGGCACCCAGGTCACCGTGACCGCCCAGACGGTCGCGCACGGCGTGGCCGTCGAGGTGGAGGACCGCGGGCTCGGCCTGGACCCCGACAAGATGGCGATGCTCAACCAGACCCTCTACGAGGCGCCCGACTTCGACCTGTTCGACAGCGCCAGGCTCGGCCTGTTCGTCGTCGCGCGGCTGGCCGCCAAGCACGACATCCGGGTGCTCCTGCGGGCCTCCCCCTACGGCGGAACGACGGCGATCGTGCTGCTCCCCGACACTATGCTCGCCGAGACCGGCGGGAGCGCGCAGGCGCCCGTCGTGCACGTGCCGGAGCCCGCCCTTCCGCCGGCGGCCGAGTCGCACCGGCAGCTCATCTCGCTGGAGCAGGGCAACGGATCGGTGGAGCAGGGCGGCGAGCCGCACCGGATCCAGTTCGACGTGCCGGACGACCACCCGGGGGCCGAGGAGGACGACCTCCCCCAGCGCACCCGGCAGCAGAGCCTGGATCCCCGGCTGCGGGACCGCCCGCCGGCCCAGGAATCCGTACCGGTGCCCGCGCCGGCGGAACGCCCGGCGGAACAGCTCCGCAGCAGGTTCTCGGCGATGCAGGACGGCTGGCAACGCGGACGGCAGGCGGCCGACGAGGAACGACGGTCAGGGAAGTGACATTGAGGAGGCCGAGGATGACCGGTAAGACCACCAGCAACCGCGAGCTCAACTGGCTGCTCGACTCGGTACTCGACCGGGTCGTCTCCGCACGGCATCTCGTGGTGTTGTCCGGGGACGGGCTGCGCATCGCCTCGTCGTGCGGCATCAGCCGGGAGGACGCCGAGCATCTGTCCGCGGTGGCCGCCGGATTCCAGAGCTTGGCCCGCGGGACCGCGGAGCAGTTCCACGGCGGGGGCGTCCGCCAGACGATCGTGGAGATGGACCACGGCTTCCTGTTCATCACCGAGGCCGGGCAGGGCGCGTGCCTGGCGCTGCTCGCCCATGGCGACGCCGATGTGGGGGTCATCGCCTACGAGATGGCACTGCTGGTCAGCCGGGTCGGGCAGCACCTGTCGGTCGGCAACCGGGCGCCGGACGGCCCCTGATGCCCGAGCCGTTCCTCGATGAGGACCCGGGCCCGATCGTGCGCCCGTACACGCTGACCGGGGGCCGCACCCGCAGCGACGCCGAGGACGCCTTCGACCTGGTCAGCCTGATCGAGACCACCGACGATCCGGTCCTGCCCACCATGGATCTCGGGCCCGAACACCTGAGGATCCGGCAGATCTGCGCCCGGTCCCTCTCGGTGGCGGAGGTCGCCGCCGACCTGGATCTGCCGGTCGACGTGGTCCGGGTGCTGCTCGGGGACCTGCTGGGGCACCACCTGATCCGATCGCGCCGGCCGGCGGCCGGCTCCCAGCTGCCGGACGACCGACTGCTGAAGGAAGTCATCGATGGACTCAATGAGCTCTGATCGACCGGATCCGGTCGCCATCAAGATCATGATCGCGGGGGGCTTCGGTGTCGGCAAGACCACCCTGGTCGGCGCGATCAGCGAGATCCGCACCCTCCGCACCGAGTCGGCCATGACCGCGCGGAGCGAGGGCGTGGACGACACCGGCCTGGTGCCGCAGAAGACCACCACGACGGTGGCCATGGACTTCGGCCGGATCACCCTGCGGGAGGGGCTCAGCATCTACCTGTTCGGCACGCCGGGGCAGAACCGCTTCTGGTTCATGTGGGACGAGCTGGCGACCGGCGCGCTCGGCGCGGTGGTCCTCGCCGACACCCGGCGGCTCTCCGACTGCTTCGCCGCGGTCGACTACTTCGAACAGCGCGGGCTGCCCTTCCTCGTGGCGGTCAACCAGTTCGACGGCGCGCGGACCTACGAGCCGGCGAAGGTGAAGAACGCCCTCGCCCTGGAGCCGCACGTGCCGGTCCTGGTCTGCGACGCCCGCGAACGCGAGTCGGCGAAACGGACCCTGGTCTCCCTCGTCGAGCACGTCATCAAAGAGAAGGAACGGACGGCATGAGAACGACCAGTGCCCTGGCCCTCGCGCTGACGCTGGGCCTCCCCCTCTCCTCCTGTTCCGCGGGGGACCAGGTCTCGGTGCGGGAGGGGACGCCCGGGATCACCGAGAAGGCCTGCCCGAACGCGGTCAACAAGGACAACGGGTGCATCTACCTCGGCTTCCTCACCGACCAGAGCAGCACCGCGTTCAAGGCGACCGCCGCGATCGGCACGGAGGCCCAGCGCGCGTTCTGGCACCGGGTCAACCTCCAGGGCGGCATCGGCGGTTACGACATCGACGCCACCTCCAACGTGCTCGACAACGGGTACGACCCGGCCAAGAACGCCGGCGCCCTGCGCGCGAGCAAGGACAAGGTGTTCGCCTACGCCCAGATGTTCGGCTCCAAGCCGACCGTCGAGGCCCTGCCGGAGCTCAAGCGCGAGTCCATCGTGACGGTGCCGGTGAGCTTCACCTCGGAGTGGGTGTTCGCCGAGAACGTCCTGGAGACGGCGGCGAGCTACTGCATCGAGGCCATGAACGGCATCGACTACGCGGTCGCGGCGTTCCCCAAGAAGGGCTTCGAGGTCGACAGCGTGCTCGCCGTCCACTACCCGGGCGACTACGGCGCCGACGCCGCCGGCGGCGCGAGGAGGGCCGCGCAGGCGCACGGCCTGGCGTTCGAGGACATCACGGTCATGCCCGGGCTGACACCGTCCTCCGACGCGATCAAGAAGATCATCGAGAAGCGGCCGAGCCTGGTGATGCTCTCGGTCGGGCCGCCGGACACCGCGGCCATCGTCGGCGCCGCGAGCAAGGGCGGCTATCGCGGCCGGTACATCGGGAGCAACCCCGGCTGGTCTCCCAAGCTGCTGCAGACGGCGGCGGGCCCGGCCTTCCAGAAGCAGTACTGGCAGGCCACGGTCGCCCGCGAGTTCGCGACGGACTCCCCGGGCCACGCGGCGATGCGCAAGGCGCTCAAGCAGGTGGCGCCCAGCGACACCTACGTCAGCGGCTGGATCCTCTCCTATCCGCTCAAGGCAGCCCTGGAGCAGGCCGCCGCGAGCGGAGAGCTGTCCCGGCAGAGCCTCCTCGAGGCCGTCCGCCATCTGAAGCCCGTCGACTACGAGGGCATGTTGCCGCCCGGCGACCCCGGCCCGCGGCGCGGCCCCCGGCAGAGCACGATCGGCCACGCCGACCCGACCCAGTACTCCGGCATCCGGTCCGACACCGACTTCTTCGAAGGCTCCACCTCCAAGAAGTTCTCCTTCGACAAACCCTGCTACGCCACCTGATCGCGCCTTAGCCCGCGAGGGACCGCGAGGTCCGGGATCCGTGGACGTTCGCGGCCTGCCACGATTCGCTCGTGGCAGGCCGCGGCGCGTCAGACCAGTTCCTCGTCGTAGGCGTTCAGCGCGAAGACCATGCTGATCACGCGCGGGTCGCTGCGGTCGGTGGCCGTGGCGCGCAGCCGGGACACGAACGCGACCGCCCGGCGGTTCTCGGCGACCAGGTGGGCCGTGACGCGCTCGAAACCCGCCGACCGGGCCGACCTCAGCAGCAGCACGCAGACGGCGCGGCCGATGCCGCGTCCCTGCCAGTCGTCGGCCACCAGCAGCCCCAGCTCGACGGTGCACGGCTCCTCGGTGAACGCCAGCCCGCACAGGCCCACCAGCGGACCTTCGGGTTCGTGCACGGCCAGATAGACACCTTTCCCGCGGTCCGTCATGTGGTGGAGCATGGACGCGGTCGGCTGCCTGAGGCCGGAGTGGTAGCGGTGGTACCGCGTGGTGGCCGAGCAGCGCAGGTGCAGCTCACAGATCTCGTCGCGGTCGGCGGGGACGGTGGGCCTGACGTCCACCACGGCTCCGTCCACCGGGATCCGCGTGGCGGAGATCCGGCCGAGCGCCGCCCGCCGCGGATCGGTCACGGCGCCGTCCATGGGAACCCGCATCGCGGGGATCGTCTGGCTGAGCGCCGCTTGCCGCGGATCGGTCATCGTGCCTCCGTACTGTGGAATGCCGGCGTCGGGACCAGGCGGACGGCGGCGCCCTGGCAGAGCCCCGATTTCACGCCGTTGATGGAGATCAGGAGGTCTCCGCGCACGGTGGGGCACGGGTCGCCGGTGACCTCCACGACGAAGAGCTCGCACTCCAGCAGGCGGCTGGCCGGAGTCGCCTCGCCCCGGAACCTGGCCCTCATCGGCTGTTCGGGCACGATGTCGAACTCCCAGTCCTCCCGCCCCGCGGTGTGGCCGAGCGCGGCGAGGTAGAACGACATCGCCTGGATGCCGAACTGCCACATCAGGCTGCCGGGCATGCAGGGGTCGTCGAGGAAGTGCGCGTCGAAGTACCAGTCGTCGGGCGAGATCGGGAGGGCGGCGCGCAGGTACCCGCGCCGCGGATCGAATTCGGGCACCTCCCGCAGCAGGCGCAGTGGCCCGTCCCGCGGAATCGGCAGGTCGAACGCCGTGATGTCCGCCTCGCCGAACGCCCGGGGGACGCCGGGCGCGTCCCCGGGTCCGGCGCCGGGGCTGCCGCCGGGCCCCGGCTCCCAGACGAGGCCGCCGCCCGCGGTGCCCCCGGTGCGCGCGAAGACGCCCGCGCGGCCGTTCCGCACGCTCATCCGCAGCTCGTCGCCGACATGGGACTCGCCGCTGAACGAGACCAGGACCGCGCCGTCGTGCTCGAAGTGCTCGCCGATCCGGGTCTCGTGCCGCAGGGTCTCCCCCGCGCGCGGTCGCGGGCCGTGGAAGACGACCTCCGCGTCGAGCAGCCTCGCCGACCGGTCGCCCGTGCCGGGATCGAATCCCAGCCAGCTGAGCAGCGGCAGGGCGATCTGCACGGTCTCGGCCATGAGCCCCGCGGGCATGCGCCCGCCGGGGTCGAGGAACCAGCTGTCCGGCCGGACGTCGGTCTCGGAGTGGATCGTTCCATGGCCTCGGGACATCGGGACCGCGTGCACCCCGGTCACCCGGTCGAGCATGAGCATGGGCCCTCGGGGCAGCCGGATCCGGTGGCGCAGGCCGTCCAGGTGGGAGAACCCGGGGCCGAAGGCCGCCGACACCCGGCCCTCGGCCAGCTCGTCCAGCCCCGCCCGGTCCAGCACCGGCCCCGCCCGGTCCAGCGCCGGCTCCGGCCGCTCCGGCACCGCGCCCGGTCGGGGCAGCACCGGAGGCAGCGCGGGCGGTGGCACCATCACCTGCCGTGACAGTGCCCGGGCCACCGCGTCGGCGTCGACGCCGACACCGGCGGCGGCCAGTTCCGCGACCGTGCGCCAGAGCCGGTGGACGCCGCGCCCCGGCTCGTCCATCGCCACCGCGACATGGTCACGGCCGTCCAGGATCCGGTCGATGAACGTGGTGCACTGGCGGCGGGGGCCCATCTCGACGAAGGTCCGTACCCCGTCCGCGTAGGCCCGTTCGATCAGCGCGGGAAAGTCGATCGGGTGCAGGTGCAGGCCGGTCATCGCCTCGGCGACCCGCTCCGCGGACACCTCGTAGGAACGTGCGGTCACCCCGCTGTAGAAGCGCGTGCCCGTCGCCGGGCGCACGGGACCGGTGAAGCCCCGCCGTACCCGGTCGGCGATCCCGGCGAGCTCCGGCACGTGTGCGGCGAGCTCGTAGTCGAGCGGCAGCGCGTACTCGCCGAAGACCTCGCCGACCCGGACGGCCGCCGCGGCCTCTCCCCCGATCACGAACAGGCCCGGGGCGCTGACCACCAGCAGATGGACGGCGGGCTCGGCGGCGACGGCCGCCTCGAGCTCGCCACGGTCCGCGCGGATCAGGAAACTGGCCCACCGGTCGCCCTCGGTCCCGGCATCACGCCAGGCCGCACGGAGCGCACGGAACTCCCCGGCCATGTCGGTCGTGTACAGGCTTCCCCCGCACAGCCCGGCCATCAGCCGCCGGGGATCCCGCCAGACCCCCAAGGCGATCAGCGCGACGGTCTCACCGAACGAGTAGCCGATCGCGGCGCCGGGCCGCAGCCCGAACAACGTCTGCGCGATCGCGGTGTGCAGCGAGCCGAGCCGGGCGCAGTCCAGGAGCCTGCCCAGCACGCCGGGCTCTCCTCCGTCGCCCAGGACCGTACTGGTGAGGCCGGGCAGTGCCGCGGCGAGTTCCCGTCCCATGCCGTCGTAGGAGGCCGCCCCGTTGGTGTAGACGAAGGCGACCTCGCCGCTGATCGGCGCCTCCCGGAAGGCCACCCCTCGCGGTCGTGGCCCTCCGTTCCGCAGCCAGCCCGCCGCCCGTTCGGCATCGGCGGGGTCGACGATCACCAGGCGGGCCGGGCCGGTGTCGGACTCCCGGCGCGCCTCCAAAGCCGCCAGCACCGCGGCCCGGTCGGCGCCGGAGTAGATCCGAAGCCTCATGAGGGCCTCAGCACGAGCTCCAGGTCGCGGAGCTCCGCGAACGGTTCGCCGGCGACGGTGGTCAGCGCGACATGGCACTGGGCGTGGTCCCCCCGCGCCGGCACGGCACGGACCGTACAGCCGAGCCGGCCGCCGGCCGAGCCGGTGCGATGGGCCCGGAACTCCCCCAGCGCCATCGGCAGGGTCGCGCCGCCGAGCAGGCCCTCGGCCCACACGACCGCGAGCTGCAACGCGCCGTCGATCGCGGCGGGATCGGTCTGCCAGTCGCCGTCCCGCCAGTCCAGGTCGCCGAGTCCGGTGACGGAGCCGCGGGCCCCGGTCGCCGAAACGCCCTCGATCTTCGCCAGCGCCTGGAACAGCGGCCCGTGGAAGAGGGTCCCGCCGTCGTAGACCTCGTCTCTCGCCGAGGGTTCGAGGTCCTCCGGCGGGCGCAGCGGCTCCAGCGGCCCGGGGTCGGGCTCGATCAGCGCACGGTAGTGGGGGTGTCTCCCCTCGCCGTGCAGTTCCGCGACGAGCCCGCCCCTGGATCCCGACAGGGTGAAGCGGTGCCCCTCCCTGGCGAGGTCCGGCAGCGGCGCGCCGCGCAGCACCCGGACGTCGCGGAGCGCCACCCGGCCGGCGTCGGGGTGCCAGGAGCGCGCCGCAGCGGTGAGCCACTCCAGCGCCTGCGCCATCGGCAGGACCGGGGTACCCGCGATCACATGGTCGGCCAGATGCGGATGGCTCCGCGCGTTCACCGTCACCTGAGCCCGGATCGGCTCGTCCGGACGGCCGAGCGCCTCGGCGGGACGGGCCGAACCGTCGGCGGCGGTGATCACCACCCTGGAGCCCCGGCCGGAGCCGAGTTCCGCGACGAAGGCCTCCGCGCCGGCGTCCGGCGGCAGCAGCGGTACGCCCGCGCGGGTGAAGTGGGCGGCCAGCGCCGGCGTGACCATGCCGCCGTCCCAGGGCCCCCAGGCGATCGAGCTGACGTGGCAGCCGGGACGGCGCGCCGCCTCCGCCGACGCCACCTGGGCGAGGACCTCGTTGGCCATCGCGTAGTCGCACTGGCCCTGGTTGCCGAACGTCCCCGCGACGGAGGAGAAGACGCACAGGGTGGTCAGCGGGTCCTCGGAGGTCGCTTCGAGCAGCGTGGACAGGCCCACGGCCTTGGTGTCGAAGACGCCGTCGAACTGGGCGTCGGTCTTCTCCGCCAGGTACCGGTCGGCGAGCCGTCCGGCGGCGTGCACCACGGCGGTGATCGGCCCCCAGCCGGCCCGTACCTCGTCCAGGGCAAGGTGCAGTGCCTCGGCGTCGGTGGCGTCCACGGACAGGTAGCGTGCGGGCGACCCCGCCGCCGCGAGCGCCGCGAGCGTGGCGCGGATCTCGCGGACCGCCATGATCTGGCGTACCCGCGCGGCCAGTTTCGCCGGCGCCGGGGACCCGCCCGCGGGCCGGGCCAGTTCCCGGGTGAGGGTCTGCTCATCGGCGTCATCGGGCAGGCCCGCCGGTTCGTCGGCCAGTTCGGTCCTGCCGAGCAGGACGAGCCGGGGACGGCGGTGCCGGGCCAGTTCGGTCAGGGCCGCAGCGGTGACGCCCCGCCCTCCGCCCGTCACGACCATCACCGAATCCGGCCCGATCCTCTCCCGGCCGCCACGCATGGGCTCGGCGGATGTCAGCTCGGCGGACGCCGGTCCGGCAGGCACCGGCCCAGCGGGCGCCGGTCCGGCGCCCGGCAATCCAGCGAGCGTTGGCTCGGCGGGCGTTGGCTCGGCGGGCGTTGGCTCGGCGGGTCTGGGGCGCGGGGTCACTCGGGTGCCGTCGGCGCGCAGGCCGACGTCGAGCAGCGGGCCGCCCCACAACAGTTCGGCCGTGATGGCCTCGGCCAGTTCGACGAGGGCGCGGCCCGCCCTGGCACAGTCGATGGCCTTGACCGCGGCCCGCGGCCATTCCTTGGCGGCGGTCCTGGCCAAGGCCGCGAACCCGCCGACCCAGGCCCGCTCCCCCGCACCGGCCAGCCCGAAGTCCCCGCCGGTGTCCTGGACGGTGACGAACAGGCCGCCGGCCGTTCCCAGCGTGTGCGCGAGCCGCCGAGCGAGCCGGAACGCGGTGCGCTGGTGCCGGAACCCGTCGTCCGGTCCTGCGACCGGCGCCATCCCGCCGAGCAGCACGACGCCCCCGGCGTCGTCGGGAACCTCGTCGCAGGAGGCGCTGGGCGTGGCCGGCACGCCCTGCGCCCGCAGGCACTCGGCGAGCGGGGCTGCCAGCCCGGTCCCCTCGTCCACGACGAACAGCCGGGTGTCCCTCAGGCCGTACATGGTCAGCCCGGTGGGCGGCGCCGGGACCGCCACCACCTCCTGCCGGAGGACGCGGCCGACGAGCGGGGTCTCCGCGGCGGGTTCAGATCGCGCCGCTAGGAAGCCGCCAGGGATTTTCCCGGCACCACCGCCGTCTGGAGCCGGTCGACGATCTGCTGCAGGGTCCGCAACGAGCCCAGCTCGGCCGCGGGGGCGTCCAGATCGCCCAGCTTCCCCTTCAGCCCGGAGAAGATCTCGACCCGCTTGATCGAGTCGATCCCCAGGTCGGCCTCCAGCTCCATGTCCGCGTCCAGCATCTCCACCGGGTAGCCCGTCCGGTCGGCCACCACCTCCATCAGCGCGGCCGCCAGATCGGGACCGTCCTGGGCGGGCGGGGCGGGCGTTCGCGGAGGTGCCGGGGCCGGAACGGTCGGAGCCGCCGGCGGAGCCGGGGTCGGGACGGTCACCGGGGCAGGGGCCGGGGCGGTCGATGCCGCCGGAGCCGGTGCGGGGACGGCCTGCGCCGGGGCGGCGACCGCCGGAGCGAGCACCGCCGCGGCGGGCTTCCGCTGGGCCGGTACGAGCGGCGCGAGCCCCCTCTCGTTCTCGTCGACCAGCGCTTGCTGGGAGAAGTGAAGGTAGGCCAGGTGGGCATCCGTCATCAGGCGCTGGAAATCGGCGTGCGCCTCGCTGGCGCGGCGCAGGATCTCGTCCCGGGCGGTCATCGGTTCTCCTTCGGTGGCTTCCAGGTCCGGGACCGGTTCCCACGGTGCGGGGCCGGGGTCCGGTGTGATGATGCGGGCCGGCTCGGGCGGCGGTGCCTCCACGGCCAGCGGATAGGGCCTGTCGTGGTTGCCGCCGTCGATCTTGACGGACAACTTCGGCGCCGGCGCGACGGGCCGCACCGGCCCGTACGGCAGCCAGTGCGCCGCCCAGTCGAGGCCGAAACCGTGCACGGCCAGCCTGCCGAGCCCCTGGTAGAGGGCGTTCATCCCGTTCTGCCCGGCCCGGTCGAGCGAGACCGCCAGATGGGGGCGGCCCGCCAGGACCCGCTGGACCAGGCCGGTCAGCGGTCCGGAGGCGCCGACCTCGACGAAGGTCCGGACGCCCGCCGCGTACATGGCCTCGATCTGCTCGGCGAACAACACGGGCGAGGCCAGGTGGCCACTGATCCGGGCACGGATCTCGTGCGGATCGGCGGGATGGACCGGGTAGAGGCTCGCGTCCGCGTTCGCGTAGATGTCGAGCACGGGCGCGCCGATCTCGGCCGTGCCGAGGAACCCGGCGAACGGCTCGCAGGCCGAGGAGACCAGCGGGCTGTGGAACGCGGCCGCGGCGCGCAGCCTGGTGGTCCGCACCTGGCGGCGGGCGAGGTGGGCGGCCATCGCCTCCAGCCCGTCGATCGAGCCGGACAGGATCGTCTGCTTCGGCGCGTTGCTGTTGGCGATCCACACCTCCGGCACTCCGCTCCCGGCCAGCTCGTTCTCGGTCTCCGAACGGGAGAGGGCGACCGCGAGCATCCCGCCCGGACGTTCGGCGGCGTCCCGCATCAGCTCGCCCCGGCGGCGCGCGATCCGCATCAGGGTGCCGGTGTCGTAGGCCCCGGCGACCTGGAGGGCGACCAGCTCGCCGAAGCTGTGGCCGGCCACGCAGTCGGGGGTGAGCCCGAGCTCGGCGAGCACCTCGTACAGCGACAGGCTGTGCGCGGCGAGCGCGGGCTGCGCCCACTCGGTGGCGGTCACCCGGTCCTGCTGGGCGGCTCGTTCCTCGGGCGTGAACGCGGGCGGCGGGAACACCACCCGGTGCAGCGGGTCGCCGTCGAACTCCAGCGTGCCGAGCTCGTCCCAGACGCGGCGCGCGGCGGGCAGCTCGACCGCGACCGACGCCCCCATGCCGGGGTACTGCGCGCCCTGGCCGGGGAACAGGAAGGCGACCTTGCCCTGGACCGGGTCGCCGGTGGCGTAGTGCACGCCAGGGCCGTTCAGGGCACCGAGCCGTTCGCGCAGGGTCTCCAGATCGCCGGCCACCACGGCCAGGCGGTGCGCGGCGGCCGGATCGAAGCCCTCCTGGCTCGCCCGGGCCAGCGCCACCAGGTCGTCCGCCTCGGCGGCCTCCCGCATCCGGTCGCGCAGCCCGGCCTCCGACGCGGCGCTCAGGAGCACCAGCTCGGCGGGCGAGGTCCTGATCCGGTACGGGCGCCGTCCCTTCCCGCCCGCGTACTCCTCGACGGTCAGGTGGTAGTTGCTGCCGCCGAACCCGAAGCTCGACACCGCGGCGCGGCGCGGGTGGGCGGAGCCCTGGATCCAGGGCCGCGTCTCAGTGTTGACGTAGAACGGGCTGGTCTCGACGGCGAGCTCGGAATTGGGCCGGTCCACCTTGATCGTCCCGGGCAGCACTCCGTGGTGCAGCGCGAGGACCGCCTTCAGCAGCCCGGCCGCTCCCGCCGCGCCCTTGGCATGGCCGATCTGCGACTTGACCGAACCGAGGGCGCACCATTGATTCCGGCGAAGCCGGTCCGGGGGGTGCGGGGGGTCGTCCTCCCTCGGGAGGTCCTGGCCGTCGGCGGAGGCGGCGGAGGCGGCGGCGGCGGAGAACACCGAACGCAGCGCGGAGAACTCGGCCTTGTCGCCCGCCCTGGTGCCGGTGCCGTGCGCCTCGACCAGCCCGACGGTCTCCGGCCCGTACCCGGCGAACTCGTAGGCCCGGCGCAGGGCCCGCTGCTGGCCTTCGGGGAGCGGCGCGTAGATGGCGTTGCTCCGGCCGTCCGAGGACGTGCCGAGCCCCGTGATCACCGAGTAGATCCGGTCGCCGTCCCGTTCGGCGTCGGCCAGCCGCTTCAACGCGAACATCACGATGCCCTCGCCCAGGATGGTCCCGTCGGCGGCATCGGAGAAGGGCCGGCAGTCACCGGTGCGGGACAGCGCCGGGGTCTTGCTGAAGCACAGGTACAGCAGTTCGTCGTTGACCGTGTCGATGCCGCCCGCCAGCACCAGGTCCGCCCGGCCGACCGACAGCTCGTCCACCGCGGTCGACAGGGCGGCCAGCGAGCTCGCGCACGCGGCGTCGGTGGTGTGGTTGGTCCCGTGCAGGTCGAACCGGTTGGCGATCCTGCCCGCGGCGACGTTCGGCAGCAGCCCGGGGAAGGTCGCCTCCTGCCACGGCACGAACGTGTCGGAGATGTTCTGGCAGATCTCCTGCGCCCGTTCCTCCGGCACGCCCGCCGCGCGAAGCCCCGCCAGCCAGTGCGGGCGCGCGGTCCGTGCCGCCATGTGCGCGGCCAGCGGCAGGTAGCCGGTCGACCCGATGATCACGCTGGTCCGGTCCCGGTCCAGCGCGCCGGTCCCGCCCGCGTCCCGCAGCACCTGGTCGGCGACCACCAGGGCGAGCAGCTGCGCCGAGTCGGTGGCCTGCATCGTGCTCGGCGGGATCCCGTACCGCAGCGCGTCGAAGTCGACCCGCGGCAGGAATCCGCCGCGCTTGGCGTACGTCCGGTCGGGAGCCCGCGGATCGGGGTCGTAGTAGTCGTCCACCAGCCAGCGGTCGGCGGGCACCTCGCGGATCTGGTCGGTACCGGCGAGGATCATCCGCCAGCACGCGTCCACGTCGGTGGCCCCGGGCAGGATCGCGCCGAGGCTGACGACGGCGACCGGCCGCGGTTCGGGTTTCGTGCTCATGACGCCGTCTCCTCAGTCCAGGGGGCGGGGGTCGAACGCGAACGCGGCGTCGGGGACCTCGACGCCATGGCTGCGCAGCTGCTGGGCACGCGTGATCACCGCGGCGCCCTCGAGCAGGTTGCGGGCGATCTGCACGACCGACCGTCCGGCGGGTTCCGCCAGGAAGCTGCCGCCGGCCCAGTCGTTGAACGCCCCCATCGCCGGGCCGCACCAGATCTGGTAGTCCGTGCGGCGGGTGCCGTCGTTCTCCACCGCCCAGCGGCTGGACATCCCGAGGTACCAGCGGAACACCAGCGCCATCTGGTGCCGCGGGTCCCGTTCGGCCCGGGCGACCTGCTCGGGGTCACGCTCCAGCCAGAACGCCCTGGTCCCGGCCCAGACGTCGGCGTACGACGCCTTCAGCTGGGTGCGTTCGATCTTGGCCCGGGTCTGTTCGGGCACCTCGTCCCAGGAGCCGTGGGCGGTGTAGACCTGGTGCAGCTGAGCCGCCCTGAAGGCGAACATGGTGCCCCGGCGCAGCACCTGCAGCTTCACCCCGAGCTCGAACATGTCGGCCGCCGGGGCCATCACCACGTCGGCCATGCCCGCACCGCTCAGCATGGCCTTGCCGTCCTCGGACATGCCGGACTCGACGCTCGCCTGGTTGACCGAGCCGGTGACCACGTACGCGGCGCCCAGCGCGAAGGCGGCGGCGACCGCCCCCGGCGTCCCGAGCCCGCCCGCCGCGCCGATCCGGATCGGCCGGTCGTACCGGTGCTCCCCGGTCAGCCTGGCGCGGAGCGCGAGCATGATCGGCATCACGACGGTGAGCGCGCGGTTGTCGGTGTGCCCGCCGCTGTCGGCCTCGACCGTGATGTCCTCGGCCACCGGCACCGACGCGGCGAGCTCGGCCTCCGCGTGCGTGAGGTGACCACGTTCGACGAGGGCACGGACCAGATGCGCCGGAGCGGGCCGCATGAACTGCTCGGCCACCTCGGGCCTGGACACCTTGGCGAAGATCCGGGTCCTGCGCCGCACCCTGCCGCCGGCGTCCCGGGTCAGCCCGTGCGCGGCCAGCCGTACGACCGCGGGCGTGAGCTCCATGAACGCCGAGGCGGACACGGCGGGCACCCCTGCCTCCAGCAGGAGCGCGGCGACGGCGTCCTCGGTGGCCGGCTCCGACGGGGAGTGGATGAGGTTCACTCCCCAGTTGGCCCGGCCGGGCAGGGCCGCCTTCAGCTCGGCGACGGCCCGCTCCACCCGTTCCACGGGCAGTCCACCGGCACCGAAGAAGCCGAGCATGTCCGCGCGCGCCATCGCGATGACCATGGCCGTCGTGGCGATGCCGCCCGCCATCTCGCCCGCGACGTAGGGGAACCGGGCACCGTGCGCCTCGTTGAAGGACCGGTCGCCCAGCCATTCGGGATACAGCGCGGGCAGCAGCCCGAGCAGCCGGTGGCCGTCCGCGGAGCCGCCGGTGACGGTCCCGCCGATCCCGACCCCGACCCCGTGGCCGGTGCTCGAGGCCACCAGGTGGAGCGGCTCCCGGATCCGGGCGGCGTGCGCGGTGATCTGGTCCCCGCGGAACGCCGCAGGCCTGCCGTCCGGCACCCAGACCGCCGTCCCGGCCAGTGGTCGCGCGAGTACGTCCGTGCCCAACCTCACTCCTCACTTGTGGAAGTCACGAGTGAGGTTGTCATCAGGTCGCTGAAATGAGTCTGATCATCGTCTGACGAAACGCTGATCAGGGTCGTGAAACTCGGTGGACTGCGCGAGGATCGCCTGAACCCTGCTCTGGATGCCCGGCCCCGGCACGATGCCGAGCCGTTCGGCCAGCCGGTGCCGGAGCCGGTCGTAGACCGCCAGCGCCTGGGCCTGCCTGCCGCTGCGGTACAGGGCCAGCATGAGGAGATCCTGGAGCGCCTCCTCCAGCGGATGGGCCGTGGCCAGCTCCTGCAGATCCGGGATGAGCGTCGCGTGCTCGCCGCGTCCCAGCCTGAGCTCGTACAGGTGGGTGACGGCGAGCAGCCGGAGGTCCATCAGCACCGAGGCCGAGGCTGCGCAGATCGGCCCTTCGGCCGCGTCGAGCAACGCCGGCCCCCGCCACAGGCGCAGCCCGCGCTCCAGCAGCGCGATCGCCTCCGCCGGATCGCGCGACGGGTCGTACGCCTGCCGGCGCAGCTCCTTGAACCGCAGGACGTCGACCTCGTCCGGAACGACCGCGAGGGCATATCCGCCGGGGGTGGCCGTGAGCCTGTCGCGCCCCGGCCCCTCCGGCTCCCAGGCGTCCAGGTACTTGCGCAGCCGGGCCACGTGCGCGTGCAGCGCGTTCTCGACCCGGGCCGGCGGCTCCTGCGTCCAGAGCTCCTCGACCAGCTCCTCGGTCCTGACCCCGTCACCCGCCCGCAACACCAGCACGGCGAACAGCCTGCGCAGGATCGCGCTCAGTTTGTCGCTCCGGCCCTGCCCACCAATGATCTCGACAGGTCCGAGCAGGCGTATGTGGAGCAAGAAATCTCCCAAAGCAGAAGGTGGGGTTCGATCGGGACATCACATCGGGACGGCAAGATCATATATGCACTTACGATCCAGATCCTGAAGGTGGACACCAATGTCGCCCCTATCGCGCACCATCAGAGTGAATAGCCAGAGCCCAGCGAAAGCACAGGTCAGACCGGACACCGAAGCCACACCCCCGATGTCCGACCATTCCCCGCATCTCCGCTAACCGACACGGGACTTCGCACATTAAACGAAAGCGGCATTTTACCTTTCATGCTTCTATCCGGCACGCCTCTTCTGGCTCGGGCGCCGCAATTATGGCCACCGGAAGAACTGATGATGTGGCCAAAAGGACAGGCCTTCGGGGATGAGGCTTTCCCTAGCATTGTCCGCGGCAATAATTCTCACGAGGAGGCCCCATGCTCAACCTGGCGACCGTGCTGGAGGACAGCGCCCGCGAAGCACCCGACCAGGCGGCGCTCGTCCTCGGCGAGACCCGCTACCCGTACTCGACGGTCGACGCGGTGGCCTGCCAGATCGCCAACCTCCTGGTCTCGCGCGGCATCGGCAAGGGCGACAAGGTGGCCCTGGCGTGCCCCAACGTGCCCTACTTCCCGTTCGTCTACTACGGCATCCTCAAGGCCGGCGCGACGGTCGTGCCGCTCAACGTCCTCTTCCAGGCCGGCGAGATCACCTACCACCTCGACGACAGCGACGCCAAGGCGCTGTTCTGCTTCGAGGGCACCCCCCAGCTGCCGCTGGGCGAGCGGGGCAGGGCGGGCTTCGACGAGGCCTCCACCGAGCACTTCATCGTGCTCCCCGCGACACCGCGGGCGATGGAGTCGGAGTACGGCGAGACCCTGTGGGCGGCGCTGGAGGGCATGTCCCCGGAGTTCTCGACCGTCGGCACCTCGGGCGACGACACCGCCGTCATCCTCTACACCAGCGGAACGACCGGCCGCCCCAAGGGCGCGGAGCTGACCCACCAGAACATGCTGCTCAACGCCATGGTCTCCGACGAGATGTTCCCGCGCGCGGAGCAGGACGTCTATCTGGTCACGCTGCCGCTCTTCCACTCCTTCGGGCAGACCACGATGCTCAACGCGGGCTTCCGCCGCAGGGCGACCCTCGTCCTCCTGCCGCGCTTCGAGCCCGCCCCCGCGCTCGAGCTCATGCGCCGCGAGAACGTCACGATGTTCGCCGGCGTCCCGACGATGTACTGGGCGATGCTGACCAAGATCCACGCCGACGGCGACGAGGTGCCCCGCTCCCTGCGGTCGGCGGTCGCCGGCGGCTCGGCCGCGCCGGTCGAGCTCCTCAAGGACTTCGAGGCCACGTTCGGCCTCCCGATCCACGAGGGCTACGGGCTCTCCGAGACCGCCCCGGTCGCCAGCTTCAACCAGCCCGGCCGCCCCGGCAAGCCCGGCTCGATCGGCCGGCCGATCTGGGGCGTCGAGATGAGGCTCATCGACGACAAGTGGAACACCGTCGACGGCGAAGGCCCCGGCGAGATCGCCATCCGCGGCCACAACGTCATGAAGGGCTACTACAAACGCCCCGAGGCCACCGCCGAGGCCGTCCGCGACGGCTGGCTCCGCACCGGAGACCTGGCGACCCGCGACGGCGACGGCGACTACTTCATCGTCGACCGCGCCAAGGACCTCATCATCCGGGGAGGCTTCAACGTCTACCCGCGCGAGATCGAGGACACCCTCATGACCCACCCCCAGATCTCCCTGGCCGCCGTCGTCGGCGTCCCCCACGACTCGCACGGCGAAGAGGTCAAGGCCTACGTCATCCGCACCCCCGACGCCACGCTCACCGAAGACGACCTGCTCGCCTGGGGCAAGGACACCTTCGCCGCCTACAAGTACCCCCGCCTCATCGAGTTCCGCGAAGCCCTCCCCATGACCGCCACCGGCAAGATCCTCAAACGCGAACTCCGTTAACCCACCCCCCTTCGAACGCATCGAGGGACACCCCCAGCTCCGACCCCCACGTCCCAAAGAAGCCCCCCACCCGGCAGTCAGCCCCGCCCAGGCCAAACCACCCCAGCCTGCTTCCCGTATGTGTGCGGGAAGCAGGCCGTCTCCCCCACTCACCACTCCCATCGACCTCGCCTATGTAGTTGGGCATGCCGAAAACCTGGTTTCCGCGTACGTGCACGAGGAGACAGTGCTCAGTCGACAACGCCGTGGACCGTGGTGGGCCGACGGCTTCGGGCCTGGCTCCCGGAGACACCTGGTGAGTCGCATCGGGTGCAATCCCGCGCGGAGCTGCGCGTGCTGAAATCAACGCGCGTGGCAGCCCGGCCTCCAGCGAACGCGCGAGGCAGGCCGACCCGGCGTTAACACGCGTGGCGGCGCGACCCGGCGTGAACGCGCAGGTCAGACTCGTTCAGCAGAGCTCGTGGCGTCAGTGATCGCTTCAAGGCGGTCGGGCGTGTGCAAGTCTTCAGAATTTTTCGCGGCCGGTGTCGAGTGGCGCCGCGCCGGTTCGTAGCCAAGGTGAGAGGCCGGCAACGGGCCGGTCTCCGCTCACTGGAGGCCCACGATGTCCGTCGCCGCAACAACCTCCGTCACCACCGCTCCCGCTCCCGCGAAGCCGCTGATCGCCGGCGGCCTGGTCGCTGTGGCCGTCGCCTCCGCGGCGACCGCTGCCACCGCCACGGCGGGTGACTTCGCCGGGATCAGCCTCCTTGTCGGCGGCAAGCCGATCCCGCCGTCCGGGTTCGCCGTGTTGACCGCCATCTTCTCCCTGGTGGGTCTGGCACTCGCCCTGATCCTGGCCCGCACCGTCCGCCGTCCGCGCACGGCGTTCGTCCGTACCACGGTCGTGCTCACCGCGGCGTCGCTGGTACCGGACCTGCTGGCGGACGCCTCCGCGCCCACGAAGACGCTGCTGATGCTGACGCACCTGGTCGCCGCCGCGATCGTGATCCCGACCATCGCCCGCAGGCTCTCCGCCTGAACCTCTGCCCGCCTGATCCTCTGCCCGCCTGACCTCTCCAGGGAGCTCACCTTGAACGCGACCAAGACCGTGCAGACCGTGGACCAGGAGAACGTGAGCGCCACCCTGACCTTCGCCCTGCCCGCCGCGCGAGTGTTCGCGGTGCTGGCGGACCCGACGGCCCACTCCGCGATCGACGGCACCGGCTGGGTTCAGGAAGCCGCGGACCGCGCGCCGCTGACCAGGGCGGGGCAGATCTTCCGGATGGACATGCATCATCCCGACCATCCGGCCGGTGACTACAAGGTGGCCAACAAGGTCCAGGTGTTCGCTCCGCCGCACGCCATCGGCTGGCTGACGGGGACGGAGGAGCCCGACGGTCGGCTGGAGTTCGGCGGCTGGATCTGGCGGTACGACCTGACGCCGCTCGGTCCGTCCAAGTCCGAGGTCACGCTCACCTACGACTGGTCGGCGGTGCCGCAGTCCATCCGGGAGTACCTCCAGTTCCCGCCGTTCGGCCCCGAGCACCTCATCAACTCGCTGCACCACCTGGCCGAGCTCGCCGCACCAACACCCAGGTCTTGACGCCCGACGGCCACACCGCCCACGCGGACCTGCTCCCCACGCCTCGCCCGCACCCCCGACGCCCTCGCCACCTCCGACAAAGCGATCACCCCTCCGACCAACAACACCGAACGAACTTTCCCAGCCGCAACAGCCCACCCAACGTCCACTCGCAGTCGCAGTCGCAGTCGCAGTCGCGACAAGCCCAACCGACGCCGAACCACCGCCCTACCCGGCCGGTCCCGTGACCTGCTCCATCCTGCGCGAATACCTTTGCCGAGGTCGCGGGATCAGCGCGGGTCACTACCGCCCGGCAGCCGAGAGCGTCGGCGGTGCGCATTCGAGCCGACCGCGCGATGGTCCGCCCGAACCGAACGACGACCAACGCCGCGGCTTCCCAACCTGCATCCGGACGCCAGACCAACAACTTTCTAGGAGAGCACCATGACCGCTACCTACACGTTCGACATCTTCTCCAGCCTCGACGGCTACGGCTCCTACAACAGCCCCGGCGACTGGGGCGGCTACTGGGGCAAGCAAGGCCCCGAGCTGCTCGATCGCCGCTTCGCCCTGTACGGCGAGGAGCAGCGGATGGTCTACGGGGCCAACACGTACCGGGCGTTCGCGCAGATGCTGGCCTCCAGCACCGAGGAGTCCGAGGTTCGCGATCCCTGGGTCACCCGGATGAGGAACCTGCCGGCAACGGTGGTGTCGACCACGCTGCAAGGCCCGCTCGACTGGCCGGACGCGACCGTCGCGAGCGGTGACCCGGTCGACATCGTCGCCCGGCTCAAGCAGGAGTCGCCGGTGCCGTTGCGCTCGCACGGCAGCCTGTCGCTGAACCGGGCCCTGATGGCCGCCGGCCTGGTCGACCGCGTCCAGGTGACGATCTTCCCTGTCCTCACCGGCCGGACCGGCGCGGAGCCGATCTTCAAAGGCGCGGCCGACTTCGATCTCGAACTGATCGAACACCGGACGCTCGACGGCCACACCCAGGAGCTCATCTACCGGCCCACGCTGCATGGCTGAGCCCGTCCGCGCGCCCCACCCTCACGAGCGCGACTGACGCGCAAGCCGCGAAACGAGCGCCTCACCCCGTCCACCGTGTGGCGGCACCACCCTGAGCGGATGGACAGAGCAATGCCCTGCCCGTCGTCGTCGCGGTCCGGCTGAGCGGCTTCTCTCCGACGAGACGGCCCGCTGAACTTGGCGCACGGTGAGCCGAACATGGGGTCGGCGCGCGGATCTGTGTCGAGCCGGTCGGCGTTGTCCGCTCTCGAGGTCGGGTCAGGCGTGGTCGACGTCTTCGATCAGGCGGGCGAGTGGAGGGAAGCGGCTCGCGAACGGGTCCGCGGCGGCGAACTGCGAGCGCACGGCCAGCAGGCCGGGCACCCACCAGGGGGCGTAGACGGACCTCGACCGCCGTTCCACTCCGTTCACCATCGCGGCCCCGGCGCGGGAGACCGAGATCGGTGCGCCGATCACCTTGGGCATCTTCTGGAGGCCGTCGGCCAGAGATGGACGGGTCATCAAACCCCGGACCAGGCCGGTGTCGACCGCTCCGAAGTAGGCGATGCCTACGGCGGTGCCGGTGTGGGCCAGTTCGATCCGCAACGCGCGTCCGAACGCCTCCACTCCGGCCTTGCTGGCGGCGTACGCAGCGACGGTGGGACACGGAAGGGCCGCCGCGATGGACGAGGTCAGCATGACGTAGCCGCGGCGTGCGGTGACGTGCGGCAGGGTGGCCCGGACGGTGTGCCAGACGCCGAGCAGGTTGACCGCGACCACCTGCTCGAAGTCGGCCGGTTTGATCGCGGCCACGGTGGCCAGCGGGCCGCTGATGCCCGCGTTCGCGATGACGATGTCGATCCGGCCGAAACGTTCGGCGACGTCGTTGGTGACCCGCTCCAAGGCGTCCGCGTCGGTGACGTCCACCGGGAACGCCGCCGCGCGTTCGCCGAGCTTCGCCGCAAGGGGGCGCAGGCGGTCGGCGTCACGGTCCAGGAGCGCCACCCGGACGCCCTTGTCCACGAGGCGGAGCGCGGTCTCCGCACCGATGCCTCCGGCCGCACCGGTCAGCACTGCGACACGATCGTTCAGGGGGCTCTGCCGTGTCCTCATGCGCGGCATTCTAGAGACGTTTCAATCATTGATTCAATCGGTGATTGAACCGAGTATCCGCGCCGATCCATCCCGCAGTCCCCCGCCGCGGAATGACCGGGCCTCGTCCCGCCCGTCTGATCGAGGAGTCTCGCCGTCCACCGTGCCGCCCTTCCCGAACCCTGTCCCCTGCCGTCACCTCCGTAGGTCCGCGACCGCCCCAGAACGTCGGCCCTCTCGGCTCCCAGCGCGGTCGCAGCAGCTCACGCCGTCGCCGCGCGGCCGCCGCGGCGATCGCGAACCTGCGAAGGGTCGCGTCCGTAGTCGGCTTGCGGGCGGCCGGATCTGGCGGCGGTTCGGTTGTGGGCGAAAAGTGACGAGGGTCTTCGTGGAATCTTCCAGTTGCACGGGTGGGGCGTCGGGATCACGCTCCTCCCATGCTCCCGCTGATCCGTACGCGTACCGTCGGACGGCTGCTTGCCGTTCCCGCCACCGCCACCGCACTCGCCGCGTTCGCGGCATCCTCCGCCCACGCGGACACCACCGCCGCCGACACCGGCTGGACCGTCGATCTCAGCGTCGACGCCGACGACGTCAATGTCGTCAACGACGGCACCGCGCTCCGGCTGCGCTCCGCGCAGGCCGGGCCCGCCTCGCTGGAGGGGGCGGAGGCCTCCGGCCAGCTGGTGGCCGCTCCCAAGGACTTCTCCGAACCCGTCAACCGTGTGCGCGCCGAGGTCGCCGGGCGGACCGGCGGCGTCGCCGTCGAGGTCCGCGGCCATCTGGGCGGTACGGCCTGGAGCGAGTGGCTGCCCGCCGGGTCGGTGCTGCCGCAGGCCGTCACCCGCGTGCAGGCGCGGATCACGCTCACCGGGAAGGCGGCGCCGAGCGTCCGGTCGGTGCGGCTCACCGCCGACCGGGTCGGCGGGCCCTCGTCCAGGATCGCCGCGGCGCCGCTGACGTACCGGGTGTACGCCACGCGTGAGGGGCTGGTCGGCGGGACGACCGCCAACGGGCACGTCATCACCGACCGGGATCATTTCGTGGCGCTGCCGTCGCGGCGGGGCCTGTCTCCCATCAACACCGGGACGTACTCGGTGCGCGTGTGCAAGACCGACGGCAGCCTGTGCGAGTACGCGCCGGTCTGGGACGTCGGCCCGTGGAACACCCGCGACGACTACTGGAACGCGGCCCGGCAGATGTGGACCGACCTGCCCCGGGGCAAGCCGGAGGCGCAGGCCGCCTACCAGGACGGTTACAACGGCGGGAAGGACGAGTTCGGCCGCACCGTCGCCAACCCGGCGGGCATCGACCTGGCGGACGGCACGTTCTGGGACGGGCTCAAGCTGACGAACAACGCGTGGGTGAACGTCACCTACCTGTGGACCGGGACGGGCGCCAAGGGCGTCGTCGGCACCGGCGGCGGGACGCTGAACGTGCGGGCGGCGGCGAGCACGTCCGCGGCCATCAAGGGGCTGGCCGCCAACCGCGCCAACGTGATCATCGAGTGCTCCGTGCGCGGGCAGTCGGTGACCGGCACCTACGGCACCACCGACGTCTGGAACCGCATCGGCTCCGGCCACTACATCTCCGACGCCTACACCTACACCGGCTCGGACGACCCGATCGCGCCGGCCTGCTGAACGCCCGGCGGCGACGCCTCCCTGTAGCCCTGCCGGCCCGGGGCGGGCAGGGCTACAGGAGAGGTCCAGCGCGCCCGCGATGTCGGCGCGCGGCGGCGGCGCCCGTGCCCACGACCGTGCCCACGACCGGGTCACCGGGGTCCTCGCGGAACTCCCTCGGCGGGTTGTGGAGCACGACGGCGTGCGTCACGTCGAGGAGCGGTTCGCCTGACTCCAGGTGACCCCTGGAGTCGCGGGCCGAATCTCTTCAGTCGTCTTCCCGGCACTCTCGTGAGCCAAGTGCATCCGTCCGGCCGGGGGCGATTCCGTCCGGCTCGCCCGGGGGCGTGCCCGGACCATGCGTCGAAAGCCGCACACGCGGCGGATCTACTGCGCGCGCGGTAGAAGAACGCTCGTTCGCGAGCAGGAGTCGCACGAGACCAGATCCCGCTACGGTGCGCCTATGAGCACTGGGCTGTCCGGCGTACGCGCCAGGATCAGCGGGTGGGTGATCGCGGTCTGCGTGGCCGCGATGCTGGTGGTCACCGCGCTGTCGGGCGACCACCCCACGCCGTCCGACCTGGACGTTCTCGGCTACGCGCTCATGCTGACGAGCGGCCTGGCGCTGGTCGCGGCGCACCGGGCGCCGGTGCCCGTGCTGGCCGTCACCGGCATGTGCGCGCTGGGTTACCAGGCGATCGGGTTCGGCGTCCCGGCCGTGGCGTACCTGTTCGCGGTGTACGCCGCCGTGCGCGCCGGGCATCGCCTCGTCACGGTGGTGGCGAGCGTGGCCCTGCTGGCCGCCCTCCCGGTCGCGGCCATGATCTCCCCGGCGGACGGGTCCGCGAGCGACGCGTTCGCGCAGGCCCGCGGCGCCCTCGAGCTGGCCTGGCTGATCGCCGCCGGTGCGGCGGGCGAGGCGCTGCGGCAGGCCGAGCGGCGGGCGGACGAGGCCGAGCGTACGCGCGAGGAGACCGCCCGGCTGCGCGCGATCGAGGAGCGCCTGCACATCGCTCGCGAACTGCACGATTCGCTCACCCACCAGATCTCGATCATCAAGGTGCAGGCGGGGGTCGCCGTCCACCTGGCCCGCAAGCGCGGCGAAGAGGTGCCCGAGGCCCTGCTGGCGATCCAGGAGGCCGGGCGTGAGGCGACCCGGGAGCTGCGGTCGACCCTGGAGACGCTGCGCGACGACGCCCGCACGCCGTCGTACGGGCTCGACCACGTTCAGGACCTCGTCGAACGTGTCCGCGGGATCGGCCTGAAGACGACGCTGACGATCGAGGGGCACCGGCACGCCCTGCCGACGGCGGTCGACCAGACCGCGTACCGGGTCGTTCAGGAGTCGCTGACCAACACCGCCCGCCACGCCGCCGCCGCGACGGCGACGATCCGGATCGACTACCGCCCTGACACCCTGGCGGTACGGGTCGACGACGACGGCAAGGCCACGCCGGGCACCGCGCCGGTGCCGGGGATCGGGCTGCTCGGCATGCGCGAGCGGGTCACCGCGCTCGGCGGCCGGCTGCGCGCCGAACCGCGCAGCGAGGGCGGCTTCCGCGTCGAGGCCGAGTTCCCCGTGGGCGGGCCGTCGTGATCCGGGTCCTGCTGTGCGACGACCAGCCGCTGCTGCGGGGCGGCTTCCGGGCGCTGCTCGACGCCGAGGACGACATCGAGGTGGTGGCGGAGGCCGGCGACGGCCAGGAGGGCCTGGCGCTCATCCGCGAGCACCTGCCCGACATCGCGCTCGTCGACATCCAGATGCCGGTCATGGACGGGATCGAGACGACCCGGCGCGTCGCCGCGGACCCGGCGCTGGCAGGGGTGCACGTCGTCATCCTGACCAACTACGGCTTCGACGAGTACGTCTTCAACGCGCTGCGCGCCGGCGCCGCCGGATTCCTGGTCAAGGACATCGAGCCGGACGACCTGCTCCACTCCGTGCGGGTCGCCGCGCGCGGCGACGCGCTGCTGGCGCCGTCGATCACCCGGATGCTGATCAGCCGGTACGTCGCGCAACCGGTCTACACGGGGGCCGGCACCGAGCTGAAGGAGCTGACCAACCGCGAACGCGAGGCCGTCGTCCTGGCCGCGCAGGGCCTGTCCAACGACCAGATCGCCGAGCGCATGGTGATCAGCCCGGTGACCGCGAAGACCCACATCAACCGGGCGATGGCCAAGCTCCAGGCCCGCGACCGCGCGCAGCTCGTCGTCCTCGCGTACGAATCCGGCCTGGTGTCCCCCCGCAACCACTGATCGGAGCCGCATGAGGCAAGAACCGGACCCCGCGGTCCTTTACCCGGACGTGGTCGCCCTGGGCAGCCTCGCCGCCGCGCTCCAGGCCGCGGCGGCCGACCAGGGGCTGGACCTCGGCCTGATCGCGACGCCCTCCGATCCGCTGCGGCACGCCACCGCGCCCAGCACGGCGCCGCACCGCGAACCCCTGATCGTCACCGCCTGGCGGCACGAGCGCCGATGGTCGGTCTGGGGCTCGGCGAACAACGGGCCGCTGGTCCAGGGGCGCACCGACGACCTGTGCGAGATACCCGCGGTGATCCACGGCTGGGCCGAGGGAAGCGGCCTCGGCGAGATCGAACGGGCCGTCCCGTTCGAGATCCTGACCGGGCGGGACGAGGTGCCCGACGACGACCCCGCCGACGTCATCGCCGCGGAGTGGCGGTGGATGCTGAAGGACGCCCGCGACACCCGCTGGCCCGAGTACCAGGCGCTCATCGAGGCCGCCTACGCCGAGCCGCGGCTGCGCAGGCTCTACCCGTACGCCAGCCACTGGTCGCTGGGGTTCGCCGCCGACCCGAACCTGCCGTTCTCCACTCCGAGCTTCGTCTCGCTGGAGTCGCCCCGCGGCGGCGGCGACTACACCGTCAAGGAATGGTGGGGCGGCTCGGTCCTGTCCCGCGTCACCACCCCCGCCGAAGCGGTCTCCATCGCGGTCGACCGCATCCCGGTCCACTTCGACCTGGACGACCAGGCCAGTCACGGAAGCTGACCCCCGTTCCGCAGGGGACGTCGCGGTCGGCGCCGTGCCGTTCGCCGCTCTCCTCATGCCCGGGTACCCGCAGTGTAAATAGGTCGCCCCGGGATCGCCTGAGGGGCGTGTTCGTCGCGGCACGCCTCCACGCCCGCCACCAGCATGACGGCCGAAAGGGTGTCATGCGTTCGGGGGCGGGTCGATGGGCAGGGTGCACACAACGGCGGGAGCGCTGGCCGCCGCGGCGGCGGTCGTGATCGCGGGGACGGGCTGGACGTTCACCGCCACCGACGACGAGGGGGCGCGCTCCGTGCCGGCGGAGTCCACCGCGGCACCGGCCGTCTCCGCCAGGTCTGCGGCGGCGCCACCTCCGTCAGCGACGGCAGCGCCATCGGTCTCGGCGACGGCGACGCCGCCGGTCTCGGCGACGCCCACGCGGGCGGCCCGGCCCTCGCGTTCACCCTCAGCCTCACCCTCGCGTTCATCTTCGTCGTCACCTTCGCCTTCATCGTCACCTTCGCCTTCGCGTTCATCGTCACCTTCGCCTTCGCGCTCGACGTCGGCTGAAGCGGAGGGTGCGGCCAAGGCGCGGACGGGACGCAGGGTCGCGGCACGGGCGGCGCAGTTGCAGGTGAGCAAGTCGGTGTCGCCCGACCCGATGATCATCGGTGCGGAGTCGGTGTACACGGTGACGGTGACCAACGGCGGGGACGAGGCCGCCGAGGACGTCACCGTGACCGACACCCTGGACCCCAACGTCACGGCGGGCGCGCTGCCCGCCGGGTGTTCGGCGAGCGGGCAGGTCGTGACCTGCGGCGGGACCGGGACGGCGCTGGGCCCGGGCGAGACGCTGACCTACGAGATCCCGGTCACGGTGAACCCGGACGTGTCCGACGGCACC
The DNA here is from genome assembly GCF_040643285.1 of Spirillospora sp. NPDC047279. Classification (NCBI taxonomy): domain Bacteria; kingdom Bacillati; phylum Actinomycetota; class Actinomycetes; order Streptosporangiales; family Thermomonosporaceae; genus Spirillospora; species Spirillospora sp. NPDC047279. The sequence continues at coordinate 369,382 of NZ_JBEYUA010000006.1, forward strand.
AACGTCACCAACCGCGTGACGGCGTCCTCCACGACACCCGGGGTGGCCGACGCGTCCACCCAGCTGATCAGCCAGACGCGGACGCTGACCGACGTGCGCATCGAGAAGTCGGCCCCGGCCGCGGTCGGGCCGAACGGAACGATCACCTACACGGTCGTGGTCACCAACGACGGACCGTCCGACGCGGTGGACGTCACCGTGGAGGACCCGACCAACGGGAACCTGGACACGATCGTCTCGCTGCCCGACGAGTGCCCCGCCAGTGGCCTGACGATCACGTGCCCGCTCGGCACGCTGGGGCCGGGCGACAGCGTGACCCTCACGATCGTGGTCCGGGCCAACGAGGGCGTGACGGGCGACATCATCAACTGCGCGACCGTCTACACCGGCAGCCGGGAGAACAACACCGGCAACAACGAGTCGTGCGCGACCACCGACGTCGAGCCCGGCCCCGACGGCGCCGACACCAACGTCACGGTCCTGAAGCTGGGCCCGGCGACGGTGAACCCGGACGGCACCATCACCTACACGATCATCGTCACCGACACCGGCGGGGACATCGCCGAGAACGTCGTCATCCGGGACCCCGACAACCCGAACGTGGACATCGTCCAGCTGCCCGACGAGTGCACCGACAACGGGACCGAGGTGGTGTGCGACCTCGGCACGATGCGGCCCCGCGACATCAGGCGGCTGAGCATCACCGTGCACGTCCACGACGACGTCGCGGACGGGACCGTCCTCAGGAACTGCGCCTCCGAGACGACGACCAGCGAGGAGACCAACCACGCGGACGACAGCTCGTGCGTGGAGACCGTCGTCGAGGACGACACCCCCAGCCCGCCCCCGAGCCCGACCGACACGCCCACGCCCACGCCCAGCCCGACCGACGGCGGCGATGGCGATGGCGGCGGCGATGGCGGCGGCGGCGGTAGTGACAACGGTGGCGGCACGCCGGGCGGCGGCGGCGCGGGGTCCGGGCCGAGCTCGACGACGGCCGACGGGAACGGCCTGCCGTCCACGGGCGCCGCGGTCACCACGCTCACCCTCGGCGCCGTCGCGCTGCTGGTGGCCGGCCTGATCCTCCGGCGCTCCGCCTCCCGCCGCGACCCCGGCGAGTGAGCTCGCGGTGAGCCCGGTGTGGCGGGCGGCCGCCCGCCACACCGACAATGGCGGGCATGCGCAGGTCTGACCGGTGGTCCTTTGTCGGATTGGGGATCGGCGTGGCCGCCATTCTGGGAGGTGTCCAGCTGGCGGCCATGCTCGACGACCCGCCGGACCTGCCCGAGCCCAAGTCCGGGTTCTGCCCGGCCCAGCGGAACGGGACGGCGCGGGCGGGCACGCTGTACGAGGAGACCTCGGCGCCCTACGAGGGGCAGGGGCCGCACCCGGTGGACGTGGTGCCGGCCGATTCCGCCGTTCAGCGGGTGGAACTCCCCCGAGCGTGGCGTCCGGGGGCCGACGACGCGCCGCCCAAGGCGCAGCTGGTCGCCTGCGTGTACCAGAACACGGCGTACGGGACGAACGAACGGCAATGCCTGTACTCCCATCTCCCCTCCAGCCTCACCTATTCGCTGAGCGACACGTCCGACCTCGGGGCCGGGGCCGTGAAGGTGACGCTGCTGAAGACCTCGTACGCCGTCCGCGTGTACCAGGCGAAGACCGCCCGTCCGGTCGGCTCGTTCGACATGCCTGGCGCCGCGTCGTGCCCGGCGCGCTACAAGGCCGACTCCGGCGGCATCATCGCGCAGGAGCCCGACCCCGAACGGCTGCGCGTCGGCCTGCGCCCGTACGTGCTGAAGTGAGCGATCCTAGAAGTTAGGCAAGGCATACCTAAGTTCGCTAGGCTGGCGCTCCCGTTCGAGAGGAATCTCATGGCGCGCCAGAACATGTCGAAGACCGCGGTCAAGCCGGCCGGCGCCGAGCTCGTCACCCTCCGGGTCGTCCGGAGCGAACGGATCTCGCCGCACTTCGCGCGCGTCACCCTCGGCGGCGAGGACCTGGGGCGCTTCACCCCGATGGGCTTCGACCAGTGGTTCCGGCTGTTCCTGCCGGTCGGCGGCGACGACTCGCTGAGCCGCGTGCCGGCCAGGCTCACCACGATGTCGTACCTGAAGTTCCTCACGGTCGCCAAGACCGAGCGGCCGGTGCTCCGCAACTACTCCGTCCGCGCGCTGCGGCCCGCGGAGCGGGAGCTGGACGTCGACTTCGTCCTGCACGGCTCGCCCGAGGACGGGAGCGCCGGGCCAGCGGCCACGTGGGCGCAGGCCTGCTCGCCCGGCGACCCGGTCGCGCTCCTGGACGAGGGCATCGGGTTCAACCCCGACTCCTCGATCCGCGAGTTCCGGCTGGTCACCGACGAGAGCGGCCTGCCCGCGGTCGCGGGGATCCTGCGTTCCCTGCCGGAGGACGCGCGCGGTCACGCCCTCGTCGAGGTGCCGGACGAGGCCGACCGCCAGGAGCTCACCGCGCCGGAGGGCGTCACGGTCGAGTGGCTGGTCCGCGACGGCGACGCGCCCGGCGCGCTGGCGCTGCGAACGGCGACCGGGCTCCCGCGCCCCGACGGGCGCTTCTACGGCTGGGTCGTCGGCGAGTCGGCCCTGCCCACCGGGCTGCGCCGCCACTGGGTCACCTCCGGCGTGCCCAAGGACGACGTCATGTTCTGCGGCTACTGGAAGGCCGCCAAGCACTGACCGTCCCGACGCCCGAACGTGCGGGGTCAGCCGTTCTCGTCGAGGAGGGCCCGGAGCCGTTCGTGGAGGGCGGGGTCGGACTTCGCCTGGGCGACGAAGTGGCCGACCGCGGCGTGCCCGTACGCGCGCAGGACGCAGTGGACGGCCAGCGCGGCCTCGTCGGCGGCGGCCGGCTCGTAGAGGTGCCCTCGCCCGCGTTTCGCCTGCTCCGCCCGGACGAGGGCGCCCTTCTCCGCCAGCCGGCTCATCACGGTGAGCACCGTGGTGTACGCCAGCGGCGGGTCGCGGTCGACGTTCAGCTCGGCGTGCGTCTCCCGAACCGTGCGCGGCCCGCCCGCGGCCCAGAGCAGGCCCATGATCCGGGCCTCGAGGCTCCCCAGAGACATCCCCGCGTTCACCCGTCCGACGATAGCGAGGCGTCAGCGCGGAGACCGGGCTCGTCCGAGAATGTGCGGCTGTGAAGGCATGCTCCGGGCCGGCCGGTAGGAGAACCGGTCGATCTCCTCGATGATCAGCCCGGCCCGTTCGAGTGACGCGGCGGTGTCGCGGTTGGGCCGGCATCCGCCGGCGATCCGCGACCACAGCGGCGTGATCAGGTCCTGGACGAGCCCGGCCGGGCGGCTGCGCGACCGCACGTGCTCGAAGAAGCGCACCTCCCCGCCGGGCTTGAGGACGCGCCGCAGCTCGCCGAGCGTCACCACGGGGTCCGGCATCGAGCAGAGCACCAGGGAGACCACGGCGGCGTCGAACTCCCCCGCTTCGAACGGCAGGTCGTCGGCATCGGCCGCGACGACCCGGACGGGCACCGCGGCCTTCGCCGCCGCCCGTTCGGCGAGGCGGCGGAGCCGGTCCTCCGGTTCCACGCCGACGACCTCGGTGACGTGCGCCGGGAACCGGGGGAAGTTCAGCCCGTTCCCCGCGCCGATCTCGATGACCCGGCCGCGGAGCCCGGCCAGCAGCCGGTCACGGTACCGCCCCGTGCCGCGCGCCTCGGCCGCCGCGCTCGCCCGCTCGTACGCGCGCGCGAACTTCGGGTTCTGCAGGCCCGACAGGTCGCCCATCCGCGCGCCTCCTCTACTACGTGAACGTAGTAATCGACACGCGCTGATCGTAATTACCGGTCACCGGCCTGGCAAGGACGGCCGGTCGGCGCGCCGAGGGTGAACGCGGCCGGCGGGCTCAGGTGAGGGCGCGGGCGGTCACGGCGGCGTCCAGCAGGCGGAGCCCTTCGGGCCGGGTGAGGTCGAGGCCGGTCAGCTTGGCGATCCGGGCGAGCCGGTAGTCGAGGGTGTTGCGGTGGATGCGCAGCTCGGCGGAGGCGCGGCTGCGGTTGTGGCCGTGCCGGACGAACGCGTGGACGGTGTCCAGCAGGTCGGGGCGGGCGTCCAGCGGGCCGAGCTTGCCCGCGAGACCGCTCAGCGCCCGTCCCGGCCGGGCCAGCTGGTATTCGAGCAGCACGTCGTCGAGGCGGTAGAGGCCCGGCGGCCGGTCCAGGCGGCCGACGAGGTCGGCGACCTGCCTGGCCTCGTCGAGAGCCGCGGGCACGGCCGCGTGCTCGGACGCGGTCGCGACGGCGGCGGTGACGGGCCGCGCGGTGGCGTCGGCGACGCCGGCCACCAGATCGAACAGGTCGTCCGGACCCGGCTCGGCCGGCAGCAGGATGATCCCGCCGTCCACCGTGAGCGCGGCCAGGACGTCGGTCTGCCGGTGCGCGTCGAGGGCGGCCTGGACGCGGCGGATGGTCTCGCGCGGGCCGGACGGGCCGGGCTCCAGGGTGAGCAGCAGGACGTGGTACGCGGGCGCCAGCGTCACGCCGGACTGCTTGGCCGGCTCGGCGGCGGGCCGTCCCGCCAGGAGGGCGGAGACCAGGTTGTGCCGCATGTCGCGGCGCTGCCCCTCGATCTGCTGCTGCTCGTGCAGGTGCGCCAGCGCCACGGCGGGCAGGACGGCGGCCAGGTAGCGCAGGGCGTGCGTCCCGTAACACCGCAGCTCGGCGGGGTCGGCGTCGGCGGCGAGGACCTCCCAGCAGGCCGCCGACCCGGCGAGGTAGGCAGAGAGCGCCGCGTCCAGCGGCAGGCCGTCGGCGGCGCGCCGCGCCGACCAGTCGATGATCTCGGTGACCTCGGCGGCGTTGGGCGCGCGGTCCTCCCGGAGCGTGATCGCCATCAGCCGGATCGAGGCGGTGAACGCCCCGCTCACCTCGCCGTCGAGCCGTTCACGCGGCAGCGCGCGGTAGAACGGCACCTCCGCGGCGCACCGGTCGACCGCGACCCGCGACAGCTCGGGCAACCGCGCGAGCATGCGCTGCGCGAACTGGAACATCGCCCAATGGTGCCACGCGCCGAACCCCCCGGACACGCCCGTACGGCCCCCGGAACCGCGGCCGCCCTTGTGCGTCCGCACAACCCCGCCCAGGATGATCTCCAACACTCCCCGTGTCCTCTGGCAAGGTATAGGCCCGCGGCAGGGCCGGACACGATCCGCCCACACCCGAAAACACGCTGACGTCTGTTGATTTCGACGGCCACACGAGGCGAGTGGTGCACGTGACAGAACACTTGGACCACCCCTGGCACGGCCACCCCGCGGCAGCCCGAAAAGGAGACACCACCCTCAAAACCCCCGGCATCTGACCGCGTCCGTTTCTTCCAGCAGCTCCATGTCGCGGACGCCACAAGGCGCGACCAGCGATGTGGGGGGGCGGGGTTGGGGTTCGATCATATGTTCGACTAGGGTTGCGGGGTGCAGCTTTACAACGAACCGGTCGCGGTGACGGGTCACAGTCAGTCCGGAGCACCGAAGGTGCTGACCTGGCGGGGCAGGACGCTCCACGTCCGGTCGGTGCGCGAGGTCTGGCAGGTTCCCGGCGAGGTCCGGCTCTACCGGGTCGGCATCGCCGTCGACGGGGACCGGCACGGGATCGCGGAGATCGCCGAGGACCCGTCCGGCTGGCGGCTGCGCCACCTGTGGTTGTGACCGGTCCCGGCGGCATGGAGGCGGGGACGATCGCGCGTCACGTCCCGTTCCTGTGCCCGTACGGTCACGAGCTGGGCGCCGGGCGCGTGCTGGTGGGCTGGTCGCCGTGCGACTGCCCGCCCGCCCTGGGGTGGCATCGCGGGCATCGCACGTTCGAGTGCCGGGCCTGCGCCGAGCAGCGCGAGCGGGTGAGCATCTGCTATCTGCCGCCGCACGTCGGCGGCGGGCATCCCGCGCGCGGGTGAACGTCAGCGGGTGAACGTCAGCGGGTGGCGTGGGCCAGGAGGGCGCGGGCGGGCAGCGCGACCTCGGCGCCGTCGGCGTACCCGGCCACCAGCCGGTCGTACTCGGCCTTGATCTCGGCCTGGACGCCGGGGTCCTGGCGGGAGATCGACGCGCCGGTCATCGCCGTGCCGGCGAGGACGTCCTCCCACCACACGTCGGGGTCGACCCGGTGCGCCCAGGCCAGCGAGTCGGCCGCGGCGCCCTCGAAGCCGGCGTCGGCCAGGAGGCGGCCGAACGCTCGGCGCCCGGCGTGGGCGCTGAAGGGGATCTCGGCCGGGACGTCGGCGGGCGGGGTGACGCCCGCCGCGCGCAGCGCCTCGCCGAAGACTCCGCTCGCCTTGTGCGCGGGGTAGTCCCAGCAGGTGAGCGCGATCGTCCCGCCCGGACGCAGGACGCGGTACAGCTCGGCGGCCGCCGCGGCCGGGTCGCCGGTGTGGTTGACGACGAAGTTGCCGATCACCGCGTCGAACGCCTCGTCGGGGAACGGGAGCTCGGGGAGGGCGGCGACCCGCACCTGGGCGTGCGGGTGCCTGCGGGCGACGAGCTCGACCATGTCCAGGTCGGCGTCGACCGCGGTCACCTGGGCGCCCAGCGCCAGGGCGGCGGCCGTGACCGGCCCCGGGCCGCACCCGATGTCCAAAAGCCGGGTCCGGGGTCCCACGCCCGCGCTGTTGAGCAGCGGTTCGACGGTGTGGGCGGTCAGGCGGGCGAAGCCGCGCTCGTACGCCTCGGCCCGCCCCTCCCAGTTCGCACGTTCGAAGGCATCGAAATCCATGGCGAGCAAGGAGGGTAGCCGGTCAGGACGGGCGGACGGGGAGCAGGTCCGGGCGTTTGGCCGCGCGGCCGTCGCCGGACGAGCGGCCGCGCAGGCGGCGGACGGCCCACGGCCCGAGGAACGCCCCGGCCCACGCGGCCTCCTGCCGGGCGCGGCGCAGTGCCGTCACGGGCGGGAGCACCGGCAGGACGGGATCCGTCCACGACATGTCGCTGCCGGGCAGGCCCAGGGTGTACGCCACCGCGGCCGCCATGCGCGCGTGCCCCAGCGGCGCGCCGTGCACGCGGTCGGGACTCCACAGCCGGGGGTCGCAGACCGCCGGGTGCGGGAAGGTGTCGATGACCAGCGCCCCGTGCCGTCCGGCGGAGTCCTGGACGCGGGCGTTCAGGGCCAGGACGCGGGGCCGGAAGCGGCGGAAGAGCGGCGAGACGAGGGAGACGTCGGGGAAGGTGAACGTGACGACCTCGGCCCCGGTCTCGCGCAGCGCCGCGTACATCGCGTCGAGGTCGCCCGCCACGGCCTCCAGGTCGAAGCCCGGCCGGATCATGTCGTTCATGCCCGCCATGACGGTGACGAGGTCGGGCTTGAGCGCGACCGCCGGGGCCAGCTGCTCGGCGCGCACGTGGGCGGCGAGCTTGCCGCGGACGGCCAGGTTGGCGTACGTGACGGAGGGCTCGACCTCGGCGAGCATGTCGGCCAGCCGGTCGGCCCAGCCGCGGTAGCCGGAGGTCTCGTCGCCGTCGTTCAGGCCCTCGGTCTGGCTGTCGCCGATGGCGACATACCGGAGATAGCTCACCGCGCCCTCCATTAGTCACATATTTGACTAATGTAGATGTTACGACCACTCCCCTCGTCCCGACAACGGGTCTCCGTCAGAGCGACCAGCCGAGCCGGACCCAGCGCCGGCGCGGGTTGAGGCCGTAGCCGACCGTCGCCCGGCAGACCTGCTCCTTGACCGCCGCCGCGCCGCCCGCGCGCCGTCGAGGTCGCCGACGGTCACCGCGTGCTCGCGCGCTCCCGGGACGGCGTCCTCCGCGCTCCGGCTGCCGGCCGCGTAGATCAGGTGGTCGTACCCGATCTCCTCGCCCGTGCTCAGCGCCACCCGCCTGCCCGCGGCGTCGATCGTCTCGGCGGTGGCCTGGACGAACGCGGTGCCGGGCACCAGCAGCGACGTGAGCGGCAGGGTCGCGTCGTCCCCGCCGGCGACCAGCTGGTGCAGCCGGATGCGCTCGACGAACTCGTCCCGCGGGTTGACCACGGTGACCGCGGCGTGCCCCGCCAGCCGCTTGGCGGCGCTCAGTCCCGCGTACCCGGCCCCGATGATCACGATCCTTGTCTGCGTCATACCGGCAAGGACGCGCCACCCCCGGCTTTTGTGACATCGGGACGCGACGACGCCGGCAGGACGCCGGAAAGGCTCGGTCCGCGGACGTAGAGCGTGAGCCTGGTGCGCTCGCCCTTCCAGCGGCCCGCCTCGCGGGTCAGTCCCGCCTCGGCGAGCAGCGCGATCCGGCGCCGCGTCGCGTCGCGCACCCTGGCGTTGCCGTTCAGGCGCCGGATGAGCCAGACACGGTCGGCGGACCGCAGCCTGCGCGCCAGCTCGCGGCGGCCCGTCTCGGTGCCGGCGAGGGTGCCGCCCCGCGCGCCCGGGACCTGCTGCGCGACGTCCACGAGCCCGGTGAACACCCGGGGGTACGCGGCGGCGAGCAGGCGCGCGTTCGCCGGCGCCACCAGGTAGCGGTCACCCGGCTCGGCCCGCTCGCACAGCGCGGCGACGACCGGCGTGAAGTCGTGCCACTTGCTGTCGGGGCGGCGGAGCGCCGGCTGCGCGGCGAGGGTCGCCAGCAGCAGCGCGGCGCCCGCCATGGCGGTGAGCGCGCGGGGACGCGCGGTGAGCCCGGCGGCGACCAGGAGGGCGACGGCCGGAACGCAGAACAGCACGTAGCGGGCGACGAACAGCGGCTCGGCCCGCGACAGCGCCAGCAGCGCGAGCGGCGGGACGACGGCCCACGGCACCGCCACCAGGACCAGGGAGCGCAGGCGGTGCGCCACCACTCCGGCGGCGCACAGGACGGCGGTGAGCAGGGTCGCGGCGACGCTTCCGGTGACCCCGACGACCGACGCCCACAGATGCCCGGCGTCCGGCGGGCGGATCCACTCCACCGCGCCGCGTTCGCCCGCCGCGACGAGCGCGAGCGGGGCGAGCGCGAGGAGGGCGGCGGTCACCGCGGCGAGCCAGGCCAGCGCCTGCCGCAGCGAGAGGTGGCGCAGCAGCACCGACAGCAGGACGGTCACCGCGTGCGCCGTCACGAGCAGCACCGCGAACAGGTGCAGCGCCCCCGTCAGCGCGAGGAGCACGCCGTACGCGGCGAACCAGACCGCCCGCCCGGTGCGGAGCGCGGCGGCGAGGGCGAACGTGGCGAGCACGGCGGTGGCGGCGACCAGCGCGTACGAGCGGGCCTCCAGCGCGTACTGGCTCGCCACCGGCGTGAGCGCGTAGGCGGTCCCGGCCAGGAGCCCGGCGGCGTTCCCCGCCAGGTACCTGCCGAGGCAGCCGAGCGCCCCGGCCGCCACCGCCGTGGCCAGGACCGACGGGAGCCGCACCACGCCGGGCGCCGTGCCTGCGAGGCCGACCAGCGGGTGCATGAGCAGGTAGTAGAGCCCGTGCACGGCGTCGACGTTCCCCAGCAGCTGCCAGATCTGCGCGACCGAACGCCGCGCGACGTCGACGGTGACGAGCTCGTCGGTCCAGTACGAGGGCCGCCCGGTCGCCCAGGCCCCGAGGAGCAGCGCCGTCAGGGCGGGGACGACGCCGACGACGGCCAGGTCCCGGCGGGGGCGCCGGGCGGGCGCGGCGTGCCGGCCGCCGGGGCGGGCGGCCGGGAGGGCCGCGGTGCTCACCGGCCCGCCCGCCCGAAGAACCGTTCCGCGATCGCCGCGGCCGCCTCGCCCTTCTCGTACTGCCCGTGCCGCCGCGCGAACTCCTGGCGGGCCTCGCGGTAGACCTCCCTGGACGTGACGTGCCCGCGGATCGCCTCCACGAGGGCGTCGGCGTCCAGCGTCCGCGGCCCCGGCGCCTCGTCCACCAGGTCGAAGTAGCTGCCGCTGCGCCGCAGCCGTTCGGCCACGCCGGGCAGGTGGAAGACCATCGGGCGGTCCAGCAGCGCGAAGTCGAACATCGCGGGCGCGTGATCCGTCACCAGGACGTCGGCCAGCAGGAGCAGCGAGGTCTCGTCGCGCACCGCCGACGCGTCGACCGCCGCCCCGCCCGACGGGCAGCGCGCCAGGAGGGTGAAGTCCGGACCGAGGCGCCGCGCCAGCAGGTCCAGGTCGAGGCCCGGGGCGGGCTCGGCGGCGGGCGCGTACAGGACGGTCGTGCCCGGACGTCCGAGACCGAGCTCGGCACGGAGCCGCTCCAGCCGCGCCGGGTCACCGCCGCGGACCAGGCCGTCGTTGCGGGGCCGTCCCAGCGGCAGCAGCTCGGCCCGCGGGCGCAGCGCCCGCCGGACGACGGCCGCGTCGTAGTCGGAGCCGACCACGATGTGGTCGTAGCGGTCCACGCTGCGCCGCAGCCGCCGCCGGGCCGCCCGCGACCCCAGCTTGGTGCCGGGCTCGTCGAGGCCGGTGAACTCCAGCGGCGGCGCCGCCAGCAGGTGGACGTAGGTGGTCTGCGGACGTTTGGCGAGGTGCGCGGGGAACCGGTCGTCGTCGATCCAGAACTCGGCCCTGGCCAGCGCCCGGTAGTACGCCCACGAGGAGCGGCGGACGAGACGGACGCCGCCGGGGAACTCCTCCCCGCCGCCCGCGTGCACCCAGGTCATCCGGCCCCGGTGGCCGGTGGCGCGCAGGTGCTCGTAGAGCGCGCGCGGGCTGCCCGCGTACCGGCCGCCCCTGCTCTCGAAGACGATGGAGCCCTTGCGGACGGGCAGGCGGGTGAGCACCCGCCGGTAGACCGCGCGCTTCAGCCGGGGACCGCCCGCGGCCTTCCGCAACCGCCGCAGCGGGCGCCGACGCCGCGAGGCCGGGGCCGGGCGCAGCACCCGGTGGGGCAGCTCGACGAGGATGCCGGCCGCCTCGTATGCGCGCGCCGCGGACGCCGCGTCCACGGGCCACGCGTCGATGGAGGTCAGGAACTCGCGCCGGTAGAGGCGCACGGCGGGCGTGCACGCCGCCGCGGCCTCGGCGGCGGGCCGTTCGGCCGCCCCGCGATGGACGGCGGTGCGTTCGTGCAGGCCGGAGCGGCACTTCCTGGAGGGTGCCGCCGCGCAGGCCGACACCAGCTGCGCCTTCTCCCGTTCCGCCGCGGCGAACAGCGTGAGGCACGCGAACGGCTCCAGGACCCGGCCCGCCTCGACGAACATCACGTACGTGCCCGCCGGACGACCGGGCGACGCGGGCGGAGGGACGGCCTCGACGGCCCCGAGGGTCTGGCCGGCGATCGAGTCCAGCGTCCGCCGGACCGCGCTCGCGTCCTCGCCCTCCCCCACGACCACGACCGACACGTCGGGCACGGAGCAGGGCGCCGGGTCGGGCATCGGATCGGGCACTGGGTCGGGCATCGGGTCGGGCATCGGGTCGGGCACGGCATCGGGCGACGGGTCGGGGTGCGCTGCGGGATTCGTGAGCTCGGCCACGTCTCCTAGCGTGGGGCGGACCCGCCGGTCGGGCGCACGGGGACACCACCGCCACTGGCGTTGATTTCCGAAGATTTGACCACCTCGTGCGGGCCGCGCACCGGGAAGTAGCTCTCCATGAAGCCGGTCGCGGCCCGCCACTTCTCGGCCTCGCCGAGGTCACCCGACGCCATGTCGTTCAGGCAGAAGCAGTCCCGGTCGCGGAGGGCGAGCAGCCTGGTGAGCGTCGGCATGCCGGTGCCGTGGCTGAGCGGGACGGTGTCCACCGACAGGTCGCCGGTCACGGCCCGCGCCGTGCACAGCGCGTAGTGGTGGTAGAGCGACGAGACGAGCGAGACGTCCCGCACCGACCGGATCCGGCTGCGCGCGGTGGCGGCCAGCGCCTCCGGCCACCGCCCTTCGATCTCGTCCAGCACGCTGCGGCGCAGGGCGTAGGGGGCGTGCTTGAACGCGCGCACCGGGGTCCGCCCGAACTCCTCCTCGATCAGGGCCCGGTTGTTCTTGGCCGCGGCGATCCAGGTCGGGTCGCGGTCGGTGCGCGGCCCCGGCGGGATCGTCGTCGAGGACGGGAAGCACCGGGTGAGGCCGCCGGCGTCGAAGAACCTGGTCGCCGGGAGCGGCCGGCCGATGAAGAAGTCGTCGTTCAGGTAGAGGAAGTGCTCGGCGAGGCCGTCGATGTGGTGGAGCCGCGTCTCGATGGCGTGCGAGTTGAACGTGGGCAGCTCGGCGTCCGGGTCGGAGAACAGGTCGCGGTGGTCGACGACGGTCACGCCGGGTCCGGGCTCCAGCCACGCGGGCGCCTGCCGGTCGGTGACGATCCAGACGTGCCGGATCCAGGGGGCGTGCGCCGCCAGCGACCGCAGCGAGTAGCGGAGCTCGTCCCGGCTGCTGTACCGGCTGTCGCCGCCGTCGGCGCGCGACGGCGTCAGCCCGGCGGCGGTGAGCGTCTCGTCGCGGCGCGCGCGCCAGTCCGGGTCGTCGCCGTCGACCCACGTGAAGACGGCGTCGATCGGGAAGGTGATCTCGTCCGGCGGGGTCCGGGTGAACGCGCGCAGCGTCGGGTACCGGTGCCCGCCGACCGTGAGCTCGTCCTCGTCGAGGGCGCCGGCGGGGACGGTGTCCCCGATCAGTGTGGCCCGGAGCGGAGTGAGCGCCCCGTTGCCCGCCTCGCCCCAGAACTCCAGGTCGCAACCCTGGTCGGGCCCGTACTCCAGGGTGCGCGTCGAGGTCGCGAGATACCGGAAGATCCGCAGCCCGCCGGGCGCGGGCCATGCCGCGGTGTCTCGCACGAGGCCCGACGCGGGACCGCCCTTGGCGGGCTTGATCGCGTGCGCGTGGACCGGCTCGTCCGCGAGGGAACGCGCGAGGGCCTCGATCGTGTCCGTCCGGTGCGCGGCGCGGACGGCGACGCGGTGCCGCTGCCCGTGGTCGCGCAGCACCCAGAACGGGATCCCGGCCTCCCGCAGGACGCCGGCGACGGTCTCCAGGTTGAGGCGGGCGGCGTCGTGCGGCCCCAGGTCGTCGCGGACCTGGACGTCGCGGGCCTGGACCGTCCGGCGCACGGCCGCCGCCTTGCGCTGCGCGGTGGCCACCGGGACGAAGCCCTTGACCGTCCGGGCCGCGTGGGCGGCGGCGCGGTCGGCTCGGCGTGCGGCGGCACCGGCCCGGCCGGCCAGCAGTTCGCCGAAGAATCCGGCGTCGCGCACCGGAACGCGGTCGAGCGCGGCGGTGCCGAGCTTCAGCCGGGCCTGCTCGTCGTCCATGAGCGAGGCGAGGCGCGCGGCCAGCGCGGCGGCGCCCTCGTCGATCAGCAGGTGGCCGTTGACGCCGTCGGTGACGAACTCCTCGGCGCCGGGGCACGCGCGGGCGATCACCGGCACCCCGGCGGCGAACGCCTCGGTGTACGCGCGCCCCGCCCCGGCGTCGGGTCCGAGCACGAGCCGGATGCTCGCCGCGGCCAGCTCCTCGGCCGTCGAGGACGCCGAGAGCGCGTCCCCGGTGATCTGGACCTGGTGGTGCAGGTCGAGGGCGTCGATGAGCCGGTCGAGGGACTTCGCGGCGGGCCCGTCGCCGGCGATCCGCAACCTCCAGCCGGGGAACCGCCCGGCGATGGTGGCGAACGCGCGGATCGCGTCGCCGGCCCCGCAGTCGTTCGTGAGCCGCCCGGCCAGGACGACCGTCCGGGCGGCGAGCGAGGCGCGCGGCCGGGGCCCGGGCGGCGGCGTCCACGGGACGGCCGCGACCGGCGGCGCGGCCTCCTCCAGCGACGCGGTGAACCACTCGGCGGCGTGCCGGGTCCCGGTGATCAGGCCGTCCAGCCGCGGCGCCGCCGCCAGGATCGGGTCGTGCCGCGCCTCCCACCGTTCGGGGGCCAGGTCGGTCCGGTGCACGAGCAGGGCGCGGGCGGGCCGGTGCCGGGCCGCCGGGCCGAGCACCCCGGTGCCGGACGTGACGAGGACGTCGCCGTCGAACGCGGCGAGCGCGGCCTCGGTCTCGACGTCCGCCAGCGTGCCGTCCGCGGCGAGCCGCTCCAGCGTGGTCCCGTCCAGGGAGGTGCGGCGCCGCGGGCGCGGGACGTCCCCCGACCGGTCGATCAGGAAGGGCGTGTCCGGGGCCCAGGACGGCACCGGGCCGTGCAGCGCCAGGAACGTGACGTCGTGCGCGCCGGCCAGGTGGGCGGCGTCTTCGACGGCCGCCCTGTCCACGGCCTCGGCTTCGCCGCCCGCGCCGTCCAGGAAATAGGTGATCTTCACGTCGCGTCCTCGAACGGAGAGCGGGAGAGCCTCAGGTGGCCGCGGCCGGTGTAGTCGGCGGTCACCTCGTACAGGCGGCCGTCGTCACCGGCCATCGGCCACCGCGGCGGCCTGCGGGAACGGGTGGTCCGGCGGGCGGGCGGGCGGAGGATCGGCACCGGCTCCCCGGCGGGCTCGGAGCCCGTCAGGAGCAGCGCGAGCCGCCCGCGCACCGCGCCGGTCCCGGACGCCGCCGCCGGGGCGTTCCCCTCCCCCGGCGCGGACTCCGGTGCGGACTCCGGTGCGGACTCCGGTGCGGACTCCGGTGCGGACTCCGGCGCGGGCGTACCGCCGATCGGGACGGTGGCGGCGAAACATCCGGCGTCGTCGATCACCACCGGAGTCCTGACCCGCCCGTCAGGGCGGGCCCATTCCACGACCGCCTCCGCCGGCATGGGCGCGGGCGTGAAGTTCAGGCGGCCCGACACGGTGACGCCGTGCCAGCCGTTGGCGACCCGGGTGACGTACGCGCACGGCCGGGCGGCGGTGACGGCCAGCACGAGCCGGCCGCGCGGCGTGACCTTGAGCGTGTGGTCCGCGCCCGTCTCCGGGCAGCGCGTCGCGGCGGCCGCGCCCGGCGGAGGCGGGGTCGGCAGCCCGTACAGCGGACGCGTCCGGCCGTCCCGGCCGGTGCGCACGTGGAGCGTCCACGTCCCGGAGACGGCCGGCGGGCGGGGCAGGCCGGGCAGCGCGACCACGCCGGCCGCGGTCGTCGCCGACTCGCGCCGCAGGTCGACCACCTGCTCACGGTCACCGCACACCAGGACGAGACGCACCGGCTCCGAGAGCGGCGACGACTCCGGCGGGCCGGGCAGCCGCACCCGCACGTTCAGCGTCACGCCGTCCAGCACCCGGATCTCGTCGGCGGCGGCCACCGGGACCGCGCGCACCAGCGTCCGCATCGCGAACCGCGTACCCCGCGCACGGAACCGCGTGCCGCGCGCACGCCACGCGCGCACCGCGCGCCCGGACGACCGTGCCGTCCTGCGGCCCGCGCCGACGGCGATCCGTGCCACGCGGCGCACCAATGCCCCTCCCCCAAGGTCGGCGATCGTGCGGAGCGTACGGCGCCGCCGCGCGGGCGCCGCCGCCGTGACACCGCCGTTTGCCGGGTCTTTGCGGAACGTGCCGCCCGGCGAATCGCCGAATGTACGCGGAATGGGCGGCTTGTCGATTCGAGATTCCGCAAAGACTGTCCTTGGTTTCCGCCGCCGGAGTTAGCGCAGGTCAGCGAAGGCCCATCAACACAACAACGACCGGCGTTTCGGGAGGCGGTTTGGCGATGGGCCGGGATCTCTTCTTGGTCTGCAACAACTTCGAGGTCATGGGCGGCGTGCAGACCTGGGTGCACTTCATGGCCCGGCTCTTCACGCGGCGCGGCCACCGCGTCCACGTGGTCGGGGTCATGCATCCGAAGCACACGCACGACCACGGCCGCGACTTTCCGTACCGGACCACGGTGCTGCACCCGGAGTTCCCGCGCGGGCAGTGGGACCTGCGGGGGCGCGACCGGCTGAGCCCGCGGGCGCGCCGGCTGCGCGCCGGCAGACTGCGCGCCGCCGGCGAGCTCGGCGCGCTGCTGGGCGCGGCGCGGCCGGGGGCGATCGCGGTCGTCGCCGAGGTCTGGGCGATGGAGTGGGTGCAGCGGGCCGCGCCGCCCGGCATGAGGGTGGTCGGCATGGTCCACGAGTCGTACGCGGCGTGCCGGGTGGCCGGACGGTACGACCGCGTCATGCGGCACTTCGCCGGCGCCGACCGGTTCCTGGCGCTGACGCTCGCCGACGCCGACGCGTTCGCCCGCGACGGCCTGGGCAACGCCGACTTCATCCCGAACGCGCTGCACGTCGTCCCCGAACGGTACGCCGACCTGGAGGAGCCGGTCGTGGTCCGGCTGGGACGGCTCGACTACGACAAGGGCCAGGACCTGCTGCTGGACGCGTGGGCCGAGGTCGCCCCGCACCGCCCGGACTGGACCCTGCGCGTCCACGGCTCCGACAAGTGCGGCGGCCGCGAACGGCGGCGGCTGGAGCGGCAGACCGAAACGCTCGGCCTCACCGGACAGGTGGAGTGGCCCGGACCGACCACCGACGTCGGCGGCGCGCTGCGGGCCGGATCGATCTTCGCGCTGACCTCCCGCGAGGAGGGGTTCCCGATGGCGATCCTCGAGGCCATGGCGCACGGCGTGCCGTGCGTGGCGTTCGACTGCGCGCCCGGGATCGGCGAGCTCATCACCGACGGCGTGGACGGGCTGGTCGTGCCCGCCGGCAACACCACCGCGTTCGCGGCCGGGCTGCGGCGGCTCATCGACGACCCCGAGCTGCGCCACAAGATGGGCCGCGCCGCGCGCGACTCGGTCCAGCGCTTCGCCCCGGACATCGTCGCGGACCGCTGGGAGGAGCTCTTCGCCCTCATGGACCGATGACCGTTCCCCGCACCGACACGACATCTCCGAACGACGACGCGGAAGAAGGCGGCGCAGCCATGACGACCAAGCCGGACGGCACACCCAAGCTGAGCATCGTGGTGCCGTTCTACAACGTCGAGGACTACTTCGAGGAGTGCCTGGACTCGCTGGAACGGCAGACCATGACCGACCTGGAGGTCATCATGGTCGACGACGGCTCGCCCGACGGCAGCGAGGTCATCGCCAAGTCGTTCGCCGCCCGCGACCCGCGCTTCCGGCTCGTCCGGCAGGACAACCAGGGCCTCGGGCCGGCGCGCAACACCGGGGTCCGGCACGCCACCGGCGAGTACCTGGCGTTCGCCGACAGCGACGACCGGCTCCCGGCGCACGCGTACGAGCGCATGGTCGGAACGCTGGAGGAGACCGGGTCCGACCTGGTCACCGGCGGCGTCGACATCTTCAACTCCGACCGCCGCACCAAGGCCAGGTTCTACGGCGACGCGTTCGCCGCCACCCGGAAGCGCACCCACATCGGCCGCGACACCGAGCTCCTGCACGACCGGACCGCGTGGAACAAGGTCTACCGGCGCTCGTTCTACGACGCGCACGGCTTCACCTTCCCGCCCGGCGCGTACGAGGACGCCGCGGTGACGATCCCCGCGCACGTCCTGGCGGAGAACGTCGACGTGCTGGCCGACACCATCTACCACTACCGGCAGCGCGACAACGGCGACCTGTCGATCACGCAGCGCCGGACCGAGATCGCCAATCTGCGCGACCGGATCTCCTCGGTGCGGTCGGTCTCCCGGTTCCTGGCCGGGTCCGCGCCCCGGCTCAAGAACCGGTACGACCTGACCTGCCTCGACAACGACCTGATGCTCTTCATCAACGTGATCGAGGAGGCCGACGACGCCTACCGGCACACGTTGTGCACGCTGGTCGGCGACTACCTGAACGAGGTGGACCCCGTCCTGCTCACCGAGCTCTCCGCGATCAAGCGCCTGAAGTACCACCTGGCCGGGGAGGGCCGGGCCGACGACCTCGTCGCCGTCCGCGAGTACGAGCGGACCGGGCTGCCCGCGGGCCGGATCGAGGCCCGCGGACTGCTGCGCCGCCGCTGGTACGCGGGGCTGCCGTTCCGCGGCGACCGGCGCCGCGCCGTCCCGGAGGACGTCTACGACGTCACCGCGCAGATGCGGGTGCGGGCGCAGGTGGACGAGATCGTCTGGGAGCCGGACGGGCGGCCGGGCGTGCTGCGCCTGGCGGGCCGGGCCTACGTGCCGGGCGTGGACATGACGTTGAAGGACCGCGTCGAGGTGTGGCTCCAGCACACCAGGACGCGCCGCCGGATCCGGCTCCGGGTCCAGCGGGTGGCCCGGCCCGACGTCACGCCCGACACCGGCCAGCCCGCCGCCTGCTACGACGGTTGCGGGTTCGTGACCGACGTCGACCTCGCGCGCCTCAAGGGCGTGCCCGGCTGGAGGTCGGCCGACTGGCGGCTGCGGGTCGCCGTCCGGAGCGGCTCCGGGCGCCACCGGCGCACGCTGCGCGGCACGGTCGCCAAGTGCGGGCCCGCCGCGGCCTGGGCGATCTACCACGACCTGCCGGACCAGGCGCGCGCCCAGGTCGTGCCGGCCGACGGCGGCGTCGCCCTGCGCGTCCGCAGGGTGAAGGCGCTGGCCACCGGCCACCGCTGGGACGGGGACACGCTCGAGATCACCGGACGGCTGGAGGGCACCGCGCCGGGGGACGCCACCGCGTCCGCCACCAGCCGGGAACGCGGCACCGCCGTCCCCGCGCCCGTCGAGTACGGCTCCGCCGACGGCGGCCACGTCCCGTTCACCCTGCGGCTGCCGCTGGACCGGCTCGGCACGCCGCCCGCGATGTCCCACTGGGACCTGTGGCTCGTCCGGGACGGCAAGAAGGTGCGCCTGACCGTGCCCGCCGGGTTCGCCGAGTCGGCCGCGACCGTCGCGGGCGCCGCGTACCAGCTGACGCGCACCCGCTACGGCAACCTGACCGTCGGCCACGCTCCGTCCCAGCTCGTCGCCGACACCGTCGAGTGGACCGGCGACGGCCGGCTCGCCGTCGGCGGCCACTACGCCGGCGCCCCCGGCGCCCGCCCGGCCGAACTGGTGCTGCGCCGCCGCCGCACCGGCGTCCAGCACGCGTTCCCGCTCGTGTGGGACGGTGACCGTTTCACCGCCGGGTTCGACCCGGCCGCGGTCACCACGCTCGCCGGGACGTTGCCGCTCGCGGCCGGGAAGTGGGACCTGACCGTCGCGGGGCCGGCCGAGCTCACCGCGACCCGGCGCTGCCTGGCCGTTCTGCCCGGCGCCCACGAGGTCTCCGGGCACCACTACCGGCTGTGGCCCAACCAGGGCGACGGCCTGCACATCAGCGCCCGCATCGCCCGCCCCGACGACGAGCGCGGCGCCTACGCCCAGCGCATGCTCCGCGAGCGCGACTATCCCGCGTTCCTGCGCGCCCCGCTGCGCGACCTGATCGTCTTCGAGAGCTACTTCGGCTGGCAGTACTCCTGCAACCCCAAGGCCCTGTACGAGGAGTTCCGGCGCCGCGACACCGGCCACGAGCTCGTCTGGGTCATGGGCGACCAGCACTTCCACCTGCCCGGGGGCGGCCGGGCCGTCCAGCGGCACAGCCGCGAGTACTACGAGGTGACCGCCGCCGCGCGGATGGTCGTCAACAACGTCGCGCAGCCCACCTGCTACCAGAGCCGCCCGGGACAGACCTACCTGCAGACCTGGCACGGCACGCCCATCAAGACCGTCGGCTTCGACATGGACTGGTCCCGGATGGAACGCCGCGACCAGCGCATGCGGGAGCTGACCGCCGACGTCTCCCGCTGGGACCTGCTGCTGAGCCAGAACCCGTTCAGCACGACGATCCTGCGCAGCGCGTTCCGCTACGACGGCGAGATCCTGGAGTCGGGCTACCCGCGCAACGACCTCGCCCACCGCGACGGCCACGACGAGATCCGCGCCGCGGTCCGCGACCGGCTCGGGGTGCCCGCGGGCAAGCGCGTCGTGCTCTACGCGCCCACCTGGCGCGACAACCTGCAGACCGCCCGGCACGGGCTGCGCCGGCACGACCTGGGCGTCGACCTCGCCCGGGTGTCCGCCGCGCTGGGCGACGACACGGTGCTCCTGGTCCGCCGCCACCACCTGCTGAACGCGCCGATGCCCGAGGGCTGCGTCGACGTGACCCGCCATCCCGACGTCGTCGAGCTGTACCTGGCGGCGGACGTCCTGGTCACCGACTACTCGTCGGCGATGTGCGACTTCGCCGGGCTCGGCAAGCCGATCCTGCTCTACACGCCCGACCTGGACGCCTACCGCCACGACATCCGGGGCTTCACGTTCGACATCGCCGAGTTCCCGCCCGGCCCGATCCTGCTGACCACCGACGAGCTCATCGGCGCCCTGGCCGACCTGGCCGCCGACCCGGCGCGGCACCGCTCCCAGCTCACCGCGTTCGCCGACATGTTCTGCCCGCACGACGACGGCAACGCCGCCGCCCGCGTGGTCGACCACCTCATCGCCCGGGGAGCCCTCTGATCACCTGGGGGTCGTGGCGGGCGGGCCAGGCGTGTTTCGGTGACTCCGTTGACCGGGTTCGGCGGTGCTTCCTACGCTCGGTCGATGACCTTGAAGACAGGCGAGTCGGCGACGTTCGGGTTCCAGGCCGAGGTGGCCCAGATCCTCGATCTGATGGCGCATTCCTTGTACAGCAACAAGGAGATCTTCCTGCGCGAACTGATCTCGAACGCGTCCGACGCGATCGACCGTTTCCGGCTCGAGCGGTTCACCGAGGCCGCCTCCGGCGAGGAGGCCGGCGACCCCTGGATCCGGGTCACGTTCGACCGGGACGCGGGCACGATCACCATCGCCGACAACGGCATCGGGATGTCGCAGGCCGAGGTGATGGACAACATCGGCACCATCGCCAAGTCGGGCACCGGCGAGTTCCTCAAGGCGCTGACCGGTGACCGGCGCACCGACGCCAACCTGATCGGCCAGTTCGGGGTCGGGTTCTACTCGGCGTTCGTGGTCGCCGACCGGGTCGTGCTCACCACCCGCCGGGCGGGCCTGGCGGCCGGCGAGGGCGTGCGATGGTCGTCGGACGGCAAGGGCGAGTACACGCTGGAGGCCGTCGAACGTCCCGAGCGCGGCACCACGATCGTGCTGCACCTGCGCGACGGCGAGGACGAGCTGCTCAACGACTACCGGCTGCGGACGATCATCCAGAAGTACTCCGACCACATCAGCGTCCCGATCCTGATGGCCGGGAACGACACCGACACCGGCGGCTCCGATGACGGCGCGGAGTCGGCGGTCAACCAGGCCTCGGCGTTGTGGGCGCGCTCCAAGAGCGAGCTCGGCGAGAGCGACTACCAGGGCTTCTACCGGCACCTGACCAACGACTACGCCGACCCGCTGGCGCACCTGCACGCCAAGGTGGAGGGCCGGTACGAGTACACGCTGCTGCTGTACGTCCCGTCCCAGGCGCCGTTCGACCTGTGGATGCGGGAGGCCCGGCACGGGGTCAAGCTGCACGTGCAGCGGGTGTTCATCCTGGAGGACACCGGCCAGATCATGCCGCGCCACCTGCGGTTCGTGCGCGGGATCATCGACTCGGCCGACCTGCCGCTGAACGTGTCCCGCGAGCTGCTCCAGGGCAGCCAGGTGCTCGACCACATCCGCGCCAGCGCGGTGAAGAAGACGCTCAAGCTCCTCAAGGACCTGGCCGCGAACGAGCCGGAGAAGTACGCGACGTTCTGGACGCACTTCGGCGCCGTGCTCAAGGAGGGCGTCGCCGACGACTACACGCACCGCGACGACATCGCCGAGCTGCTGCGCTTCACCTCCACCCGCTCGGAGACGCAGGAGGCGGACGTGTCGTTCGCCGACTACGTCGGGCGGATGAAGGAGGGCCAGGACAAGATCTACTACCTGCTCGCACCGGGCCTGGCCGCCGCGGGCGCCAGCCCGCACCTGGAGGCCTTCCGCGCCAAGGGCATCGAGGTGCTGCTGCTCGGCGAGGCGGTGGACAACTGGGTGGTGACCGGGCTGCTCCAGGAATACCAGGGGCACCGCCTCCAGTCGGTCGCCCAGGGCGCGCCCGACTTCGGCGACCTGGACGGCGAGGAGGAGAAGGCGGCGGCCGAGCAGGCCACCGCCGACCACGCCGGCCTGCTCGGCAGGCTCAAGGAGATCCTCGCCGGGCAGGCCTACGACGTGCGGACCACCAGCCGGCTGACCACGTCGCCGGCGTGCATCGTCGCGCACGAGGCCGACACCGACCTCAACCTCGCCCGCCGGCTGCGCGGCACCGGCCTGCCCAACCAGCCCGTCCTGGAGATCAACCCCGGGCACGCACTGATCGAACGGCTCAACCGGCACGTGGACGACCCGCGCCTGGCCGACTGGGCGCACGTCCTCTACAACCAGGCGGTCCTCACGTTCGGTGCCCGCATCGAGGAGCCGGCCGCGTTCGTCGGCCACCTCAACGACCTTCTCGTCGCCCTGGCGGCCGACCCCCGCGACCAGGACGCCGCGAATACCGAAGAATCACCCTGACCCACAATTCCCGCAGTTTCGTCAACGTGCACGGTCCGGCCGTGAAACGCGGCCGGACCGGCCTCAGAAATGGTTTTCCTGAGAGAATTCGCGCTCCATCCGGAGGGCCAGTTCGGCCCATTTATCGGCGCACACGCGAGCCAGCTGGGCCACCATGTGCATCCGGTGCGGCGGAACGCTGTCGATGATGCGGTTCCAGTCGTCGCCCTGGATGGTGTGGATGTTGAGCAGCCGCAGGAGGTTGCGGCCGTGCTCGTTGAGGCGCAGCGCCGGGTCCGCGCGCAGCCGTTCGACCACGGACGCGGGCGGCGGGCCCGGTGCGCGGCGGGACGGAGGCCCGCCGGGCTGGGCGTCGCGGCGCGCCGCCGGGGCGCCGGCCCTCCGTCCGCCGACCAGCGCGCGCGAACGGCCGCGCGGCAGCGGGCCCTCCCCGCGCAGCAGCCGGTTCTTGACGTCCCTGACCGTCTCGGGCGAGATGCCGGCCGCCCGCGCGACCTGCCGCAACGACAGGCTCGGATCCTGCACGATCAGCTCGTGGGCGCGCTTTCGCCCGGCGCTGACGTCGATGGACCTGATCCGGCCGTCCCGGCCGATGCGGGCGGTGCGGGCCGTGGCGTCCCCGCCGGCGCTGCGGCGGATGTCGGCGACGGTCTTGGCCGAGATCCCCACCACCGAGGCGATCATCCGGTCCGACCACACCGGGTGCGTGGCGATGATGCGCCCGGTGGCGCGCTTGCGGTCGGCCAGCGACAGGGGCAGGCCGTGCGCGATGTTGGAGGTGACCGCCAGGACGAAGGCGTCGTCCTCGGCGCCGTCGAAGAACCTGACGGAGATCGTCGTCTGGCCGCGCAGCCGGGCGGCCTGCAGCCGGTGCATGCCGTCGATGACGCGCATGGTGGGGCGGTGCACGATGATGGGCGGGAGCCTGGTCTCGGAGGCGGCCATCATCTCGATGTGCCCGCGGCTCTCCCCCGCGAGCCGCGGGGAGCCGCCGACGGCGAGCGAACTGACGTCCACCTCCTCGGCAGGGTGGAGGTCGTCGTGGCTTGGTGCGGACCGCAAATCCAACTCCTCAGAATCTGAACTCGCTCGGGCGGGCCAGCGGGGAACAGAAATCGGGGTAGTCAGGTGGCGGGAGAATTCCACCGGCGGTACGCGGCCGTCCGGCCGGTCGCCGTCGGGCAGGGAGGAAGTCCGGGCGGGGGCATGCTGATCCGGGAGACTTCCGCAACGCGACCAGGTCAGAATAATCGAGTTCACCGCGATATCCTGCGAAGAGACCGGATGCGGACAGTTCTGATCGTCGACTGAACCGAATTTCCCGGCGAAACGTTATTGCCCCTTCGGTCAATAACAAGAAGGACAATCCCGGCGCCGCGGCCGCGTGACGCGCGCGCCCCGGCCCGCTCGCGCGCCGCCGATGCGGAGCGGAGGTGCGGAATCGCGGTGAGATGCCACCCCGATTGATCGTAAGCTCGAAGTCATGTCCGAGGGCCGTCCTGGGTGTCACTGCATCATCGACCACGATTATGGTGACCGCGACCGCCTGGACAACTTCGAGCTCCGTACGATCGTGCACGTCAGCCAGTACGGATGGAGCGTGGTGCTGGTCCCCGGCGACGCCGAGGGGCCGGGCTGGGCGTACACGATCGGGCTCTGGCACAGCCACCGCTCCCCCGAGCTGGCGATGTTCGGCGGCGACATCTACGAGATGGAGGACGTCCTCAACACGCTCGGGATGCAGACCGCCGACGGCGACGCCCCGGAGGACGGCGGGCGCCGCCCCGAGGTGGTGCGCGGCCAGACCGCCGCCTTCCGGACGGTCGACTCGCAGTGGTACGACGGCATGTTCAAGGGGGCGCTCTCGTTCTACCGCCGCCCGCCGC
The DNA here is from genome assembly GCF_040643285.1 of Spirillospora sp. NPDC047279. NCBI lineage: Bacteria > Bacillati > Actinomycetota > Actinomycetes > Streptosporangiales > Thermomonosporaceae > Spirillospora > Spirillospora sp. NPDC047279. Next base: position 393,427 of record NZ_JBEYUA010000006.1, read on the forward strand.
TGCCGTTCCTCCAGGTCGTGTGGCCCAACCGGGACGGCCTGTACCCGTGGCAGCCCGGCACCGAGCTGGTGTTCCGCCACTCCCAGCCCTGGTTGTGGCTCAACCCGCGGCAACACCCGCAGGGCTCGTGGACCCGGCACCTCTGACCTCGTAGTGTCGGCGGGTGTTCGGTCCCATCGCCGAGGCCATCGAGACCCGGCGGCTCGTGCTGGAGCCGCCGGCCGCCCACGACGCCGACGAGATGGCCGTCGTCCTCGGCGACCCGCGGCTGCACGACTTCATCGGCGGCGAGCCGCTCACCGTCGATGAGCTGCGCGCCCGGTACGAGCAGCTCGCCGCCGGCCCGGCCCCGTTCCACCAGGAGGGCTGGCTCACCTGGATCATCCGCCGCCGCCGCGACCGCCGCGCGGTCGGCTTCGTCCAGGCGACGGTCACGCCGGGCGCCCGGGGCCTGCGCGCGAACGTGGCCTGGGTCGTGGGCATGCCCTTCCAGGGGTTCGGCTTCGCCACCGAGGCCGCCGCGGGGATGCTCGGGTGGCTGCGCGCGCACGCCGTGCACGAGATCACCGCCGCCGTGCACCCCGGCAACGCGCCGTCGGCCGCGGTCGCCCGCAAGCTCGGGTTGCGTCCCACCGGCGAGTGGTCCGGCGACGAGATCGTGTGGCGCGGCGGCGACCGGCATGACCGCGGCACGGAGGGGTAACACCTCGATCTCCCGCGGTGGCCCCGCGGACCCGGCGGGGTACGCAAGAATCGACGGGGTCGCACAATCGGCGGGCCGCGCAACCGAACCGGTCGAGGAGTGGAGACGATGCCGGAGGTCTGGCCTGGCGAGCCGTATCCGCTGGGCGCCACCTGGAACGGCACGGGGACCAACTTCGCCCTGTTCTCCGAGGTGGCCCGCAGGGTCGAGCTCTGCCTCTTCGATGTCGAGGGACGCGAGGAGCGCATCGAGATGCCCGAGGTCGACGGCTACCTCTGGCACGGCTTCCTGCCCGGCGTCGGCCCCGGCCAGCGTTACGGCTACCGGGTGTACGGGCCGTACGAGCCGCGCGAGGGTCACCGGTGCAACCCCGGCAAGCTCCTGCTCGACCCGTACGGCAAGGCGGTCGAGGGCGACGTGCGCTGGCACGAGTCGCTGTTCTCCTACCGGTTCGGCGACCCGGACACCCTCAACGCCGACGACAGCGCCCCCTACATGCCGAAGAACGTGGTGATCAACCCGTTCTTCGACTGGTCGGACGACCGCCCGCCGCGCATCCCGTACCACGAGACGGTCATCTACGAGGCGCACGTCAAGGGGCTCACCCGGCTGCATCCCGGCATCCCGGAGGAGCAGCGCGGCACCTACGCCGGGCTCGCGCACCCGGTCATGATCGAGCATCTGCTGGACCTGGGCGTGACGGCGGTCGAGCTGATGCCCGTCCACCAGCACGTCCCCGAGCACGCGCTGGTGGCGCGCGGCCTCACCAACTACTGGGGCTACAACACCATCGGCTTCCTCGCCCCGCACAACGCCTACAGCTCCTCCGGGCAGCTCGGCGAGCAGGTGATGGAGTTCAAGGCGATGGTGCGCACGCTGCACGAGGCCGGCATCGAGGTCATCCTCGACGTCGTCTACAACCACACCGCCGAGGGCGACCACCTCGGGCCGACGCTCTCGTTCCGCGGCATCGACAACGCCTCCTACTACCGGCTGCGCGACGACGACAAGCGTTACCACCTCGACTACACCGGCTGCGGCAACTCGCTCAACGTGCGCAGCCCGCACGCGCTGCAGCTCCTCATGGACTCGCTGCGCTACTGGATCCTGGAGATGCACGTCGACGGGTTCCGGTTCGACCTCGCCTCGGCGCTGGCCCGCGAGCTGCACGACGTCGACCGGCTGTCGGCGTTCTTCGACCTGGTCCAGCAGGATCCGGTGGTGTCCCAGGTCAAGCTGATCGCCGAGCCGTGGGACGTGGGCGAGGGCGGCTACCAGGTCGGCAACTTCCCGCCGCTGTGGACCGAGTGGAACGGCAAGTACCGCGACACCGTCCGCGACTTCTGGCGCGGCAGCTTCGCGACCATGCCCGAGTTCGCCTCGCGCCTCACCGGCTCCAGCGACCTCTACGAGAACAGCGCGCGCCGGCCGTTCGCCTCGATCAACTTCGTCACCTGCCATGACGGTTTCCCGCTGGCCGACCTCGTCGCCTACGACCGCAAGCACAACGAGGCCAACGGCGAGTCCAACCGCGACGGCACCGACGACAACCGCTCCTGGAACCACGGTCACGAGGGCCCGACCGACGACCCGGAGATCCTGGAGCTGCGGGCCCGGCAGCGCCGCAACTTCCTGGCGACGCTCTTCCTGGCGCAGGGCGTGCCGATGCTCTCGCACGGCGACGAGCTGGGCCGCACCCAGCGCGGCAACAACAACGCCTACTGCCAGGACAACGAGACCGCATGGGTCGACTGGAGCGCCGTCGACGAGGGCGACCTGGCGTTCGTCCAGGCGCTCTCGCGGCTGCGGCGCGAACACCCGATCTTCCGCCGCCGCCGCTTCTTCACGGGCGGTCCGGGCGACGGCGGGCCCGCCGACATCGCCTGGCTGACCCCGGCGGGCGTGCCCATGACCGACCACGACTGGACGGTCGGCTTCGCCAAGTCGCTCGGGGTCTTCCTCAACGGCGAGGCCATCAGCGAGCCCGACCCGCGCGGGCGCCGGATCACCGACGACTCGTTCCTGCTCCTGATCAACGCGCACGCCGAGTACGTGGAGTTCGCCCTGCCCGGCCCGGAGTACGGCGAGCGCTGGGAGTACTCCCTCGACACCTCCGCGCCCGGCACGCTCGGCGAACGCGACCGGCCCAAGGCGAAGGACAAGCTCGACGTGCCCAGCCGCGCCGTGATCGTCCTCCGCCGCATCTGACGCCGGGTCCTGACGCCGGGTCCTGCCGCCGGGTCTGGCCGCCGCGGGGTCTAGCTGCCGCGGCTCACCTCGATCGCCGTCAGGAACACCAGCACGAACGTCGTCACCGCCACGACCCCGTGCACCAGCACCGCGGCGGCGGGGAACGCCTGCTCGGCCCCCTTGGCGTGCCGCCCGCCCCGGCCCACCAGCCAGCGCGTGAACAGCAGGAACCCCTGGAAGATGACCACCAGCAACGCCGCGAACGCGATCCACGCGAACACCACGACCTCGGTGACGAGGTAGGCGATCCACACCGCGAGCCCGGCGACGGCCGCGCACGGATGCCCGATCACCACCAGCATCGGAAACCGCGTCACCTTCGTCGCCTGACTCCGCACTCCCCCGTTCCGCAGCCAGATCATCAGCAGATACAGCCCGGCGGCTGCTGCCAGGATCCATGCCGCGAGCGCAGCGAACTCCACCCCCCGCTCCCTTCGACGTGGTTCAGTCCCGGCACCAGTGTCGCTCCGACTCAAGCTCACCATGACCGATTCGTGAATATAGGGATACAGACCGTTATCGGCCATCACACTCGGCTTCCCCTCCCGGCGCGCCGGCGGCGGGGCGATTGGATGAGCGGCGGATTTCCGGGCAGCGTACGGGCCAGGAGGTGACGGATGCGACGGTTGTCGTCGGATGACGCCGGCAGTGAGGTCGACCTGGTGGAGGCGTACGCCTATCCGGAGGGGCGCACCTGGCTGCGAGCGAACATGATCTCCACCCTGGACGGGGCGGCCTGGTCACTGGAGGGGCGCAGCGGCGGTCTCGGCAACGAGGCCGACCGGCGGTTGTTCTCGCTGACGCGCGGCATGGCCGACGTGGTCATCGCCGGGGCGGGGACGGCGCGGGTCGAGGGCTACGGGCCCGTGGACCCCGGTGCGGGCTGGGACGAGCTGCGGAAGGGCCGGACGGCCGTGCCGCCGCTGGCGGTCGTGTCGCGGTCGCTCGACCTGGACCTGGACGGCCCGCTCTTCACCGAGGCCGATCCGCGAACGATCCTGCTGACGGTGGCGGACGCCCCGGCGGACCGGCTGGTGAAGGCGCGCGACCGTGCCGACGTGATCATCGCCGGGGAGCACGCGGTGGACTTCGCCGAGGCGAGACGCCGGCTGGAGGAGCGCGGGCACCGCAGGCTCGTCTGCGAGGGCGGCCCGCACACGCTCGCGCAGGTCGTGGCCGACGGCGTGCTGGACGAGCTGTGCCTGACGCTGAGCCCGAAGTTGTTGTCGGGCACCGCCTCCCGGGTCCTGAACGGGACGGTGCTGGCCGCCCCCGCCGGGATGAGGCTGCAGCAGGTCCTGGAGGACGAGGGGTTCCTCTTCCTGCGCTACTTCAAGGAGTAGCGCAGGAAGAGCACGCCCTCGTCCTCGTAGAGGGCGGTCAGGCCGACGTCCAGCGGCGCGGGGAGCTCCCCCAGCAGCCGGGTGTGATGGGCGCCACCGAGCAGGGTGGGCGCCAGGTTGAGGCACAGCTCGTCGGCCAGTCCCTCCCGCAGGAGGGACGTGGCCAGGCCCGGACCGCCCTCGCACAGGAGGTGCCGGAGGCCCAGGTCGTCGCGGAGGCGCCGGACGGCGGTGCCCAGGTCGGGCGCGGGCACGACACGGACGCCGCCAGGGACGCCGCCGGGGACGCCGGTCGCCGGACGCGGCGTCACGACGACGGTCGGGGTCTCGGCCTCGGTGAAGAGCGGCAGGTTCCAGTCCAGGTCGAGCGTCCGGCTGACGATCACGATCGGGGCGGGCGGGCCGCCGCGGCGTTCGCGCAGGTCGGCACGGAGCCGGGCGGGGCCGAGGCGGCCGGTGCGGGCGGTGGCGGCGCCCACCAGGATGCCGTCGGCGAGCGCGCGCAGGGTGCGGAAGACGCGGAAGTCGGCCGCGCCGCCCAGCCCGTCGGTCCAGCCCTCGGCGTCGGTGACCGAGCCGTCGGCGCTCATCACCATGCCGAGGCGGAGGCCCGGCACGTCCCCGTAGGCCTCGTAGGGATCGACGTCGGCGGCGGGCTCGGGCAGCAGGCGGCGCATGACCTGCAAGGTTAGACGAACGGCGGCGAACGTTTCGGCGGGACGGCCAGGGCGGGACCGGCGTTTCACACTGTCGGTGGCGTGGGGGAACATGGGGTCATGGACCTGCCGATCAGCCCGCCGCTGCCGCCGATGCTGGCCAAGGCGGTCAAGACCATGCCCAAGGGCGACGTGCTCTACGAGCCCAAGTGGGACGGGTTCCGCTGCATCGTGTTCCGCGATGGCGACGAGGTGGAGCTGTCCAGCCGCGGCGAAAAGCCGCTGACCCGCTATTTCCCCGATCTGGTCGAGGCCGTCAAGCGGGAGCTGCCCGAGCGCTGCGTGGTCGACGGGGAGATCGTCCTGCGCGACGGGTCGCGGCTCAACTTCGACGGCCTCCAGCAGCGCATCCATCCGGCGGCGTCGCGGGTCACGATGCTGGCCGAGACGATGCCCGCCTCGTTCATCGCGTTCGACCTGCTGGCGCTGGGCGACGAGTCGCTGATGGAGACGCCGCTGGGCGAGCGGCGGCAGCGGCTGGTCGACACGCTGGCCGGGGTCGGGGCGCCGATCCACGTGACGCCGGCGTCCGACTCCTACGAGCTGGCGCTGCGCTGGTTCGACGAGTTCGAGGGCGCGGGGCTCGACGGCGTGATCGCCAAGCCGCTCGACATCCCCTACCAGCCCGACAAGCGGGCGCTCTGGAAGGTCAAGCACGAGCGCACGGCCGACTGCGTGGTGGCCGGGTTCCGCTGGCACAAGTCCGGGCCGATCGTGGGGTCGCTGCTGCTCGGGCTCTTCAACGACGAGGGGCACCTGCAGCACGTGGGCGTGGCGGCGTCGTTCACCATGAAGCGGCGCGCGGAGCTCGTCGAGGAGCTCAAGCCCTACCTGCTCGACGATCTCGACGACCATCCGTGGGGCGAGTGGGCCAAGCAGAGCGAGGCGACGCCCGACCGCATGCCGGGCGCCGTCTCCCGCTGGACCGGCAAGAAGGACCTGAGCTGGGTGGCGCTGCGGCCCGAGCTGGTGGTCGAGGTGGCCTACGAGGGCATGGAGGGCACCCGCATCCGGCACACCGCGCGGTTCCGGCGCTGGCGCACCGACCGCACCCCGGAGTCGTGCACCTACGAGCAGCTCGAGGTGCCGGTGGCCTACGACCTCGACGACATCTTCGCCGGCGGCGCCGGCACCTGACCCGAGGCAAGGCGTTCGCCTCGGGGCAAGGCGTCCGCTCCGGGGCGCGGCACCCGACCGCGACGGCACGGCACCCGCCGCCGGGAGCGGCACCGGGGCCTGACCTGGCGTGGCGCCGGGCCTTGACCTGGGACGACGCGGCCCCGATCTTCGTCAAGGCCGATTCCCGATCATCTAAAAGGCGACGCGTGTCGCGGCGGCGGCGGGCGCTCCCGCTCCTACGATCCGCTGTCGACAACCGTCGTCAGGGTCAAGGCCGCGGTCCCCACCGTGGTCCAGGGGGAATCGATGGTCCGCTACGCCGTGCCCGCACGCCTGGGCGCCGCCGCGCTCGGGTTCGTGGTGGCCACGCCGGGCGCCGCGCTCGCCGCGCCGTGCCCGTGCTCCAAGATCGAGGTCTATGTCGACTGCGCCGCCAAGGCCAAGGGCACCGGCAAGAAGGACGCGCCCTACGAGTCGCTGGCCCCCGTCAACGTGCTGAAGCTGAAGGCGGGCGACAAGGTCCACATCAGGCGCGGCGCCACCTGCAAGGGCACGCTGACCGTGCGCGGCGCGGGCGAGGCCGACAGGCCGATCACGGTCGACGCCTACGGCACGGGCGCGGCGCCGGTCATCGAGGCGACCGGCGCCGAGCAGGCACTGCTGCTCGACAACGCGCAGCAGGTCACGGTGAGCGGGCTCGCGCTGACCGCGCCGGGCGACGGCGGGCAGCCGCGCCGGGGCGTGCTGGTGCGGGCGTCGGACGCCGGGGTCCTGCGCGGCATCGTGCTGACCGGCCTCGACATCCACGACGTGCGCGGGATGCCGCGCACCGGCGAGGGCGCCGCGGCGGGGGCGTCCGGCGGCATCGTGGTGGAGGCGGGCGGCGACGCCACCCCGACCACGTTCGACGGGCTGGAGATCACCGGCAACCGGATCCACACGATCGGCGGCGCCGGGGTGTCGACCTGGTCCAACTGGTGCCGCCGGCCCGGCTCCCCCGTTCCCGGGGGCTGCGCCCAGGCCTGGACGCCGATCCGGCGGCTGGCGGTCCGCGGCAACCTGCTGTGGGACGTGGGCGGCGACGGCGTCACGCTGGCCGCGACGCAGGGCGCGAAGGTCGACGGCAACCGGCTGGAGGGCTTCAACCTGCGGTCGGACGTCTTCGGCGCGGGCATCTCGGTCACCGGCTCGACCACGCCCGCCCTGGCCGGCAACGAGGTCTCGGGCGGCGCCACCGGCAAGGCCGCGGCGGGCGGGATGGCGTTCTCGCTCGGCAAGGGCACCGACGGCGCCGTGGTCTCGGCCGGGTTCTCGCACGACAACGCCGGCGGGTTCGCCCGCCTGTGCGGGGCGCGCGCCTTCACGGTGCGCGACAACGTCTCGGTGAACGACCGGGCCCGCGCGTTCCAGGCCTGCGACGCCCCGCTGGAGAAGGGCCGGATCCACGGCAACACGGTCTACCTGGCCGACGGCGTCGACCAGCTGATCGTGGACGCCGAGGGCTCGGCCGAGCTCGACGTCGCGTTCACCGGCAACCTGGTGGAGCGCACCGGCACCAAGGGCACCGTCGGCTGGAACCTCGAGAGCCCCGCGTGGGTGATCGACCACAACCTGCTGCACGGCCTGCCGGTGCCCGCCACGGCGACCGCGACGGTCAAGGCCGATCCCGCGCTGCTGGCGGGCGGCGTCGCCGACCCGGTCGCCCTCCAGCTGAAGGCCGGGTCGCCGGCGCTGGGCGCGGGTGTCCGGACGGAGGGGATGACCGGTCATCCGGTGTCGCCGTCCCGGGTGCCCGCGGCGACGCCCAACATCGGCGGGATCCAGGCGGCGGGCGCGTTCCCGGCGGCGCTGGCCGACACGTTCGACGCGGCCGGGACGGGCGCGCCGCCCGCGGGCTGGAAGGTGACCGGCACCGCGGTGACCCGGCCGGACCCGGCGGGCGCGTTCGGCGCGGCGTTGTCGCTGGGCCTGGCGGCGACGGGCACCGCGGCGGTCCGGCCGTTCCCGGTCACCGGCGGCGGCCTGCGGGTCCGGGCCCGGCTGCGCGCCGAGGCACTCGGCGCCCCGGTGAACCTGAAGGTGCAGGACGGCGCGGGCGCCGCGCTGGCCTCCGCCGGGTTCGACGAGGCGGGCCGGGTCCGCTACACCGACGGCCCGGACGTGCGCACCGTCGAGGGGGTGAGCGTCCCGCCCGGGATGTGGGTGCCGGTGTCGCTGCTGCTGCGGCCCGAGCGGGGCGACTACGAGCTTTGGGTGAACGGGAGGCGGCACGCGACCGGTGAGCTGGCCGAGGGCGCCGGCCTGGCCGGGCGCGTCGCCGTGGAGGTGCCGGGCGGCCCCGGCCAGGCCACGTTCTGGGCCGACGACGTCCTCGTCACGCCCGAGATGTGCGTCGAGCCGCCACCCGCGAAGGCCGGCGCCCACCGGCACTGAGCCGGTCGAGCGCCGGACGGCCTCGCGGCAGGCCCGTGCCGGCCGCCCCTCACGTGCGCGGATGCGGCGCGGGCGGGCCCTCTCCTGCGATGGAGCGCCCGGCCGCGCCGCGGGTGTCCCCGGCCCTACGGGCGCCGGGTCTCGTTGTCGATGGTCTCCTGGATGACGTCGTCCGCCGACTTGGCGGCGATCTTCGGTGCCGCGTACGGCCGCAGGTAGGTCTGCTTCACGCCGGGCACCCGGTCCTCGATGACGAAGGTCGCCTTGGTGGACGCGGCCGCGCCGGCCGTGCGCACCGTCGGCAGCGTCTTGAAGTCGGCCTTCAGCTCCTCCTTGCCGATCCGGGTCAGCACGTAGCCGCGCTGGTTGTTGTAGAACCGCAGATGCGGATTGATCTTGAGGAACGGCTGGCTCGCCGGGTCGGAGTCGGCGCCGTCCCCGCCGCTGGTGATGGACGAGCAGACCAGCTCGGAGCCGACGACCGCCGAGGCCGGGTCGTCGTAGTTCGCCTTGAGGTCGCTGGCCCAGTGCGCGTGCACGTCGCCGGTGAGCACGACGGGGTTGCGCACCTTGGCGTCCAGCCAGCCCTGGGTGATGCGGTCGCGGGACGCGACGTAGCCGTCCCAGCCGTCCATGCTGGTCTTCTTGACCGGCCCGTCGGTGTTGTCGCGCTGGGCGAAGAACACCTGCTGGCCGAGGACGTCCCAGCGCGCGCCGGATCGGCGGAACCCGTCGAGCAGCCACTTCTCCTGGGCCGCGCCGGTGATGGAGCGGGCCGGGTCGGACGCGGCCGGGCAGTCCTTGTAGCCGTCGCCGCAGGCCTGGTCGTCGCGGAACTGCCGGGTGTCGAGCATGTGGAAGCCGGCCAGCCGGCCCCAGCGCACCCGCCGGTAGAGCTGCATGTCGTAGCCCTTGGGCACCGAGCTGCGGCGCAGCGGCATGTTCTCGTAGTACGCCTTGAACGCGGCGGCCCTGCGGGCGAGGAAGTCGGCGGTGACGGGGGTGTCGGAGCCGGCCTCGGGCGTCTCGTCGGCCCAGTTGTTCTCCACCTCGTGGTCGTCCCAGACCACGAGCCAGGGCGCGGCGGCGTGCGCGGCCTGGAGGTCGGGGTCGGACTTGTACTGGGCGTGGCGCTGCCGGTAGGTGGCGAGCGTGACGGTCTCGGGGCCCTCGTGGTCGCGGACGTTGCCGCCCGGGCTGTTGTAGGTGCCCTTCTTGTACTCGTAGTGGTAGTCGCCCAGGTGCAGGATCAGGTCGGGCTGCTCCTCGGCCAGGCGGCGATAGGCGGTGAAGAAGCCGTGCTCGAACTGGCTGCACGACACGAACGCCATCGCCAGCGCCGGGCCGAAGGTGTCGTGCCGGGGCGCGGTCCGGGTGAGGCCGGCCGGCGAGACGTGGCCCGCCACCCGGAACCGGTACCAGTACTCGGTCCCGGGGCGCAGCCCGGCGAGCTCGACGTGCACGCTGTGCGCCGACTCGGGCCGTGCGGCGGCGACGCCCCGCCGGACGACGCGGCGGAAACGTTCGTCGGCGGCGATCTGCCACTCGACCGGGAAGGACGTGGCCGGCATGCCGCCGAGCCCGTCCTCGGCGAGCGGGTTCAGGGCGAGCCGCGTCCAGAGGACGAAGCCGCCGGGGTCGGGGTCGCCGGAGGCGACGCCGAGGGTGAACGGGTCGCTCGGGAGCGTTCCAGGCCGGGCGGAGCCGGTGGCGGCGAGGGCGGAACCGGGGACTCCGGTCACGGCCGCCGCGGTGCCGACGGCGAGACCCGACGTGACGAGGAAGGATCTCCGGTCGAGCGCACGCCCGGGAGACGGGGCGGGGTGGCGGTGCGGAACGGTCGGCCGGGGCAGGCCTGTGTCGGCCATGAGGGGACCTTTCGGGGGGATGTCAGGGCAAATCGCCCGACAGCCTCACGAAGATCCGTGGCCGCGGAGCACCGTCCAGATGACGTTCGATCCAACAAAAACGATCATTTGGGCGAGTGCGGAGAAAGGTACCCGGAAGACGAGAAAGGGCCCGCACGGCGGCGGACCACTTCGGATGGTATCCTCGGATATTGCGTTACAGGCGCACAAAACACCGATCCTATGAATAGGAGTGTAGCCGAGACATGGGGAGCCGTCAAGCCGACGATGTCAAGTCCCGGTCCGAGAATTCTCCGGAGGGGGCCCGGGAGGCCGCACTGAGCGAGGAGCAGCACTACGTCACCCGCGTCTACGACCGCCTCGACGAGGAACGCGACGAGGCGGAGCGGACCCTGCGCGAGGGCCCCGTCGCCACCGGCGGCGGCGGCGCGTTCCAGGCCCGGCTCGAACGTGCCGTCGCGACCGACGAGGCGGCCCGGCACCTCGCCCGGCTGACCGGCGTCGAACGCGGGTTGTGCTTCGGGCGCATCGACCACCGGACCGTCGGAGACTCGCCGCGCGACACGTTCTACATCGGCCGGATCGGGCTGCGCGACGAGCACCGCGAGCCGCTGCTGATCGACTGGCGGGCCGCCGCCGCCCGCCCGTTCTACACCGCGACCCCGAGTTCCCCCGGCACGCTGGCGCGCCGCCGCAACCTGCACCTGCGCGGGCGCGAGGTGGTGAGGCTCGACGACGAGGTGTTCGACCTGGACGGGCTGACCGAGGCCGACCGGAGCACGATCGTCGGCGAGGCGGCGCTGCTGGCCACGCTGCGCCGCGGCCGCACCGGCCGCATGTCGGACGTCGTCGCGACGATCCAGGAGGAGCAGGACCAGGTGATCCGGGCCGGGCTGCCCGGGGTGCTGGTCGTGCAGGGCGGCCCGGGCACCGGCAAGACGGTCGCCGCGCTGCACCGTGCCGCCTACCTGCTCTACACGCATCGCGACGTGCTCGAACGCCGCGGCGTCCTGGTCGTCGGGCCCAACGCGACGTTCCTGCGCTACATCGAGCAGGTGCTGCCCGGCCTCGGCGAGAGCGACGTGGCGCTCGCGACGGTCGGCGAGCTCTATCCGGGCGTGCGCGCCACCGCCGCCGAGTCGCCCGCGGTCGCGATCGTCAAGGGCGGCCTGCGGATGGCCGGCCTCGTCGGGGCGGCCGTCGCCGACCGGCAGCGCGCCCCCGAGGGCGGCCTGGCGGTCGAGTCGGACGGCATGACGCTGCGCGTGGACGCCGCCGGCTGCCGCAAGGCGCGCGACCGGGCGCGGGCGCTGCGGGCCCCGCACAACGTGCAGCGCAGGCTCTTCGTCCACGACATGCTCGACGCCCTCGCGCTGGACCGCGCCGAGCAGTACGACCGCATGACCGACGAGCCGCTGGAGCAGATCCTGGCCGCCGGCAACGTGCCCGAATGGCTCAAGGAGCTGATGGACGAGTCCGAGGAGCGCCCGCTGCTCGACGAGACCGACCTGCGCTACGCCAAGGAGGTCCTCTGGCAGGAGCCGCCCGTACGGGAGGCCATCGACGCGCTGTGGCCCGAGCTGACCCCGCAGACGCTCCTCACCGAGCTCTTCGCCGACCGGGAGGCGCTGGCCCGCGTCGGAGCCGAGGCCGGCCTCACCCCGGCCGAGCGGGAGGCGCTCCACCGGCCGCCGTCGGCGTGGACGGTCTCCGACGTCCCGCTGCTGGACGAGGCCGCCGAGCTGCTCGGCGACCGCGACGACTCGGCCGGCCGCGCCCGCAGGCGGGCCGCCGACCGGGAGCGCGACGCCGAGGAGCTCTACGCGCGCGAGGTCATCGAGTCCACCGGGATCGAGCAGATCGGCATCCCCGAGATCGACATGGTGGACGCGCGTGAGCTGGCCGAACGGCACGTGGACGACGCGCTGGAACTGGCCGAGCGCCAGCACGACGACGGCCTCCGCCTCACCACCGCGCAGCGCGCCGCGGCCGACCGCGAGTGGGCGTACGGGCACGTGATCGTGGACGAGGCGCAGGAGTTGTCGGAGATGGCGTGGCGGACCGTGATGCGCCGCGTCCCGACCCGTTCGCTGACGGTCGTCGGCGACATCGCACAGACCGGCAGCCCGGCGGGCGCCCGTTCGTGGGGCCAGATGCTCGACCGGTACGTGCGGGACCGGTGGCGCGAGCAGCGGCTGCTCGTCAACTACCGGACCCCCGCCGCGATCATGCGGGTCGCGGCCGAGGTGCTGGCCGAGGTCGCGCCGGAGCAGACGCCGCCGGAGCCCGTCCGCGACGACGGGCCGCCGCCCGCGGCCGTCCGGATCGGCGCCGCCGCGCTGGGCCGGGAACTGCCCGCCCTGGTCCGTTCGGAGCTGGTGGAGATCGCCACGGACCGGGTCGGCGAGGGCCGGCTGGCGGTGATCGCCTCGGGCGCGCGGCACGCCGCCGTCCGGGCCGCGCTCCCGGACGCCGAGGCGGGCGCCACCCCCGAGGCGCTGGACTCCGCGGTGGTCGTGCTGACCACCGAGGAGTCCAAGGGCCTGGAGTTCGACTCGGTCGTGGTGGTCGACCCGGCCGGGATCATCGCCGAGTCGCCGCGCGGCGGTCATGACCTCTACGTCGCCATCACCCGGGCCACCCGCCGGCTGACCCTCGTCCATGACGGGGACCTGCCTGCGATGCTGGCGGGGGCCAGGCCCGCCGGCGGCGACGGCTCATGACCCGGAGGGCGGCGGACCGTCACGCGTAGGGCAGCAGGCCCTTGTCGATCTCTTCCCAGCGCGCCTTCAGCCCCTTGAGCACGTCGGGGTCGTGCAGGGCGAGATCGGCCTGCTCGCGCGGGTCGGCCGACAGGTCGTACAGCCGGTCGGTCGCGGCGCCGCCGCCCTCGGCGGGGCCGCGCAGGTACTTCCAGCGTCCCCGGCGCAGCGCCCGCGAGCTCCTGGTACGCCAGAAGAGCTCGTTCTCCGGCTCGCGGGCGCCGCGCAGCAGGTACGGGACGAGGCTGTTGCCGTCGAGCGGGTGCGAGGCGGCGGGCGTGACCCCGGCGACCTCGAGGATCGTCGCGGTCCAGTCCTGAGTGATCACCGGGACGCGGCTGACCTGGCGGGGGCGGATCCGGGCGGGCCAGCGCAGGATGTTGGGCACCCGGATGCCGCCCTCGTTCAGGCTGGCCTTCTGCCCGGACAGCGGCCACTGGTAGGAGAAGCGCTCGCCGCCGTTGTCGCTGGAGAACACCACGAACGTGTCGCGTTCCTGCCCGGTCTCGCGGAGCGCGCGCAGCACCTTCCCGACCGCCGCGTCCAGGCTCTCGACCATCTTGCGGTACGTGTCGAGCGAGCCGCCGTCGTCGTGCCAGAGCGCGCGGGCGTCGCCCGCCTTCACCCGCGCGGTGATGCGCTCGCTGACCTCGCGGTCGCCGGGCGCCTCCCACGGCCAGTGCGGCGTGGTGAAGTTGAGGTTGAGCAGCCACGGCTCGTCCTCGCCGCGGCGGCCGCGGACGTAGTCGGCGGCGCGGGCGGCGATCGTGTCGGTGTAGTAGCCGAGGTCCTCGACCCGCACCTCTCCCTCGTAGAGGTCCACCCCGGTGCCGGTGATCTTCGAGTAGTAGTCGACGGCGCCGGACAGGTTGCCGAAGAAGGTGTCCCAGCCCGACTTGAGCGGGCCGTACCAGGGCAGGAAGCCGCAGTGCCACTTGCCGAACATCGCGGTGGCGTACCCGGAGGCCTTCAGCAGCGAGGCCAGCGTCGGGTGCTCGGGCGGGATGCCGTGCAGCTCGTCGGGACGGGCGATCGGCTCCTCCAGGCCGCCGCGCAGGCGGCCCGGGTAGCGGCCGGTGTAGAGGCCGAAGCGGGTGGGCGAGCAGACGGCCGCGGCCGAGTAGGCGTCGGTGAAGCGCACGCCCTGCTGCGCGAGCCTGTCGAGGTTGGGCGTCCTGATGTCGGGCGATCCGTACGAGCCCAGGTCCGCCCAGCCCAGGTCGTCGCCGAGGATGACGAGGAAGTTGGGCCGCCGGGCGCCCTTGGCCTTCGGGTCCGCGCGGAACCTGCGTTCGAGCGGGGCCTGCGCCGCCTCGGCGGTGCCGCCGCCCAGGGCCGTGCCCGCCGCCGTCGCGGCGGCCACGGTGCCGATCGCCGCCGCCGCGCCCCGTCTGCTGACGCCGCCCTGTCCGTCCTGGTTCTCAGGCACCACAAACCCACTTTCCCTACTCATTTGATTAAACAAACCGAGATAGTAGGGAATACCTGCCACGTGGCGCAACGTGCAACCGGCGGGGCGGGCTTCCGTTCGAGGGTTGACCAAGCGTACGCTTGGTCGCCGTACGACGGTTTGCAGAGGGGACGGCGATGACAGAGGTCCGGGAGTACTCCAACCTGATCGGCGGCGAGCTGCGGCCCGCCGCGGACGGCGGCACGCTGGACTCGGTCAATCCGGCGACCGGCGAGGTCTGGGCGAAGATCCCGAGGTCCGGCGCCGCCGACGCGGCCGCCGCCATCGAGGCCGCACGCGCCGCGTTCCCCAAGTGGTCGGGCATGCCCGCCGCCGGGCGGGCGCACTACCTGCGCAAGGTCGCCGAGGTGTTCGCCAGGAACGCCAAGGAGCTGGCCGAGCTGGAGACCATCGACAACGGCCGGCTGATCACCGAGACGGCCAAGCGTGACCTGCCCGGCATGACCTACCTGTGGACCAACGCCGCCGCCGAGTGCGCCGCCGCGGTCGAGGGCCGCAGCGTCGACTTCGGCCCGGGCAGCCAGGGCCTCACCCGGCGCGAGCCGTACGGCGTGGTGCTGGGGATCATCCCGTGGAACTCCCCCATCTCCACGCTCTCGGCCAAGGCCGCGTTCGCGCTGGCCGCGGGCAACACCGTGATCATCAAGCCCGCCGAGCAGGCCACGGTGTCCTCGCTGCGCGTCGGCGAGCTGCTGCGCGAGGTGCTGCCGCCCGGCGTGCTCAACATCGTGTCGGGCCTCGGCGAGGAGGTCGCCGACCCGATGGTGCGGAGCCGGCAGGTCAACAAGGTCAGCCTCACCGGCTCGGTCGGCACCGCGCAGATCATCACGCGGGCCTCGGCCGAGTCGCTCAAGCCGCTCGCGCTGGAGCTCGGCGGCAAGTCGCCCAACATCGTCTTCGCCGACGCCGACCTCGACAAGGCGGCGCCGGGCGTGACCACGCAGGCCATCTTCACCGCCAACGCCGGACAGATCTGTTACGGCGGCTCGCGGGTCCTCATCCAGCGGCCGGTCTACGACGAGATGATCTTCCGGATGAAGGAGATCTCCGCCAAGATCCGGCTCGGCGACACCCTCTCCCCCGACACCACGATGGGGCCGATCGTCTCCGCCGAGCAGTACGAGCGCGTCACCTCGTACCTGGAGATCGGCGCCAAGGAGGGCGCGGAGCTGGTCTTCGGCGGCCGCTTCGGCGCCGAGCTGGTCGACGGGAAGCACGCGGGCGGCTACTGGGTCGAGCCCACGCTCTTCGCCACCTCCGACAACTCGCTGCGCGTCTGCCAGGAGGAGATCTTCGGCCCGGTGGCGGTCGCGATCCCGTTCGACACCGAGGAGGAGGCGATCGCGCTGGCGAACGACTCGGTGTACGGGCTGGCCGCCGGGGTCTGGACGACCAGCCTGGGCACGGCGCAGCGCATGTTCCGGCGCCTGGACACCGGCACGGTCTGGGTCAACACCTTCCGCAAGGTCATGTTCCCGCTGGAGGGCACGAAGGACAGCGGCTACGGCAACGACTCGGTCCTGGCGTACACCCGCGAGAAGGCCGGCCTCTTCGAGTTCTAGCCGGCTCGGGTTCTGGCTAGACGACCACGTCGCTGCGGCGTTCGAGGAGCGCCACGTCCCGCCAGACCGACCGGCCGCCGAACTCGTGGCGGCCCATGCGCTCGCGGACGCCGAGCATCCGGAAGCCCATCGACTCGTGCAGCCGGATGCTCGCGGCGTTCTCGGGGAAGATCCCGGCCTGGAGGGTCCACAACCCGCCGCGTTCGCTGGAGTCGATCACGGCGCCGAGCAGCGTGCGGCCCACCCCGCGGCCCCGCGCGTCCGGATGGATGTAGATCGACACCTCCGCGATGCCCGCGAAGACGGGGCGGTCGGAGGTCGGCGAGAGCGCCGCCCACCCCAGCACCCGGTCGGCATCGCGGGCCACGAGGCGGTGGCCGGCCAGCTTGCCCGCGTCGAACGCGGCCCAGGTCGGACAGGCGGTCTCGAAGGTCGCGTTCCCGCCGTCGATCCCGGACTGGAAGATGGCGAGCACCTCGTCGGCGTGCTCGGGCAGCATCGGCATGATCTCCACGCCGACCACTGTACGGATCGGACGAACGGCAACAAAAAGGACCCCATGGCAGGGCCCGCCCAGGCCCCGGACGGCTTCAGCGCGGTGGCTAGGCGCAGACGACCTTGCCGCCGACCACGGCGCGGATGTCGTTCGCGACCGCCCTGCTCCGCGGCGTGATCAGCCAGGTCATGGTGTCGGTCACGGTGCAGCCCCGGCCGCCCGTGACCGCCCGCTGCGCCGCGTCGAAGCCGGCCGCGGAGCGGTAGACCTCGATGCTGGTCTGCTCGCCCTTCACCGGGCAACTGGCCTTCCTGCCGCCCGACGCCTGACCCGGCTTGAGCGCCGCGCAGCCGAGCCCCGCGGCGCTGAGCTTCTTGGCGAGGACCTCCGGCGACGGCGCGATGTCCGGCTCGGGCACGGGCGCCGGCTTCGGGGACGCCGCGCCGTCGGGCTCTCCGGTCGCGGAGCCCCCGGCCGAGGCACCGCCGGTCGCGGGAGCCCCAGAGCCGGGAGCGCCGGACGCGGGGGGCGTACCGGCCTCGTCGTCACCGCCGCCGCACCCGGCGACGGCGAGGCCCAGGGCCAGCCCGAGAACGGGCAGAAGGGTACGGCGCGGCACACGACCTCCAGTGGCGGGGGGACACGATCGAGGATCAAGATCGTAGCGGGCGTTCAGGCACCTCGCAGGTACGTGGCGGTGCGCGCCATCTCCTCGGCCATCGCCCGCCCGACCCTGGCGGCGTCCCGGTCGCGGATCGCCTCGACGAGCTCATGGTGCGCCGCGTGCCCGTGGGCGGCCTCCGCCCGGGACAGATCGATCATGGCGGCCAGATCGAGCAGGCCCTCCCGCAACACCGGCAGGAACTCGGCGTACAGGTCGGCCAGGATCGGGTTGCGCGCGGCGGCCACGACCGCGGTGTGCAGCGCGATGTCCGCGTCGACCAGCGCCTCGTCCGACTCCGCGCCCGACTCCGCGCCCGCCGCGTCACGGCGGGCGAGGGCCTGGTCGAGCGCGGCCATGTCCTCCTCCGTGCGCCGCTCGGCGGCGAGCTCGGCGGCCTTGACCTCGATCATCATCCGGATCTCGTAGACGTCGGCCACCGAGGCACGGCGCAGCCGGTCCCGCCAGTCCTCCCGCACCTCGTCGGCGATCACGAAGACCCCGGCGCCCTGGCGGGTGGTCACCAGGCCGGCGCCGGCCAGCGCGCGGATCGCCTCGCGCACGGTGGACCGGCCGACGCCGAGCTCCCTGGCGAGCGTCGTCTCACCGGGGAGCTTGGTGCCGACCGGCCAGTGGCCGCCGGTGATCTGGTCGCGCAGGTGCTCGGCCGCCTGCTCGACCAGGGGGCTGGGGCGGAGCGGGCCGAGTGGCATCGACGGATCCCATCAGGTTGTCTGAGGAGCTGAGGTGTGGCTAGTCTACCGCGCATGACGTTCGGCGGTCTGCTTCTCGGGCGCCGCGGCGGGTGCCGGTCGACCTGCGCGACGGCAACCAGGCGCTGGCCGAGCCGATGGACCCCGCCCGCAAGCGCCGCATGTTCGACCTCTTCGTGGCGATGGGCTTCAAGGAGATCGAGATCGGCTATCCGTCGGCCAGCCGGACGGACTTCGACTTCGTCCGGCGGCTGGCGCTCAGCGGCGCCGTGCCGGACGACGTGACCGTCGTGGTCTTCACGCCCGCGACCCCCGAGCTGGTCGAGCGCACATTCGCGTCGATCGACGGGTTCGCCGAGGTCGTCGTGCACCTCTACACCGCGACGGCGCCGACCTGGCGCGATGTCGTGCTCGGCCCGAGCCGGGACGAGACCCGCGAGCTGATCATGGCGGCGGCCCGGCAGATGGCCCGGCTCGCAGGCGGGCGTCCGGGAGTGCGCTTCCAGTTCTCGCCGGAGGTCTTCAACCTCACCGAGCCCGGCTTCGTCCTGGAGGTCTGCGACGGCCTGACCGCGCTGTGGGAGGGGACGCCCGAACGCCCGGTGATCCTCAACCTGCCGGCCACCGTCGAGATCGCCACCCCGAACGTCTACGCCGACCAGATCGAGCACATGCACCGCCATCTGGCCCGCCGCGACGGGATCATCCTGTCGGTGCACCCGCACAACGACCGCGGCACCGGCGTCGCCTGCGCCGAGCTCGCCGTCCTGGCCGGGGCGCAGCGGGTCGAGGGCTGCCTGTTCGGCAACGGCGAGCGCACCGGCAACGTGGACCTGGTCACGCTCGCGCTCAACCTGCACGCGCAGGGCGTCGACCCGCAGATCGACTTCTCCGACATCGACGAGATCCGCAGGACGGTCGAGCACTGCAACCGGATCCCCGTGCACGCCCGGCATCCGTACGGCGGCGACCTGGTCTACACCGCCTTCAGCGGCACCCACCAGGACGCGATCGGCAAGGGCTTCGCCCACCACGCGGGGCGTGCCGCCGAGCTGGGCGTCCCCGCTTCCGAGGCGCCGTGGGAGGTGCCGTACCTGCCGATCGACCCGGCCGACGTCGGACGCGACTACGAGGCGGTCATCAGGGTCAACAGCCAGTCGGGCAAGGGCGGCATCGCCTACCTGCTCCAGCAGGAGTACGGCCTGGACCTGCCGCGCGGCCTCCAGGTGGAGTTCTCGCGGGCCGTCCAGCGCACGACCGACGACAGCGGCGAGGAGGCGACCCCGAAGTCGCTGTGGGAGCTGTTCGGGGCGGAGTACCTCGACCGCGCGGACGCCGGCCCCGTCTCGCTGACCGGCTGGCGTACGGCCCACACCGGGCCCGGCCGGCACGACTTCACGGCCGAGCTGCGCGTGGACGGCACCGAGAGCGTCCGTCCGGGAACGGGCAACGGGCCGCTGGCGGCGCTCACCGACGCGCTGGCCGGCGCGGGCGTGCGGGTCGAGATCCTCCAGCACGCCGAGCACGCGCTCGAACCGGGCTCGGGCAGCCGCGCCGCCGCCTACGCCGAGTGCCGCGTGGACGGCGAGGTCTCGTGGGGCGCGGGCGTCGACACCTCGATCCTCACCGCGTCCGTCCGCGCCGTCCTGTCCGCGGTGAACCGGATCCGCTCCCGCTGACCCGGAGCGGCCCCGGACGTGCCCCCGGACGTGCCCCCGGACGTGCCCCCGGACATGCCGCGGCGGGCCGGACGATCCCCAGGGTGTCGATCGTCCGGCCCGCCGCGAACCGGTGGGACCGCCGCCGCGCGCCGCCGTGCCGGGTCAGTGGCGGCGCGCGGCGCCGGCCTCAGGAACGGCCCCGTCCAACCGGACGGCGCCATGAAAGCCCGGTGCCCGGAATGCGGAACGTCATCTGGCGACGTCCGTCGGCGGTGCGGGTGTAGCGCGCGCCCTTGCCGCCCACGCTGTGCCCCACCCCCGTCTTGGAGAGGTTGATCCGGAACGGGCCGATCTTTATCGACTTGCGGTAACCCCAGCCCATCGTTTCCTCCTGATCGACTCGAGGACGTCCAGAGGGTTGCCCGACATGTCCGGCATCATCCACCGATCAAGAAACAGACAGGTCAGAACCCCCCATAGAAGGCCGACCGGAACCGGCCCACGACCGCAAGGGCAACATCCGACCAAATCCGGCCAGAGTTACTGAAGCCTGGATATTTACCTGGCGCCGGACAACGAGGACCCTGCCTCCGTAGAGATCATCTCAATCCCCTCGGAGGTGCGGGTTGCCCAGGAGATCCCTGCGACGAACCCCGCAGACGATCGCCGTCGCCGTGCTCAGCGGCGTGGCCTTGATCAGCGCGGGCGGCGTCGCCGACGCCCAGGCCGCTGCGCCCAAGATCGTGGTGAAGGACGGCGTGACACAGCCGGCCTTCTCCTACAAGGACGCGATCCGCGAGTACGTGTACGTCGAGTCGTCGCTGGACAGCGACGGCGACGGCAAGCGCGACCGGGTCCGGGTCGACATCGTCCGGCCCAAGGAGACCCAGCGGGGGCTGAAGTCCCCGGTCATCATCGACAACAGCCCGTACTACGACAACCTCGGGCGCGGCAACGAGGCCGAGCGCAAGACCTACGACGCGGCGGGCAACCCCCTGAAGTTCCCGCTGTTCTACGACAACTACTTCGTGCCGCGCGGTTACGCCTACCTGGCCATCGACATGATCGGCACGACCAAGTCCGACGGCTGCCCGGGCACCGGCCAGGTGCAGGACATCGCGGGCGGCAAGGCCGTGATCGACTGGCTGAACGGGCGCGCCACCGGTTACGGCGCCGACGGCAAGAAGGTCCGCGCCGACTGGCACAACGGCCGCTCCGGCATGATCGGCAAGTCGTACGACGGCACCATCGCCAACGGCGTGGCGGCCACCGGCGTCAAGGGCCTGGCGACCATCGTGCCGATCTCGGCGATCAGCAGCTGGTACGAGTACATCCGTTCCAACGGCACCAAGTTCGCCGACAACTACCACGACTACCTGGCCCGGACCGTGGACAGCGACCCCGACGCCAAGTGCGAGGCCGTGCGCCAGGCGCTGCACGTGGGCGAGGACGACGCGACGGGCAACTACAACGCGTTCTTCGCCAACAGCAACTACCGGCACGGCACCTACGGCGACGTCCGCAACGTCCGCGCCAGCGTCTTCGTCCTGCACACGGTGAACGACCTCAACGTGCAGCCGGTGCACTTCTCGCGCTGGTGGGACGGGCTGAAGAGGCAGAACGTCAAGCGCAAGATCTGGGTGGGCCAGTACGGGCACACCGACCCGTTCGACTTCCGCCGTGAGACCTGGGTGCCGACCCTGCACCGCTGGTTCGACAGCGAGCTCTTCAAGATCAACAATGGCATCCACCGCACGCCCACGTCCGACGTCGAGGTCGCGCCCGGACAGTGGATCACCGAGCCGGACTGGCCCGCGCCCAAGGCGCGCAAGATCACGCTCCGGCCCGGCGCCGACGGCTCGCTCGGCCTGAAGGGCGCGGCGAAGGGCAGCACCGCCTCGTTCACCGACACCGCCGCCTCCGAGTCCGACCTGGTCGCCGACCCGACCACGCCGCAGCCCTACCGGCTGGCGTACGTGTCGCAGCCGCTGCCGGCCGACGGCCGCGTCTCCGGCACCCCGGTCGCCGGCCTCAGGGTCAAGCTGGACAAGCCGACCAGCAACCTGACCGCGATGCTGGTCGACTACGGCACCGACTCACGCGTCGACTACCTCGGCGCCCGCGGCGGGCTGGACCAGCTGGACACCGAGGACTGCTGGGGCCAGAGCATCCCCGAGGACGACGGCTGCTACAAGCAGACGCCCATCCGCACGGTCACCAGCCCGGTGAACGTGGTGGCCCGCGGCTGGATCGACGCCCAGAACCGCACGTCCCTGACCAACCCGACGCCGCTGACGCCGGGCAGGTACTACCAGGTCACGTGGGACACCCTCCCGCAGGACTACGTGTTCAAGAAGGGCCACCGGGTCGCGCTCGTCATCGCGGGCACCGACACCGACTACCTGGCCGAGCAGGCCACCGGCGCCCAGGTGACGGTGGACCTCGCCGGAACCGGCATCACGGTCCCGGTCGTCTTCGGCGGCTCCAGCGCGTCCGCCCTCGTCGCCCCGCAGACCACGTCCACCTGGCGCGGGCCGGTCAAGGTCGACATCCCCGTCCAGTCCCGCGAGCTCAAGTAACCGAGGAGAGAACGCACCACGACCGGGCCGCCGCTCCCGCGGGAGCGGCGGCCCGCCGCGTCCCGGGGTCAGGTGTCGTCGCGGGCCTTGCTGGGCTGGACGCGCTTGGGCTCGCCGGCCATCTTCGGGTAGTTGGGCGGGTAGGGCGCGTCGCCGAGGCCGTGGTCCTTCTCGTCGCGGTCGGCCAGGTCGAGCAGCGGCTCCAGCGAGAACGACCGGTCGTCGATGGTGGCGTGCAGGTCGCCGACCTCGGCGAAGCGGGCCGGCATGGTGGCGATGGTGAAGTCCTCCGGGTTGACGTCCGGGAGCTCCTCCCACGTCACCGGCGCCGAGACGGGCGCGTGCGGGAGCGGCCTGACGCTGTAGGCCGAGGCGATCGTGCGGTCGCGGGCGTTCTGGTTGAAGTCGATGAAGACCTGCTCGCCGCGCTCCTCCTTCCACCACTTGGTGGTGACCAGGTCGGGCACGCGGCGTTCGACCTCGCGGCCGAACGCCAGCGCGGCGCGGCGCACCTCGGTGAACGTCCAGCGCGGCTCGATGCGCACGTAGACGTGCAGGCCACCCTTGCCCGAGGTCTTGGCGAAGCCGGTGTAGCCCAGCTCGTCCAGCAGGTCGCGGGCCGGGCCCAGCGCGACCTTGACCGCGTCGCCGAAGTCGGTGCCCGGCTGCGGGTCGAAGTCGATGCGCAGCTCGTCGGGATGGTCGACGTCGTCGCGGCGCACCGGCCACGGGTGGAACGTGAGGCTGCCCAGGTTGGCGGCCCAGGCGATCACCGCGAGCTCGGTCGGGCAGACCTCGTCGGCGGACCGGCCGCTGGGGAACTCGATGCGGGCGGTCTGCACCCACTCCGGAGCCCCCTTGGGCACACGTTTCTGGTAGAACGCGTCGGATTTGCCCGCGCCGAAGCCCGCCTGGCCGCGCGCGTAGTCTTCGCGGGTGGCCATCCGGGCCCCCTCGAAGACACCGCCCGGCCAGCGTTCGAGCGTCGTGGGCCGGTTGGAGGTGGCGCGGAGGATGCCCTCCCCGACCGCCAGGTAGTACTCCACCATCTGCCGCTTGGTGTAGCCGGGCTTCGGAAAGAGCACCTTGTCGGGATTTGACACCTTGACGAGCCGATCCCCCACCGGGATCTCGATGAATGGCGAGGCCATACAGGCACGTTAACCCACAGGTCCGACAAGGTACGGTCGGAGGTATGGAGAAGATCCGCAAGAGTGAAGAGGAATGGCGGGCCCAGCTGAACCCGGAGGAGTTCCACGTCCTCCGCGAGGCGGGCACCGAGCGTCCCTTCACGGGCGAGTACACCGATTCCAAGACCGTCGGTGTCTACCGCTGCCGGGCCTGCGGCACCGAGCTGTTCCGGTCGGACGCCAAGTTCGACTCGCACTGCGGGTGGCCCAGTTTCTTCGAGCCGTCCAAGTCCGAGGCGGTCGTCCTGAT
This sequence comes from Spirillospora sp. NPDC047279, assembly GCF_040643285.1. Lineage (NCBI taxonomy): Bacteria > Bacillati > Actinomycetota > Actinomycetes > Streptosporangiales > Thermomonosporaceae > Spirillospora > Spirillospora sp. NPDC047279. The sequence continues at coordinate 417,204 of NZ_JBEYUA010000006.1, forward strand.
CGAGGACCGTTCGCTCGGCATGGTCCGCACCGAGGTGCGCTGCGCCACCTGCGACTCGCACCTGGGCCACGTGTTCCACGGCGAGGGCTACAACACGCCGACCGACGACCGTTACTGCATCAACAGCATCAGCCTGACGCTGGAGCCCGTCGAATAGGGGCGGCACCCGGCGGCCGGTCGAAACAGCCCGAAACCGCCGCGCGGAACGCCAACCGATCACGCCTCCGCCGCGTCCAAGTCACAACGGCAACGGTGGAGGCGTGCATGACGGCGGAGATCGAGCTGTACGAAGCGGCGTTCCTGTGCGGGGGCCCCGACCGGGCGGCGCGCACCGCGCTGGTCGCCCTGTGCACGTCCGGGGCGGTCGAGATGGGCGGCTCGCCCACGTTCAAGCTGGTCAAGAAGCAGCGGCGGGGTTCGTCGGACGTCGAGGTGGCGATGCTCGACAAGATCAGCGGCGCGGGCCTGCCGGTGAAGCTGGTGCTGAAGACCACCACCGACTCGCCCGCCGTCCGCGGTCACGGCGCCACGCTGATCGCCGAGAAGCTGCTGAAGCGCTCGCTCCGCGGCCAGGTCGCCCGGACGCGCGCGGGCGAGGAGATGCGGGAGAGGCTGATAGACAACACCCCCGAGGACGCCGACGACACCGAGACCGGCCCGGCCGAACGGTTCGCCGTGCACGGCGTGGACGGCCTCCCCGAGGGGCCGCTCCGCGAGGCGCTGGAGAGCCTTGCGGACGAGGCCGAGTTCCCGATGAAGCTGGCGAAGTCGAGCGGGCGCACGTTCGACGACCGCGGCAACTACAGCCCGTCCGACACCTCCAGCGGCGGCGCCTACTGACCCTGCACACGGACGCGGCCGGGCCCACGGGACCGGCAGGTCCGGCGGGACTGCCGGGACCGGCAGGACTGCCGGGACCGGTAGGGCTAGCGGGTCTCGTCGACGCCGCAGTCGTCCTTGTCGCTCTGCTTGTTGGCGAGGACGACCATGCCGTTGCCCTCGCTCGTGCCGTGCACGAAGACCCGGGGCGCGGCGTCGCCCGCGTCGCGCAGGAACTGGGTGGTCCACTCGCACAGCGACTTGGCGGGCGTGGAGTTCTCGTCGCCCTCTTCGAGGTCGGTGTAGACGCGCAGGAACCGCCCGCTGCGGCGGACCTCGGTGACATGCTTGGCGATCTTCTTCTCCGGGTCCTTGGACTCGAAGAACGGCATGGCGTCCGGCACGTCGTCGGGGTCGGCGGCGACCGTCCCGGCGTCCGGCGCGGACGACGCCGTGGCGGTCGTGCTCGTCTGCGCCGCGACGGCGGCGCGCGGCGATCGTTCCTCGCCGGTCGCGGCCGACAACCCCGCCAGGCCGGCCACCCCGAGCAGCGCCAGGGAGGCGGTGCCGGTGCCGATCACGATGAGCCGGCGGCGCCCGGGCTCCCCCGCGTTCTTGACCATCCGGTCCCAGCGGGCGGAGAACTCGGACGGCGGCTTGGCATGACGGCCACGGGCGTGCCTGGAGGGAGCTTTGGTCACGGCCAGCACTTTACTGGCACTTTGCCATCCGTTCGCCCAAGAATGGACAACCTGGGCCCTACGGACCGCGGCCCTCACAGGAGTCCACTATGGACTACCTCACCCCGCTTCGTGCGGCTTGTCGCGTGAGGTCTACGGGAGGGCGGCGACCAGCTCCGAGACCGCCTTGCGGCGGCCGGTGTAGAACGGGACCTCCTCGCGGACGTGCCGCCGCGCGGTGGAGCCGCGCAGGTGCCGCATCAGGTCGACGATGCGGTGCAGCTCGTCCGCCTCGAACGCCAGCATCCACTCGTAGTCGCCGAGCGCGAACGAGGAGACCGTGTTGGCGCGCACGTCCGGGTAGCCGCGCGCCATCTTGCCGTGCTCGGCGAGCATGCCGCGGCGCTCCTCGTCCGGCAGCAGATACCACTCGTACGAGCGCACGAACGGGTAGACGCACACGTACTCGCGCGCCTGCTCCTCGGCCAGGAACGCCGGGATGTGGCTCTTGTTGAACTCGGCCGGCCGGTGCAGCGCCATCTGCGACCAGACCGGCTCGCTCGCGCGGCCGACTGCCGTCTTGCGGAACCGGCTGTAGATCTCCTGGAGGTCGTCGGACGTCGCCGCGTGCCACCAGAACATGTAGTCGGCGTCGGCCCGCAGGCCGGCCACGTCGTAGAGGCCGCGGGTGGTCACGTCCTTCTGGGCGAACTGGTCGAGCAGGTCCTGGACCTCGGCGGCGTCCCGCTCGCTGATCTCGCCCGGGTTCTTGACCCGGAAGACCGACCACATCGTGTAGCGGATGACCTTGTTGAGGTCACGTGCCTTGGGCTTGCCTGCCTCGTTCGCTGTCTGCTCCGTCGCTGCCATGGCTCGATTCTCCCCGACCCTCGAGATGTTCCAGCACCCGGGCCGCCGCCGCGCGCGCGGTGGCGACGCACGCCGGGACGCCCAGTCCGTCGTAGGCGGCGCCCGCCACGGCCAGGCCGGGCTGCCCGGCGACCGCGGCCCTGATCCGCGCGACCCGGTCGGCGTGGCCCACGGTGTACTGCGGCAGGCCGCCGCCCCACCGGGTCACCCGGGTGTCGAGCGGCAGCTCGGACACGCCGCAGGTGGCCGCGAGCTCGGTCATCGCCGCGGCCTTGAGGTCGTCGTCGGCGCGCTGCAACGTGTGCTCCTCGCCGAACCGGCCGATCGAGCAGCGCACCGCGATGAGGTCCGGCGCCTTGCCGCGCAGGTGCGGCCACTTGATCGAGCTGAACGTGACGGCCTTGACCTCGCGGCCCTCCACGGCGGGCACCAGGTAGCCCGAGCCGCGCGGGGCACGCGGGAACGCCGTCGTCGCGTACGCCAGCGTGGTGATCGCCATGCTGGCGTACTCGATCCGCCGGAGCTCGCGGGCGGCGGCCGGGACGTCGTCGGACAGCAGCCGGGCGGCCGGGGCGGCGGGCACCGCGACGACCACGCCGTCGGCGTCGAGCGCCTCGGGGTCGCGGGCCGGGCCGAGCGTCAGCCGCCAGCCGCCGCCGGGCCTGCGACGCAGCTCGCGGACCATGGTGCCGGTGCGGATCGTTCCGCCTGAGGCGGCCACGTCGGCGGCGAGCAGGCCGGGCAGCGTGCCCAGGCCGTCCGGGAGGGTCGCGAAGACCGGCCCGGCGTCCTTGGGCGCGGCCTCCCGGACGCCGCGCGCCGCGGCGATCAGCGACCGGTGCACGCGGGCGGCCGTGGCGACGGCGGGCAGCGTCGACTCGAACGACAGCTCCTCGGTGCGCCCGGCGTAGACGCCGCCCAGCAGCGGTTCCACGAGCCGGTCGACCACCTCGCGGCCGAGCCGGGCGCCCACGAAGTCGGCGACCGAGACGTCCGCGCCGCGCGGGGTCTCCGGCAGGACGAGGTCGAGCGGCACGCGCGCCAGCCCGGCGGGCGAGAGCACCTGGGAGGCGGCGAGCGCGCGCAGATCGGTCGGCACGCCCATGACCTGCCCGGCGGGCATCGTGCGCAGCGCGCCGTGGCTGAGGATGGCGGCCGAGGTGGTGCCGGGGTTGACCAGGTCGCCGCCGTGGCCGAGGTCGCGGACGAGGTCGAGGCCCTCGGGACGGCGCGCCAGCATCGACTCGGCACCCTCGTCGACCGGCAGCCCGGCGATCTCGCTGACCCGCAGCTTGCCGCCGACCTGGGGCGAACCCTCCAGCACGGTCACCCGGGCGCCGCCGCGCACCAGGAACCGCGCGGCCGCCAGCCCGGCGATGCCGCCCCCGATCACGACGACGTGCGCACCGGTGTCCCGTCCGGCGGCGGTTTCCCCAGCGGTGGTCATGTTTCCCAGCCTTCCAGATGGTCTCCGCCGACCGGTAACGGGACGCCCGTACGGCGCCCGGCGCGCCGGGGCTCTGGACGGTACGGGGCGCCGGGCGGACCCGGGCCGCCGGGCGGGGCCGTGACCCGAGCGCGCCCGCATCGTGCCCGTATCGCGATCAGCGCCGCGGAACGGTGACCTGGACCACACCGTCGAACCGCCATGCGGACCGTCAGAACAGTCAGACACATGCTCTGCGCACTGATCGCGCTGCTCGTGGCCGGAGTCCTGCTGGCCGGTTGCGCCGCGGACGGCGACCAGGCGTCCACCGAGAGCGCCGACCGCTCGGCGAGCGGCGGCAACCCGGGTGTCCCCAAGGCCGTCGCGCCGTCCTCGGCGAGCCGCGGCGACACCGGCGGAAGCGGGGGCACCGGGGGCGGCTCCACCGGGACCGCCCAGGTCAAGCTGGACCCTGCCGGGGCCGGCCGTTCGGTCATCTACCAGTCCGACCTGCGGGTGCGGGCCAAGAACGTCGACACCGCGACCACGCGCGCCAAGCAGCTGGTCACGGCGGCGGGCGGGTACGTCGACAACGAGTCGTCCACGACCGAGCCGGTCGGCGCGAACCTCACGTTCAAGATCCCCGCCGAACGGTATCCGGCCGTGCTCGAACAGCTCGCCGGGCAGCTGGGCACCAAGCTGTCGCTGCGCCAGCAGGCCGAGGACGTGACCGGCGAGGTCGCCGACGTCGACAGCCGGGTCCGTTCGGCCGAGGCGACCCTCGGATCGTTCCGCAAGCTCCTGGACAAGGCGCGCACGGTGGGCGAGGTGATGAACGTCGAGCAGGAGATCTCGCAGCGCCAGGCCGACCTGGAGGCCCTGCAGGCGCGGCAGAAGTCGCTCCAGCAGCGCACCCGCTTCGCCACGGTGACGCTGACGCTCGAAGCGCCCAAGGGGAGCTCGTCGCCTGCGGGCAAGTCGCGGGAGGGGTTCCTCGGAGGCCTGGAGAGCGGCTGGGACGCCCTGACCACGTTCACCAAGGGGCTCCTGCTGGTGCTGGGCTGGCTCCTGCCGTTCCTGGTGCCGCTCTCCGTCATCGCGGCCGTCTTCCTGGCGGTCCGCCGCCGCTGGACGGCCCGCCGGCCGTACTCTCCCGCGAGCACTCCCCCTTCCGGCGCGCCTCCGGCCGCGCCCTCCGCAGGGCCGCAGCCTGCGACGGTATCCGCGGGAGCGTCCACCGGTGGTCCCGCAGGCGGCGCCGCGGGCGGCCCGGCCGGCGGCGCAGGTGGCCCGGCGGGCGGCGCGGGCGGCTCAACAAGCGGCCCGGCGGGCGGTTCGTCCGGGAACGAGTAAGCCGGGCGGGCCGCGCCGACACGGGTGTCTTTTTGTACCGAAGGTGACAAGACAGGCCTACTCTGCCAGTGAATACTGGCGGCCATGACGCGTCTTCTCCCCTCCGGTGCGGGATCCCTCCTCACCGGCGCCGCCCTGGCCTGCGCCGCCCTGGCGGGCACTGCTCAGGCGGCGCACGCCGCCTCCGCGGCGCCGCGGGTCGCGGGCGCCGCAGCGCAGGTCACCGGCGCCGTACCGGCCGGAGCAGCGGCGGCGCCGGTGGACCTGCGCACCGTACGGCTGCCGTGGTTCTGGCCGAACAACTACCTGTACGACATCTCGGCGGCGGCCCCCGACAGCGTGTGGATCGCCGGCGTCCAGGGCGAACTGATCATCCCGGGCCCCATCCCGGGCACCGGGACGTCCCTGCCCGGCAATCCGGTGGTCCGGCGCTGGAACGGGACGGGCTGGCAGGAGTACCCGCTGCGCGGCTATTCGGGCAACGGCTCGATGACCAACGTCACGGCCGTCTCGCCCAACGACGTGTGGGTGAGCGGGACGCGCTACGTGAACGGCACCGCCGCCAGCCCCTACCTGGCGCGGCACACCGGCAGCGGGTTCGATCCGGTCGCGCCGCCGGAGGGCGTGCGGGGGGCCGGCGTGCGGGCGCTTCCTGGCGGGCTGTTCTTCACCGGCGAGGTCGGCGGCGAGGCCCGGATCTTCCGGCGTTCCGGCGACGCGTGGACCCCCTACCCGCCGACCGGGCTGCGGTCGCACGCGCTGCACGCCAGGACGCCCGACGACGTCTGGATCTTCGGCGAGGTCGGCGCGTCGACCGGGACGGTCGGGACGCCCACCGCCCGGCACTGGAACGGGACCGCATGGCAGACCACCCCGCTCCCGGCGTTCCAGAGCCGGTACGTGACGTTCACGGGCGCCTACGCGCTCGGGCCGGACGACGTCTGGACGGTCGGCATCGACCGCGTCTCGGGCGACCCGGAGGGATCGGTCTTCCTGCTGCACTGGGACGGCGCCACGTGGAGCCGGGTCGCCGCGCCCGCCGGGATCAACGAGGCCGGCGACATGGCGCGCGACGGCACGGGAGCCCTGTGGGTGGCCACCCACCTGATCGGCACCCCCAACCGCCCCGGGCTCATGCGCAACGCCGGGCAGGGCTGGGAGCTGGTCCCGACCCCGGCCGTCTCCGGGCAGCAGAACGTGCTGATGCGGGACCTCGCCGCCGTTCCCACGTCCGGCAAGGTGTGGCTGATGGGAAGCGGCAGCATCGGCGGACCCATCGTGATGACAGACGGCTGAACCGTGATGACAGACGGCTGAACCGTGATGACAGACAGCTGAATCGTCCTGACGAACGGCTGAGGAGCCGCCGCCTGAAGCGCTGAGCCTCTCCAGGGGCAGGCTCAGCGCCCGGCGGCACGGTGCTGCGGTGCGACGCCGGACGAGGTCAGCGTCCGGCGCGACCGCGACCGCCGCGCGTCAGGCGCAGCCGTCAGCGCAGCCGTCAGCGCAGCCGTCTCCGCAGCCGTCTCCGGCCGGGTCAGCGGTCGGCGGCGGAGGCCTCGTGGACGAGGTCGGTCAGCCGGGCCAGCACGTCCGGGTCGGTGGACGGCAGCACGCCGTGGCCGAGGTTGAAGATGTGGCCCTCGGCCGTACGGCCACGGGTCAGCACGTCACGGGCGCGCTGCTCGACGACCTCCCACGGGGCGAACAGGATCGCCGGGTCGAGGTTGCCCTGCAACGCCTTGCCCGGCTCCACCCGCGAGACCGCCTCGTCCAGCGGCACCCGCCAGTCGACGCCGACCACGTCCGCGCCCGCCTCGCCCATCAGGCCGAGCAGCTCGCCGGTGCCGACGCCGAAGTGGATGCGCGGGACGCCGTACGACTCGATCGCCTTGAAGATCTTGCGGCTGTGCGGGAGGACCGCCTCGCGGTAGTCCTGCGGGCCGACCGCGCCCACCCACGAGTCGAACAGCTGGATCGCGCTCACCCCGGCCTCGATCTGCACCCTGAGGTAGTCGATCGTCATGTCGGCCAGCCGGTCCATGAGCTCGGCCCACAGGTCCGGCTCGCCGTACATCATGGCCTTGGTGTGGTCGTGGTTCTTGGACGGCCCGCCCTCGATCAGGTACGAGGCGAGGGTGAACGGGGCGCCCGCGAAGCCGATCAGCGGGGTCGAGCCCAGCTCGCCGACCAGGCCGTGGATGGCCTCCGTCGTGAACGGCACGTCGTCGGGCGTCAGCCGCCGCAGCCGCTCGACCGCCGCGCGGTCGCGGATCGGGTCGGAGATCACCGGGCCCACGCCGGGCTTGATGTCGAGGTCGACGCCGATGGCCTTGAGCGGGACCACGATGTCGCTGAAGAAGATCGCCGCGTCCACCGCGTACCGGCGCACCGGCTGCAGGGTGATCTCGACGATCATGTCCGGCCGCGCGCAGGCCTCCAGCATCGGCACGCCCTCGCGTACCCGCAGGTATTCGGGCAGCGACCGGCCGGCCTGCCGCATGAACCACACCGGGGTGTGCTGCACCGGCAACCGGCGGCACGCCCGTACGAAGACGCTCTCCTCGACAACAGCCACGTGCCGATCGTCCCACGAACTCCCCGCGCGCACGCACCAGGGTGAGACACCCGGCGCCGTCGACGGCGTACGAAGTTCCGGACACGCCGAGCGAAGTCCCGCATTCTGTCCCCGGCTCATGCCAACGTGATCCGTGTCATAGCCGAGGGAGGTTCCCCCTTGTACTGCTCCACCTGCGGTGATGAACGCCTGTTCGAACAACCGCCCTGCGAGGACGGACACGGCGCCGAATGCCCCGAGCGGATATGCACGGACTGCGGCTCGGCCATGCTGATCGGCCTGCCGGTGGCCCCGCCCGCCACGCTCGAACGTGCCGGACCCGGCGCCCGCGCCGCCTCCTCGTCCCCCGCCGAGCGGGCCGCCTGAACGGCGTGGCCCTCGATCCGAAACCTGTGACGTGCCACTTTCCCCGCCCCCGCCCCCAGTCGTTCTTCCCGGAAAGCCCGCGCCCGGCGTGGCGCCTTCCGGGTCGTCGCATACCGAGATCTACGCTCGCCACATGGCCGGTCCTGGCATGACCCCTCCCCCGTTCCAGCGGGCCCTCGACACGCTCCAGGCGATCCTCGACGGCCCCCCGATCCGCCCCGAACTCGACCTTGAGGACATGCCCGCGCCCCAGCGGCTCGCCCCCTATTCGGCGGCGATAGCGGGGAGCGTCTACCGCGACGACGACTCCGAGGTCGCGATGGGCCGGCTGATCGTCCTCTACGACCCGGAGGGCCGCAGCGGCTGGACCGGCGAGTTCCGGATCGTCGCCTACATCCGGGCCGATCTGGAGCCGGAGATCGCCGCCGACGAACTGATCGGCTCGGTCGCCTGGAGCTGGCTGCTCGAGGCGCTGGAGCCCGCCGGGTACGCCGGCGTGTCCGGAACGATCACCCGCGCCGTCTCCGAGAGCTTCGGCGACAAGAGCGACGAGCCCGGCACCACCGAGCTCGAGCTGCGCGCCTCGTGGTCGCCGACGGGCGATGATCTCACTGGTCACGTGGCCGCCTGGTGCGAGGTCATGTGCACCACGGCGGGCCTGCCGCCGACCGGGATCAGCGCTCTGCCGGACCGTCAGGGCGGAACGGCGAAGTGAGCGACGTACGGTAGAGGCGTGGGTAGCACAACGTCCGAAACCGAGGCGGCCGGCGAGAGCGCGGAGATCGCAGAAGTGTCCGACACCCAGGAGGCCCCGTCCGACGAGACGGCGCCCGGCGGTGGCGCGGCGTCCGACGACACGTCGGGGGCCACGGCCACCGCCGGTTCCGACGGCGCCTCGGCCGAGGCGGTCCGGGAGGCCGTTCCCCTGCTCGAGCCGCGGGACGGCGTACCGCCGGTCATCGAGTACGCCGCCGATCTGGAACGTGTCATCGCCGCGTTCGCGGCCGGGACGGGCCCGGTGGCGGTCGACGCCGAACGGGCTTCGGGTTATCGCTACGGGCAACGTGCCTACCTGATCCAGCTGCGCCGCCGCGGCGCGGGCAGCGCGCTGATCGACCCGGTCTCCCTCCCCGACCTCTCGGTGCTCGGCGGCGTCCTCGCCGAGGCGGAGATGGTGCTGCACGCCGCCAACCAGGACCTTCCCTGCCTGGCCGAGGTCGGGATCGTGCCAAAACGCCTGTTCGACACCGAACTGGCCGGACGGCTCCTCGGCCACCCGCGCGTCGGCCTGGGCTCGATGGTGGAGAACGTGCTCGGCTTCGTCCTGGAGAAGGGCCACTCGGCGGCCGACTGGTCGACCCGTCCCCTCCCCGAAGACTGGCTGCGCTACGCGGCGCTGGACGTCGAGCTCCTGGTCGAGCTGCGCGACGCCCTCCACGCGGAGCTGACGGAGGCCGGCAAGCTCGAGTGGGCGATGGAGGAGTTCGCCTCGATCCTCGAGACCCCGCCCAAGCCGCCGCGCGCCGACCCGTGGCGCCGCACGTCCGGCATCCACCGCGTCCGCAACCGGCGCGCCCTGGCGATCGTCCGCGAGGTGTGGGAGACCCGCGACAAGATCGCGCAGGAACGGGACCTGTCCCCCGGCCGTGTCCTCCAGGACGCCGCGATCGTCGAGCTCGCGCTCAACGCGCCCAAGACCCCCGCCGACCTCCAGGGCCTGCCCACCATGCGCGGCCGCGGCGCCCGCCGCCACCAGTCGGCCTGGCTGCGCGCCGTCTCCAAGGCCCGCGCCCTGTCCGACCGCGCCCTGCCCGAGTCGAACCTGCCCGGCGACGGCCCGCCGCCCGCGCACCGCTGGGCCGAACGCGACCCCGAGGCCGCCAAGCGCCTCGCCGCCGCCAAGGCCGTGGTCGCCGCGCTGGCCGACGAGCACACCATGCCCACGGAAAACCTGCTGCAGCCCGACTCGGTCAGGCGCCTGTCCTGGACGCCCCCGGCCGACGTCACCGCCGACTCGGTCGCGGCGGCCCTGCTCGAGCTGGGCGCCCGCCCGTGGCAGGTCAACCTGGTGGCCAAGCCGATCGCCAAGTCGTTCGTCAGGCTGGAGTGCAAAGGCGACCTCTGACCGGCGCCCGCGCGGCCTCCCCCGACACCGGCCCACGCCGTCCCGACGCGAGACCCCCCAAGGAGCTCGGCCATCTTCCTGGGCAACGTCCTCATCGGACTCCGCGAGGGCCTTGAGGTCACCCTGGTCGTGAGCGTCCTCATCGCCTACCTGGTGAGGACCGGCGACCGCCGTGCGCTCGTCCTGGTGTGGGCGGCCATCGCGGTCGCGCTGATCCCGGCCGCCGTCTCCGGCATCATCCTCAGCACCGCCTCGGCCGAGATGCAGTTCAGTGCCACCAAGCTGATCGGAGGCCTCGTCTCCCTCCTCGCCGCCGCCCCCCTCACCTGGCTGATCCTCCAGCTGCGCCCGGCCACCCCTCGCTCCACGCCCCCGGAGGCTCCCCAGGACGAGAGGGAGAACGCGCCCAAGCGCGCATCCCTCGCCTCGCTGGTCCCGTACGTCCCGCTGGTTCTGCTGGCGTTCCTGGCCGTGGCCCGCGAGGGGGTGGAGACCGCGCTCTTCCTCTGGAACACCGGCGACAACGCGTCCGCGGGCTCCGCCCGGCCGATCGCCGGTGCGGTGACCGGCCTGGTGTTCGCGATCGTGCTCGGCCACCTGATCTGCCGCGCGGGGCTCAGGCTCGACCGCCGGAGGTTCCGCGCCTGGACGGGAGCCGCGCTGCTCATCGTCACCGCCGGGGTGGTGGGCCTCGGCTTCCACGATCTCCAGGAGGCGGGCGTCCTCCCCGGCGTCGACGCGATCGCGGCCGAGCCCCACCTGTTCCTCACCCGCTTCGGAACGGCCGGGGACTGGACGGAGGCCGTCGTGCAGGGCGTCCTCAACATCACACCGCAGATCACCTGGTTGCAGCTGATCGCGTGGGCGGCCTACGCAATCCCGGCGGCGTACCTCTTCCTGCGCCCCGCCGGCCCGGCGGCCGCCGCCAGGGAGCCCGCCGCCGCGTCCTGACCGTTCACAGGTCGGGGAGCGGGTCCCGGGGCAGGCTGTCGCGCGCGAACACCTCGGTGTCCGCCGCGTTGATGACCGGCACGTACTCGTCGTCCACCTCGAACGAGGCGCCCGAGAACTCGAAGGACGCCCCGTTCCCGGTCTCGACCGGCCCGATCCGGGTGCCGCGCGGATAGTTGCCCCAGACGCTCTTGGGCTTGGTGCGGCTGAACGCCCCGGTCGAGATGACCGCGACCTGGGTGTCGGTGATCACGAAGATGAAGCCCGAACCGCCGCCGTAGCTGAACGCGGGGAAGATGTAGCGGATCTCGTCCTCGATGCCCAGGAACTCGCGGCAACGGTCACGGAGCGGACGTGGGACGGGCATGACGGCGGAAGCACCTCCCCCGGGGAACGGTCGTCGTTGGGCAAAACCTACCCCGACCGGCCCACGTCAGACCGACCACACGGGCAAACGCCGCCCAACCGTCACACCGTCACGAACACCTCGCCCATCGAACGGTCGCGAGCGCCCCTCACACGGTCGCGAGCGCCTCCGTCGGGGCGAGCCGCGCCGCCCGCATCGCCGGGTACAACCCGGCCACCGTCCCGATGACCAGCGTCGCCCCCAACGCCCCGCCCAGCGCCCACGAGGGCACGACCGGCGGCCACCCGCGGTACACGGCGAACCCGATCGTCACGCCCGCCCCCAGCACCACGCCCACCACCCCGCCGAACGCCGACAGCAGCAACGACTCGGCGAGGAACTGCACCCGCACCTGCCCCCTCGTCGCCCCGAGCGACCGCCGCAGCCCGATCTCACGCCGCCGCTCCAGCACCGAGATCACCATCGTGTTGGCCACGCCCACACCGCCCACCAGCAGGGCCACCGCGCCCAGCCCCAGCAGCAGGTTGGTGAACGCGCCCGCCGCCGCGGCCTTCGCCTCCAGCGCATCGGACGGCCGGCTGACCTGCACCTCCTCCGGGCTCTCCGGGTTGACCGTCCGTGCGAGCACTTCCCGGACGTCTTCCACGGCCCCGTCCGCCGAGCGTTCGTAGACCATCGTCGGATGCCGGTCGAACCCGAGGTACCGTTCCGCGGCGTCCCACCCGACCAGCGCCGACCGGTCGATCTCGGGCGCCAGCTCGGCCGGCGCCAGGATCCCGATCACGCTGAACCACCGCCCGCCGATCCACACCTGCCCGCCCACCCGGTCGAACCCCATCCGCTTGGCGGCCTCCGCGCCCAGCACCACCGCCGGGTACCGCCCCGTGCCCGCGTTCAGCCACGTCCCGTGCCGGACGCCGACGCCCACCGTCTCCAGGAGTTCCCCGCCGGCCGCCTGCACCGCGATGCCGCTGGTCACCTCCTCCGGGATCCGGTCGGTCCTGCGCATGGACGCGTTCACATTCCCCGTCGCGCCCACCGACGTCACCGGCCCGATGCGCGCCACCATCTCGACCGCGCTCTCGGGCAGCTTGGCCTCGTCCCCGTACAGCGTGTCGCCCGGCGCGACCGTCAGCAGGTTCGTCCCCAGCCGGTCGATCCGCCGCAGCAGTTCCTCCTTGCTCGACGACGAGATCCCGATGACCGACACCATCGTCGCGATCCCGATCGCGATGCCCAGCGCGGACAACACCACCCGCGTGGGACGGCTCCGCAACCCGCCAAGCCCGACCCGGACCACGTCGGCGCCGCTCAGCCGCGCCGGCACCAGCCCGCTCACGACGCGACCACCCTCTCCACGATCAGCCCGTCCCGCACGCGCACGCGCCGCGGCGCCCAGGCCGCGATCTCCATGTCATGCGTGATGACCACCACGGTCGTCCCACCCGCGTGCAGCTCACCCAGCAGCTCCAGCACGCCCCCTCCAGCCGCCGTATCGAGGTTGCCCGTCGGCTCGTCCGCCAGCAGCAATTCCGGCTCCCCCACCACGGCCCGGGCGATCGCCACCCGCTGCCGTTCACCCCCCGACAGCTCGTGGGGCCGATGCCGCACCCGGCCCCCCAATCCCACCCGTTCCAAGGCGGCCCGAGCCCGCTCCCTCCGCTCCTTCAGCGGAACGCCCGAATACAGCAGCCCATCAGCGACGTTGTCCAGGGCGCTGACCCCATCGGCCAGATGAAACTGCTGGAAAACGAAACCCACATGCTTGGCCCGCAACGCCGACAATTCCCGATCGTTCAGCCTCCCGACCTCATGGCCCGCGATCCGCACCACACCCCGAGTCGGCCGATCCAGCGTCCCGATCATGTGCAGCAACGTCGACTTGCCCGACCCCGAAGGCCCCACGATGGCGGCCAGCTCCCCCCGTTCGATCCGCAGGTCGACCCCCTTGAGCGCCGCCACCCCCGGGTACTCCTTGGTGACCCCCTCCAGCTCGACGATCGTCATGAGACCGGCACCCCGACCTTCATGCCCTCCTTGAGCCCCGCGCCCTCGACCTCGACACGCCCGCCCCCGAACGCCCCCGTCTTGACCGCGACGACCCTGCGGGCCGCACCCTCCACGACCTCGACCCCGAATCCCCCCTCCTTCAACGCCAGCAGCGCCTCCACCGGCACCGACAGCACACCCTTCGTCCGTTCACTCTCCAGCTCCACGGTCACCGGCGCCTGATCGAGCTTCCCGGTCTTGGCCCCCTTGTCCAGCCGGATCTCCACCGCCACCACCGCCTTCTGATTGGGCGGCTCCCCCACCGTCTGGGCGACGTCCCCCACCTCGGCCACCGTCCCCCGCACCACCACGCCCCCCGGAAGCTCGACCTCGACCCGAGCCCCTTGCCGCGCCAGATCCTGCTTCTCCGCGTCCAGATCCACCCGCACCACCCGCTGCAACCCGGTCACCCCCACCGCGACCTGCCCCGCCGCGACCCGTCCCCCCTTCTCCACCTTCACGTCCTTCACCCTCACGGCGCCGGACAGGAAGACGACCTGCCCCACCTCCACAACGCCCGTCTCCTCAAGCCCGCGATCGTCCTGCCACTCCCGCACCGCGTCCGCCGTAGCCCCCGTGAACTCCTGATCCACGGTCAAACCGCCGTACCCCAGCACCTCCAGGTTCCGCTCCAGCTGCTCGACATCGCGCCCTTCCACCCCCTCCTTCAGCACCCGGTACATCGGCTCACTCCCGTAGAACAGAGTCACCGCCTTCCCGTTCACCTTGAGGAGCGCCTCCCCCCGCTTAACAATCCGCCCCTCCTCAGGCACCGCCGTCGCCACGCCCCCGACTCCCAGCGCGACCCCCCGTTCCCCCTCGTAGGTGAGCGTCCCGTCGACCTTCTCGCTGTCCACGAGGTCCCCCCGTTCAACACTCGCCGCCCCCAACGGCTGAGCCTCGGCCTGAACGGGACCCTCACCCCCTCGGAGCACCCCCACACCCACGCTCCCCCCGGCCACGACCACCACCACGGCCGCGACCACCACCCGCTTCACCGCGACCCCGCGTTCGGCGCGAGCGCCCGGCACGCGTCCCGCGCCTTCCGCACCGTCTCCGGGCTCAACCCCTTCAGCTCCGGAATCTTGATGCTCCCGTCCGGCCCCGGATCCGGCATGTTCACCCCGTGCTCCCGCATGCACTGCGCGAACTTCGTCGCCTGGTCCCGCACCTTGGGATCCTTCATGTCCGGCAACTTCCCGCCGGCCTCCAGGTAGACCCGGCACTCCTTCATCGCCGCCTCGAGCTTCCCCCGATCGACCCCCTTGCCCCCCAGCCGGATATCCCGCCGATCAGTCCCCGGCTTCGGATCCGGCACGTTGATCCCGTTAGCCCGCATGCACTGCGCAAACTTGAGATCCGCCTCCTCCGCAGAAAGCGATTTGGACGGCGAGGCCGAAACAGAAGCCCCACCCCCCGCCGAAGCAACCCCGCTCCCGCCCCCGTCGTCCCCACACCCGCTAACCAGCAGGGCCAACCCCAGACCCCCCACGATCCACTTCCGCATGTCCGTCACTCCTCCCGGCCAAGGCCACACACCCCAGCCAGCAGCAACGAAACCCCGACAAGGGTTAAACCCGCATTAGCCCCGCACGGTCACAGAGGGTCGGATCGCGTCGATCGGAGTAGCCCAAGAAGCCCCTCACCAGGCAGTAAGCCCTGGGGCAGTCACACCCAGTCGATCCGGATCGAGCCCCATTGGCTCCCCCGATTGGCTCCCGTGGCTCCCCCAGGGCGGAGAGGAGGCCCCATGCCCATCCACATCACCGAAACCCGCATGACCCTCACCACCAACGGCGCCGTGACCGCCGAAGCCGCCCGCGTCGATGGAGCCTGGCAAGTCACCACCTGGCCGCACCCGCTCGACTACAACCGAGCCATCACAGCCCTGACCCTCGCCGAACGCCTAGCCAACGGCCACCCCGAGACCGACCCTTTCGTCATCTCCTGGCGAGAGGAGTTGACCCATGGCTGACCGCCTCACCCGAATCACAACCGCGCTCGCCGTGGGAATCGTCGCGGTTGTCGCTGCCGTGATCTCGTATCGCCACGCGTACGAGTTGGTGCGTACGCACGGCGAGTCCGGCGCGACGGCTCGCCTCGTACCGATCACCGTGGACGGCCTGATCTGGGCTGCATCCATGGTGATTCTCGACGCGAGCCGCCGGAAGCAGCGTGTACCACCGTTGGCCAAGTGGAGCCTAGGCGTGGGCATCGCGGCCACCATCGGCGCCAACGTGGCGCACGGCCTGTCCCACGGCATCACTGGCGCTATCGTCAGCGCATGGCCAGCACTCGCCCTCGTCGGCTCGTTCGAACTGCTGATGATGCTCACACGGAACGTGGCATCACCAGCGCAGGCACAGGAACGTCCTGAACCGGAGGCGTCCGCGTCGGTAGAGCCTGAATCCGCCCGTACCAAAGTGGAGCAAGACCCGGAACAGGCGGTACTCACGGACTACCTTGCGAGCCTTCAAGGTCCAGGAAGACCGATCTCACAGCGGGCTCTCGCCGAGAGGCACGGCATCGACCGCCGCAAGGTGAGACAGGTCATTTCCACCGTGACACAATCTGAGCCAGCGTAAATCACGAGAGCCCCGAGCCGGCCCACTCGGGTGGCTCGGGGCTCTCGGGTGTGGTCTTCCTCTCATTGACCGAAAAGAACATCTCAGATCGAGCACTCAACCTATGATTGATCATGAGTTGCCCGTTTAGTTGCGGCCTCCTCTATGGCAGTTCGAAATGCCCTCGCAGCAAAACCATAAGATCGTTCGGCAGCATGAAGCTGATGCTCCGGCGAGACACCGAGTTTCTCCAGCAGCACCAGGTGCATCAAGGCGCTAGTGAGAGGGCCGAGACGATACCGTGCTTCCTCTGGAATCTTTTCCAGCTTGGCACTGTCTAGATGGGCCAGCGCATTTCTTGCATCTCGTACCCACTTTGCCCAGACGTCCACGTCTGTGAGCAGGTACGAGACGGCCTGCGCAGACGGAATGTCGGCCAGGTCTAGAAGCCGATCCTTGTATCCGCGGTCGTTCCGGAGCCGACCCTTGATCCAGTGGCGCTGAGTCTTATCGCTAATCGCGGCTTCGACCTGCTGTATCAGTTGCCTGTACTGGTCTTCTGCCAGTCCGGTTGCTTCAGGAAACAGGGCGCGATGCAGTGATTCTGCTGCGGATGCCGCATTGAACAACTTGTTCTCGTAGTAGCCGCTCCGCGAGTAGTCGAGACCGAAGAGCACGTGGATGCCGAGCCCGATGCTCCTATAGAGGGGAACCCAGCGGTCGAGAAGGTCTTGAAAACTCACATCTTGCAGGGAGAATAGGAAGTCTTGCGGGACGACCTTACGCTCATGCTCGATTTCGGTATTGCCTCCGTGGAGTAGCTCGAATCGCTTGGTGCCCCTATCGGGTAGCTTGCTGAACAGCTGCTTCGAGCGGATCGCAGAAGGATGTCTTGTGGCCAGCGTCAACAGGTCTTGCAGTGACTTCATCGTCGGATGAAAGGCGTTCCACATAGAGGGGGTTGAGCCAGTGATCCGCGCGTAAGCGCTTTCTTTGGCATAGACCTGATTGCGATCCAAAGTGCGCTGCAAATGAGCCGACCTTTTCCAGGTCCAGGCGAGGCTTATTGTGGTCCCATCGACTTCAGCCGTTATGGAGTCTGGCATCTCAAGCTTGTAGCCAGAGACAATGTACTGATCGTCAAGAAGAGTCTTAAGTCCAGTCACGCCCGCCCAGGCTGTCAGATTGTCGATTTCTACGTCGATGCCGTCGAAAACGGGATCCTCCGGAGTCTCCAGATGAAGTCCGATAATAACCACCCGCGGCTTGAGTGTTTGTTTGGCGGTTGCGCAGTCTCCACCAAATTTCTCAGTTGCATTGGAGCTGCTCGGGTCTATCAGTGTAATGAACCTGCCGTCAGCAGCTCCGTGGATAATGGCGGGCCCCTCATCACGCTCCGAAATCTCGGTGACTGTAACGGAACCCTTCTGGGTAACGCGCTCTCCTGGTCGGTACAGAAGCCCTGTCAGCTCCACTGTGCACTTCTCCGAAGAAGGGATACATAGCACGCCCCCAACTCTTTTGTCCGGTGCGTCCGGAATCCACCAAGTGCCTATGAGTCGTCGCTCTTCCATATCCCCTCCATGGTGATTGTCGTATTGTATATTAGCTCGCTCTGGAGCACCATTCACTATCTTGCAAGGTGAAGGACCTAGGCCCCCGAGGCTAGATTTCAGGGATTCTGTCGCGTCGATGGATAGGCGCCTTTTGATGGAGATAGAAGGAGTCGGATGGGGAGGAGCCGTCCTTCCAATAGTATTTCACGCCGATGAATCCCAGGGCATATGCACTGGAATAGGACGTGAGGCATTTGCGGCTCCTACTGAGGATGCCGGCGGCCGGTTCTATGTGTATCCCTCCGCCTTCTACCCCGACTCTTTTGAGAGTGCGCCTATAGCGCCTGAGCCCCTGATCCTTATAGAGGACCATGTGCATATCTGAAAGGCGGTCGGTGGCCTCGTCGAGGAAATCAATGATCGATTGAGGAGTCTTGAACCCGGAATCAACGAAGCTGCAAGCTGCATGCTTGGCAAAGTACCTCGCAAGGTGCACCGTATCGACCGGCCATGATGCACCAAATACTTCGGCCATATTGATGTGATCACGTCTCCATAGGGAGTCCATGTTCTGCCAGACGTATCGGGAGTACCTAACATAGGCATCGTCAAATTTCTGACTTCTCTTGCCGTTACAGGCAAGGCACATGCTCGCTTCAAACTTCACGACGTCGGACTTTGGGCCTCGCACCTTGCGCAGGCGCTCGTCATTTCCTGACCCCCACAGGAGGTACGGCGAATCGCCCCACATTTGACTCAAGTCCGTCCGCTTGAACTTGTGCTCCCGAGTGCTCGCCGGGGCTGACTGGCACCACCAACAAAGGCCATCGGTGGCTATCCGATAAGGCGAGAGCTGCTCTCCCTGTAGCCAGGTGGACGGGTCTGACCAGGATGGTTCGCTCATATGAGTCATTGTCCTCTCTCGATCTTGATCCGCCAACCGAATTACCCCGCGCGCTAGCGCCCGCGAACCCTGCCTCGCCGCGTCGTGATCGACGGCCGGAGGCGCTGCCGAGCGCGAGGACCCCTGCACAGAGACCCGGCGCCGGCCGCTGGGCTCGGAAGCAAGTTGGGGTGCGAGAGGAGGGGTTCGTACAGGTTCCCTTGAGCTGGCGGGCTTGAGCAGCAAAGTGAGTAACGATGCTCACGGATACATCTGGACTGCCCTGGACACTCGGGGATACTGTCCCAAGCCGGTCGGTTCCCAAGACGCTTTAGAGCGTGCGTGCAACCCGTTCGAGTCCCGCCGCCAGGTGTAGGTCTTACTCAACATGGACGCGCTCAGGGCTCGTTCGGATGACTGGGCAGACCTTGAGAAGCGCAACCGCAGGACGAAAGCGTTCAAGCTTCTGCCAGTCGCCATCTCCAGGTGTCCAGGCCCGCAGCCGGAAAGCACGGTTCACCAGATCCTGCATGCTCTGGGCACTTCACCCAAGTGAAACCGCTCCGTCCCACACCCTTTCAAAGCTTTCCAGGTACGTGCGAGTCATGTCGTCGTGTGCTGCTCTACGAAGGTGCAGAACAGGGGCGTCGGACGCTGCTATGCCGTAGGCGTGAGTGTTGATCAGCAGGTCGTCGTCCGCGCGATAGATGGAGTTGTAGAGCACCGTGTCATGGAGCCGGATCTCGACGGTCTCGATCTTATGGAGCGGCCGGTAGAGCCAGAGCACGTTGCGGATCTTGGCCGACAGAGAGTCTTCCAAGCCTTCGACGTCGCCTCGTTCGGTCACGTGAGATCCCTCTGGATCGCCGAGCAGTATCCGCATGGGCACACCCGCACGCGCCCTGTCGGCAAGGAGGCGCATCAAGCCAGTGTCCTCAGCCAGGAAGAGCCCTGCATAGGCGAGTACGCAGATCTCCTGGTGCGCGCCCTCGAACAAGTGTTGCCAGACCGAACGCGGGACGGACCAGCGGTGAGGGTAGGTCGCGAGGATCTGAGCACTCGGAGGCTCGGGGAACGGACGGGGCTTTGCAAGCTGAGGCCACAGTTCCGCCTCGTCTACACCGAGGAGGGTTGAGATCCGCTCGCGGTGCCGCGGGTAGGGCACGCGTCCGGACAGCCAACGCCGGACGGTCTTGGGGTCCACCCCAAGACGAGCGGCAACGCTGTCCTCGGCGAGTTGGGCGTCAGCAAGCGCGCGACGCAACAGGTCGTTCACCGAACCTCCCGGAGATGCGGGTACGACTGACGTTAACAGAAGACGTCCCTAGACGTCCCTAGGTGTCGGTGGAGAGGTCCAGCAGGTCACGCGAGGCTCGTTGCACATGGGCGGAGCCGTCCACGTTCAACCGCTGACGGCCCGGTTCTCGCCCCCGCCTTCCAATCAGCCCGAGCCCGAGGAGGCTTCCCCCGTGTCCACGGATCAGGCGCCGGACACTGTCCAGTGGCTCCAATCTCCTGCCCCTGAGGAGCACCTCGGCGCCTTCCTCGGCGAGATCGTGCTCCCGTTCGCCCCAGAGGCTGTCGGACGAGCAAGGCGGTTCGTACACTTCATCGCCGACACATGGCGCATGGCTAGTGCAACAGGCATCGCCGAGTTGTGCGTGTCTGAACTCGTCACCAACGCCTACACGCACACCACACCGAACCCCGCCTCGCCCTTGCGGTTGGTTGTCCTTCGGCTCGGTTCACGCCTGCGCTACGAGGTACACGACCCCAGCCGCACTGAGCCGTCCAAGCGAGATCCCGGGGTCCACGAGGAGACAGGCAGGGGGATGCAGCTCCTCGGCACCTTTGCCGACCAGCACGGCACCTATCCCACGTCCCAAGGCAAAGCCGTCTGGTTTGAACTCGCCACGTGGCGCGCCGACGAGGAGGCCGAGCGATGAGCGGCCAGACCGGGCCGCTCATCCTCGCCGGCTCGGTGAGCGAGGCAGTCAGGCACCTTGATCGACTCGGATGGGCTCTCGCTCAGGTCGGGCTCGCGACACGGACACGCTACGAGGAAGCCGTTCCACTCCTGTACGCGTTCGACGCGTCGCTCCCACTTGTCGGCGAGAGTATCCGCGCCGTTCCGGCCTGCCGTGGCGCCAACGCCCCAGAGTGGTGGTTCGTCGATTCGATGACTGAGCCGGTGGCTCCATGCTCCGACGTGGCGAACGCAGTCGAGCGCATCATCACGATCCTCGCTCCCGTCCTCGCAATCGTCGGCAAGTCGTCGCTGTCCCAGGACAACGGCGCGCGCCTGGGACAGCGACCCCTAACATGGCTGTCCGTCCCTCGGAGCGAATGATGAGCAAGCCACCATCCGCCTGGGGCAAGTACCGCAGGATCTCCACGACCCTGCGTAAGCGTTTGACGGACGGGATGTACGGGTCCGGCACCCAACTGCCCTCCGAGTCAGCCTTGTGTAAAGAGTTCGGCGCTGTCCGCAACACGATCCGACGAGCGTTGGCCGACCTCGAAGCGGACGGACTGATCACGCGGGTACCTTCGGTTGGATGGTTCGTCGTCTGTCCCAGCGGCGCGACAGACCGCCCCGCTCCCCGGTATCAGCGGATTGCCGACGACTTACGAGCTCAGATCAGAGATCGTAACCTCACACCCGGCGCACTGCTCCCCAGCGAGTCCGATCTCGCACGGACCTACGGCGTCTCCCGCTTCGTAGTCCGGCAGGCATTCGCCGACCTGCAGCGAGCCGGCCTAGTGATCGCCGTCCACGGCAAGGGACGCTTCGTCCGTCAAGACGTCCCTAGATGATCCATCGGCGTCCGTGGACGTCCACCGATGCGCACATAGCGTCAGAGACATGAACAGCACAGCCATGTGGGCAAGCGAGATCGCACGTCAACATCTGGAAACGTCACTCCCCCGCCGCTGGACCCACACCCAAGGCGTAGCTCGCCAAGCCCGCAGCCTCGCTACCGCCCTGGGCGGTCACGCGGACCTTCTCGAAGCCGCCGCTTGGCTTCACGACATCGGCTACGCCCCGGACCTCAACATCACGGGCTTCCACCCCCTTGATGGCGCCCGCTATCTTCGTGATGTCCATCAGGCAGACGACCACCTGTGCCAGCTCGTCGCCCATCATTCGTGCGCGTTGATCGAGGCACGCGAGCGTGGCCTCGCCGACGAACTTGTCAATGAGTTTGGGCCAGATGCCCCAGAGCTGACTAAAGCATTGATCTACTGCGACATGACCACGAGCCCAGACGGCCGTGAACTGCGCGTAGAAGATCGGCTCTCAGAAATTCGAAACCGGTATGGCCCTAACCATTTGATCACGCGGGCAATCTCGACCGCATCCCCCCATTTGGTGAGTGCTGTTCACTACGTACGCGCACTCAAGGCTCTGACCTGAAACCGCAGGGGCGTCTGCCAGATACGCCGTCTAAATCACGGCCCCTTATCGTTTCCTGCGCGTTGTGCTGGACGGAGGTCTACACGGGACGCATTTGTCGGCCACCTACCCACCATCAACGGGTTAGTCGGATGACAACACGCCTGCTTTGACACGCTTCGCAGCTCGCTTGAACAATCTGTTAGAGACAAGATCACTTGACGAGACAATCTCCGCATATTCCTTGCGCAGTGAGCGAACCTTGCGTTCAAGTTCAGAGTCACCCGATCGCTTGAGTACGAGAGAGAGTTCAAGCGCTGCATCGTGACGCAGTTTGGTGAAGCGCCTACCCGTCTCTTTGTATGATGCGGCCCTTTTTCCCGTTCCGACGAACGAGGCCGTTGCAGCGACGGCTCCAGAAACGGCCCCGAGAGCAGCCCATGCCCTGGGTTCTCCTACTGCTACAAGGAGGGCAGCGACAGCAGCGACGAGAGATGGGACAAATACAATGATCTTGTCCCAAAATTCCGCCGACTTTGCGGCCTCAAAGTAAGCCTGGGCAGAGTAGGAGGAATCCTCACAGAGCTTGCCCAGTTCATCCGTGTACGGCTTGCGCTCTTGCTCGGACTGCACTCAATATCTTCTTTCTGTAACCGGCCTAGGAATTTGGCTAGGGTTTGCCAATAGGTACTTCGCCGTGAGCCGGAGATCTGGAACCGACTTCCAGACCTCGTTCAGCCATCTCTCCGTGCATTGGCCAGACTCATAGCAGGCGATTAGCAGTGCGCGCCGCACTCCTTGATCCTTTTCAAGCTGGAACTCTTGTTTTAGCCTCAATGCAGATCCGGGCTGCGAGGCCACACCGATATAGCGGGCAGCAAATTCTCTAACGAAGCCAGCTTTATTCTTATCCAGAAGTAGCTCCCATGCCGCCTTCAAGCCATCCTTGCTAAAGGCCTCGTGATTAATCATATATATCAGCAGATGCTGTTCGGCATAGGGATACATCACCAGCTTGCTATTTACAAGCAGGTCTACAACAGCCTTGGTGATATACGGAGACAGCCATGGAAGATTTCCAAGATATATGAGCGATTCACGTGCGATGTGCGGTAGATCGCCCAGGTTCGCGAGCAGCCAGGCGGCAGCGTAGTCGTCGTAGACGGCAGCCAACTTCGTCAGACAATACCTTAGGTCTCGACCGTTTATTGGATATCGACCAGTGGTCCTATCGAAAAGAGCGTGAAGATCCTCAATACTTCCTACGTCTAGATTTCTGACGCCATAACCAATAGCGTCCTTCTCGTCATCCTCGAATACGTCACCAATTTCTCGACTTCTATAAATCGTTGTCTTCGCTCCAGAAAGCGTCAGATGCCGATAACGCAGGATTCTGTTTGCTTCAAGCAACATCTCACGTAGAGCAACCCAGTCTTCGCCAAAGATGTAAATGTCATCCGAGTATCTATAGTGGCGAAACCCTCGTCGGGATATTTCATTATCCAATGGAAATAGGTAGAGATTGGCCAGGAGACCTGAAGCATCTGAGCCTTGAGGTATCCCCCAGACCCCGGTCTTGCTATTGAATGACGATAGGCATTTCCTCAGAGTGGATGTGGACCATGATGGCACCCCAAGAGCCTCAACATCCTCCATCAAGATCCCTGATTCTATATTCTCGTAAAAGGCGGTCACATCTGTCCGCGCCAAGAGGAGTTCTGGATGCTTCTCGTGCAAGAATCGCGCGGATCGCTGCATCTTGATCCACATGTTGGCTCCGAGGAGCGCCTTACGCGCCTTCCACCATCGGTAACTGTAAACGCCGCGGGGAAAGGCTGCAGCTATTTTGTCTGCCGTGGCAAACACTGCCGCATCATAGATCAGGCGGTCCGAAGGCAGCATTCTCACGAGAGGTCGGACATTCAATGCGTCCTTGGGTAGATCCACCACATCGAGTTGCAGTGGACCGATTACTCCATCCCTAATTCGTTCAATTAGTTTGTTTCTATATGCTTCCCAATCGAATTCAATATCTGCATGAGATATGAGATCCGGCATGTCAAGATCGCCGCTTGAAATTCCTAGGTGCGCCCATGCAACTTCAAGGTTGTCGACGATGGATTGATCATGCTGTGTGGGCATGCAGAAGACTCCCCGCGGCGGAAGATTGGATCTTGGGAGCCAAGTAAGGATATCCTGCGGCAAGCGCCATCTGGGGCCATGTGTAGAAATTGGTGGCTATCGGACCTTTGCCCAGTCTGATCCAGGCTTGCCAACTAGGCTGACCCGCTGAGTCTGCTGGCCCCCGCGGGATAGTGCCGAGCGGTTCGTCGCAGGTCGAATCGACCTAAACCCCGAGTCACGTGATGATCGGGAGTCCCCGTTGAGCTCGGTAGTGACCTATACGGAGACGCATTGATCGATCCATCTTCCGGTCGGTGGCTTCCGCTGCCGCCACCCAACGGACCTCCCGGGACTCGTCACTGGTACGAGGCTCGCCATCCATCGGGAGAGCCGTCAAGAGGATTGAGAACTCTTGGCGGACCTCGTCGTTGCTGGTGTAGTGGATGACGTGCTTGGGGTCGCTGTAGATGCCTACTAGGCCGGTGATCTCAACGTCGATACCGGTCTCTTCTTTGGTCTCGCGGACCGCAGCTTGAGAGACGGACTCGCCTAGGTCGATGGCTCCGCCGGGGAGGGCCCAGTTGTCGTTGTCGGTGCGGCGGATCATGAGGATCTCGCCAGCGTCGTTGGTGACGACGACATTGACGGACGGGACGAGGCTGTTGGCCTGGGGGGCGTTGGGGTCGTCGTAGTAGTCGATCCTGCGGCCCATGATTCAGTCCCCCGGTTGTAGTGGCTTAGCGCCTTCCCAGACGCGTTCGAAGCTCTCCAGGTAGGTCGTGACGATCTCGCCACCTGGGATGCGGCGGAGGTGCCAGAACGGCGCGTTGGACGCCGGCACTCCGTAGACGTGGGTGTTGACGAAGACCTGGTCGTCGGCGAAGTAGATCGAGTTGTAGAGGACCGTGCCGTGGAGACGCACCTCGACGTTCTCGACGGCGCGCAGCTTCTTGTAGAGGACCAGGACGTTGTGGATCCTGGCCGCCATGCCGTCGCCGATGCCTTCGTCTTCGCCGCGTTCGGCGACCTGGGAGGAGTCTGGGTCGCCCAGGAGGAGGCGGACGCGAACGCCTGCCTTGGCCTTATCGGTCAGGATGCGTTGGGCACCGTGGTCCTCGGCTAGGAAGAGGCCGCTGTAGACGAGGACGCCGATCTCGTTCTCGGCCTCTGCGAAGAGACGTCCCCATGCGTCCCTTGGGACGGCCCAGCGGTGCGGGTAGATCGTGATGAGCTCGCTGTTGGAGACCGAGGTGACTTGTTCGTTGGTCAGGGCGTCCGGCCAGAGATAGGTCTCGTCCGCGTCTAGGGCGGTTGCCACAGCTTGGCGGGTGCGTCGGTACGGAACGCGGTCCTTGGTTATCCAGCGTTCGACGGTCTTGGGATCGACGCCTACTTGTTCGGCGAGCGCGGCCAGGGTGATGCCCTTTTGGTAGAGCGCGGCGCGTAGGCGTTCGTTCGGCATGCACCCGTCCGGATCGCGGGGACGTCTTGGGGACACCAACCCTACGAGGACGTCTTGAACAGGTCCAGTCATGTAGTGATGTCGTCCCCCAGGTCAGGCGCAATCTCGATCTCGTAAGGCACGACCGACCGCCCGAGCCGCCCCCGCCGGACACGGGCCTTACGAGAAGAGGTGTCCCCCATGATCCTCGTTCTGGCCTCGATCATCGCTGTCTTCCTCGCCGGCGCTGTCTGCGGCATCTTCGCGATGCTGGTCATCGGCATCCACGCTGAGGAGCGCCGTCTAACCCGTACCGGCGAACCGACCCGTACGGGCGCTGTCTCCCGCCGATTCCTGTCGACTCAGACGTGTGATGACGTCCCCGAGCGCGTGAAGGCGGGGCGGTGATTCCCGTGAGGATGCCCCGCGTCATCACCGGCCACAGGTGTCCGTGCGGCGCTCGTCTGGATGTTGGTAGCCGGCGCTGCCACAAGTGCCGCGCTCGTGCTCGTTGGCAGCGACGCAAGCAAGGGTCCCGCTACCCCGATCTCTGGCTCTGACCGTCCGCCCAGGGAAGGAGGTGAGGCTCCGCATGACCGTTTCCGTTCCGCTGGTGGCGATCCTTGGCGCGGTTGTCTGGCTCGCCTGGCGCTACATGGGGCTCCGAATGTGGCACGCCGTTCTGGCGCTGCTGTTTGGGTTCTTCCTCGCCGCCACCAGCGCCGCGCCGGAGATACGCCGGATCGTAGCCGCCGTCATCCGCGCTCTCGACCAGCACTGACCGTCCCCGACCGAAGGAGGGATGCCTAGTGCCCGACACTCCACAGCCCACCGGTCTCAATCTTCAGGGGGTCCGCACCCGCAACCTCAACGCCAGAGAGATCGTCTCGGCTTTGTCCGAAGCGATGCCGACGATCGCTGACATGTGGCTTCGTCTCAACGCCGCGCTCGCCGACACCCCCGCACTTACCAGCGAGATCAAGCGCCTCGCCATCGAACTCGCTCGGGCGCGCCGAGGCCACGCCAACCTTGTCGCCGCCGCCCGCGCGACGCTCAACGCCCATCAGGACGGCGAACCTGACCCGCTCTACTACCTCAGCGACGAGCTTCGCGCACAGGGGCAGCTTCCTCCGGACACCTGGGGACGGCCATGACACGGGCTCGCCAGATGCGTCGGCACGCACGCAAGATGCGGCGCTACGGCCTCCAGCCGATGATCGTCATCAACCATGACGAGCGACTTCCCGACGTCGCTGCGGCGCTCGTCGGACGTGTGCTGTGGCGGTATCGGTCCGAACTCGCCCCGTTGTACGTGGGAGCGATGTTGGTGCTCGGCGGGACGGCGCTGCACATCACGCATCCGCGGTGGTGGATCTACCTGCTCATCGCGGCCACCTTGGTCGCATGGTTGGTCGCACTGTTCGGTGAACGGGTCGGGCTGACGGTGCGCGCAGAACGTCTGTACGCGGCGACTTTGGTGATGAGTGCTGGAGCTTGGCTCAGCGCTGTGACAGCGCTCGG
Organism: Spirillospora sp. NPDC047279; assembly: GCF_040643285.1. Classification (NCBI taxonomy): domain Bacteria; kingdom Bacillati; phylum Actinomycetota; class Actinomycetes; order Streptosporangiales; family Thermomonosporaceae; genus Spirillospora; species Spirillospora sp. NPDC047279. The sequence continues at coordinate 444,274 of NZ_JBEYUA010000006.1, forward strand.
CATCACCTACCGGCCGCTCGCATACCTCTTCTTTGGAGGCGGGCTCCTCCTGGCCGCGCCCTGGTGGGCGCACCGGAGGCGGCGCGCCAAAGTGCGTGTTGACCGCCAGCTCGCCGCGTGGCCTGACATTGCTCAGTCGATCGGGCTCGCTGGCTCCCATGTCCAGTCCGCCGTGGTGGACGTATGGGGATGGCGTGCGCGGTTCGCGCTCGCTCGTGGCCAGACGATCCAGGATGTGATCGGCAAGGTGCCCGCAATCGAGTCGGCGCTCGGCACGTTCCGTGGTGCTGTCCGAGTCCATCCGACGCGGGACGACAGAGCCAACCGATTCGAGCTTCGCGTCCTGGACACCGATCCGCACGCTGACGCCATCCCGTGGCCGGGGCCGTCTGTCTCGTCCATCACCGAACCCATCGACCTCGGGCCGTTCGAGGACGCCACCAGCGCCAGAGTCCTTTTGCTGCGGCGGCATGGCTTGTTCGGAGGCGTGGCCGGCTCGGGCAAGAGCGGCGGGATCAACGTCCTCATGGGCAACCTCGCCGCATGCTCCGACGTGGTCATCTGGGCAATCGACCTCAAGCGCGGCATGGAACTCCAGCCATGGGCGAGCTGCATCGATCGGCTCGCCACCACTCCCGAACAGGCCCGTGCCCTCCTTCGCGACGCCGTCGCGGTCCTGGAGGCTCGCGCTGAGTGGCTCGCCGCGCGTGGACGACGCGTCTGGGAGCCCAGCGAAGAGTTGCCCGCGCTGGTCATCGTCATCGACGAGTACGCCGAACTCGCCGACGATGCGCCCGAGGCTGCCACCGATACCGACTCCATCGCCCGCCGCGGAAGGGCCGTTGCCGTCACCCTGCTCGCCGCGACGCAGCGTCCGACGCAGAAGGCCATGGGAAGGGGTGCCGTCCGTTCGCAGATGGACGTACGTGTGAGCTTCCGCGTTCGGGAGCGCAAAGACGTGGATCTCATCCTCGGGCAAGGGATGCTCACGGCTGGGTGGCACGCTCACACCCTCAATGCCCCTGGCAAGTTCCTGCTGTCCGCACCTGAGCACGACACGCCTCGTCGCGCCCGTGCGTACCTGCTCACTGACGAGGCTGTCGCAACCGCCGTGCAGCAGTCCTGCGCCATACGGCCGACGCTGGATGAGATCTCCCGTACGGCGATCGAAGAGGCACGCGCGGACATCCGGCTTCAGGCGGGGAGTCCGGCGGACGATGCGCTCGCGACTCCTCATTCGGACGTGGCCGAGGACCGTCCGCAAGAGGTCCTCTGGGCCATGTTGAACGGCGCACCGGAGGACGGTATCCCGGTGTCGCATCTGATCAACGCAACCGGCATGAGCCGTCCGTGGATCTACCAGCGGCTCCGTGACCTCGCCGACGATCAGCGCGTCACTCAGGTCTCGCGCGGCCGGTGGCGTGCCGTGTCCGACGACTCTCCGTGACTTGTCTACGTCTACGTCTACGTCTACGCGCGCGCCTGCACGTATGGACGTAGACGAGACATAGACGAAGACGTAGACAACCACTCCCCGTAACGAACGGAGGCGGTCACCACGCCGCACATGAGGCCCGAGCACGGCTCGGGAGACAAGGAGGTGAGCATGCAGGCATACACCGTCGAGCAGGTCGCCGAGATCCTCCAGATCGGACGCGACAAGGTCTACGCCCTCATCCGTACCGGACACCTTCACAGCATCAAGATCGGCAAGCTTCGCCGCATCACCGATCAACACCTCGCCGATTTCGTCGCGTCGCTCGAAAAGGAAGACGCCTCACACTAGGGACGTCTAGGGACGTCTTCTGTTAACGTCCCTAGTGAGGAACGGGGCGCGCCTCACCGGAAGGCCCCGTGACCTTCGCTTCTTGAGAACTCCATCGACGCGATCCCGGCGAACGGCTTCGAGCCGTCCGCCAACTCCACCGTGCACCCGAGTACGAGGGAGGGATCACTTGGCAAAGATCCTGATCGGAAACTACGAGGCGAGCATCTACCCGGAAGGTGATGGCTACGCCGGGGCCATCTCGCTCGGCTTCAAGCCGAACGGGAAGCGCAACAGGCCCAAGCGGAAGGGCAAGAACAAGGAAGCCGTCAAGGCGAAGCTACGCGAGTTGGTCGACGAGCTTGAGAAGGGAGTGCAGGCCGACCAGAACTACACCGTGAAGCAGGCGGTGAACGCGCTCCTCATCCACCTTGCCAAGCAAGGCAAGAGCGACCGGACCATGAAGACCTATCGCGGTCTCGCCGACAACCACATCATCGCCAAGATCGGCAACGTCAAGCTCAAGAAGGAGCTGACACCGGACCTCGTCGAGACGTGGCTCGACGAGTGCGCCGAGAACATGACCACTCAGACCCTGCGGATCGTTCACGGACTTCTGAGGCGGTCAATCCGACTGGCGCAGCGGCGTGACAAGGTGGACCGCAACGTCGCGGTTCTCGTCGATACGCCACAAGGCATGAAGCCAACGCGTCGGTCCCGCTCGCTGACGCTCAAGCAGGCGGTCAAGCTGCTGCGTTCCGCCCAGGACCCACAGCACCGACTTGGTGCATACGTGATCCTGGCGGTCGTCACCGGTCTGCGTACGGAGGAACTCCGAGCGCTTACCTGGAACAACGTCGACCTCAAGAAGAAGGTCGTCTACGTCCTCCGCTCTGACAGGGACGGAGGCGACACCAAGACCAAGAAGAGCCGCCGCGGATTCACCATGGCGGACAACGCCGTTGACGCGCTCAAGGCACTCCGAAAGCGGCAAGCCGCGGAGAAGCTCGAAGCAGGCGACGCCTACAAGGATCACAACCTCGTGTTCTGCCACGAGGACGGCACGCCCTACACGGACGGCGATGTGCTCCGCCGCTTCCAGAAGCTCACGGCAGCGGCCGGCGTCGGCTCCGACTGGGTGCCGCGCGAACTCCGGCACACCTTCGTGTCGCTGATGAGCGATCACGAGGTCGCCGACGAGGTGATCAGCGACCTTGTCGGCCACTCAAGCACACAGACCACGCGCACCGTGTACCGCCACCAGCTCCGCCCCGTGGTCCGCAAGGGCGGCGAGAAGATGAACGAGATCTTCAAGGACGACAAGTCCAAGTCAGCCTGACGAGTGGCATCCGAATTGGCATTCCAACCTGATTCGAATGGCCTCTGAGCAGGCATGCAGCTCTAGAACGGGATGCACCCGCATTAGCCCCGCACCCCCGCAAACTCCCACCGATGGTCAGCCAGGGGGCTTTCGTGCGTCTGAGCAGACGAGCCGAACCCAACTGGTGATCCAGTCCAAGCACACCGTCCGAGCACTCGCAGGACCCAGCATCACCGCTCGTGGCAGATGGCAGATGGCAGATGGCATACGACGCATCCCAGATCGCCGTCTCCGAGGGGCTTGAAGCAGCCCTTCTCCGTTTGTGGATGCTCTTCGGCACAACGCGTGACGACCCGGGACTCCCGGGCGTGACGCTCGCTTTGCGGGGATGCCCTGGCCGAACAGGCCGTCGACTCGCCCCTACGGGTCAACGTGCCCGTCGAGCCAGCTCGTCCTGAGCTCGACCTGCGATCACAGAGATGACGGTTTTCATGTGCAGACAGAACCCCATGCGCAGATGGGGATGAGGATGGTGACCGCGCTCTGTACGAACGCGGTTACGGATGTCTGGCGCGATGGATGTTACTTCCGGCAACGCGCCGATTGGACCGCCGAGCAACGACCGCTTGAGGCGCTGGAAGAGTCAGATCAGCACGGAGCCGGGCAACGTGCCAACTAGTCGACCGGCGCAGTGGTGCCCGGGTCTTGATCCCTACGCCAAGCCACCTACGCGACCGCATCACCTGATGCGCAGCCTGTCCGCACAATAAGGAATATAACGGACGACTACGCCATAGTTGACTTTCTTGGTATATTTCAGTCGCCCTCTTGGAATGTCGCCGATTCGCAAATGATCCTTAGGAACGACGGCTTTGCGCTGACCGTCCAACAAGGCATGGCGCGCACAGAAGGAGACTCCGGATCAAGTCTCCCGGAGGAGCAAGGGAACGTCAATCAATGTCCTGGCAGCCCTTCCGAATGGAAAAAGCAGTTCGTTACTGGCGTTATTATCGCGGCAATAGGCGCTGGCGCGGGCGTTACGGCGGCGTGGCTCACGAACAACGGGCAAGAGCGGGCCCTGGCCAGACAGATGATAGAGGATCGCGACAGATCCCAGAAGGATCGGATCGCCGAGATATACATGGGGTTCCTACAGGCAACGAACAAGGCTCGGGCAACCGAACTCGGCATCCAACGCGAGATGGAGGGCGAAGATACGAAAGAGAAGCCTCTCGTTCACAGCACGAAGATGCACATACAGAAACTCGATATACATCTTGAGGCGCTGGAGAGAAGGCAGCTTATGATTATGGCCTTCGGCTCAAAGAAGGCTATAGACGGCTCTCAGCAAGTTATCGATTCCGTACGAAGGTTCCGCGACTCGCTCAGCCCAGGGGAAGCGATCAATCCACTCCGGGTCAACCATCGACAACAGAGGGAAATCGACACCCTGAAGAACCATGGAGTGAGTTTTTCCGGGCTTGTGCGGCAGGAACTCGGAGAAAGCACGGAAAATACAGCGGCGTGCATGGCCAGGTCGTGATCGACGGTGGCTGGGGGTTAGGCGGGATGTCTTTGGGCGGCGAGGTGGGTTGCGACCTCTTCGATGGTCTTGGCGAACAGCAGGGACGAGATCAGCCAGCCGGCTTCTTGTTTTTCCAGGTGGAATTCTTTGTCCGCCATGCTGGTTATTTCCAGGACGGCCAACGAGTCCAGGCCGGCTTCGAAGAGTGGGCGGCTTGTGTCTATTTCGCTTTCGGGGATGTCCAGTGCCTCGCTGATTCTCGCTACCAGCCAGGTGAGTTCTTCGGTTGCTTGGGCGGGGGGTGGGCTGGGGAGGAGGGCGCTTGTTGCGCCTGTGCCGGTCAGGACTTCTCGGGCGGAGGCGGCGAAGCGGTCTAGGATGTCTCGGACTTGGGCGTCCTGCTGGATGCATAGGGGGATGCGGTGGGAGATTTCGTTTCCTTGGCGCAAGTCTTTGGCTGCTGCGCGTAGGAGGTTGTGGAAGAGGACTATGCTTTCCTCTGCCCGACGTGTCCATTCCAGGATCTCCTGGGGGCCCAACACGAAGACGGTGGCGCTTGCGCGCCTTACGTCCTGCACGAGGGGGCGGGCCTCCTCCAAACGAGTCACGACCTGCTCGATATCTGGATCGGAAGCTCTGAGCAGTCGCCAAATACTGGCCAGTTCATCGCGGGCTTGCACCCCGGAGTCAAGAAAGGAGCTGTAGGAGTCGCGCCGCTTCTCTCGGTGCCACTGCATTTCTTGGCTCAGACTCTGGTGTGTGGTCTGACGGCGGGCCGACCAGCCGGCGATGAGGGCCGCGGCAGTAGCTCCCATGGCGCCTACGGCGGTTCCTACTACGGCTATCCACGCCGGATTCATGAGACGAGGTTATGGTCGGCCACGCACATTGTGCTGGTCCTTCACAAGTTTCTGCTGGACGCGGCGACTGCTGCACCGCGTTAGGTCTGGGGACGGGTGGCGAAGGTTTGGAGGAGGCCGCGGTTCAGGGCGGCTAGGGTTTGGCCCGTTTTGGTGAGGGTCCATTGGTCTGTGGTGGTGGCGAAAGGGGCGGGGCGGCTCCAGGTGAGGTGGCCGGTGGTTTCGGTCCAGGCGTAGAGGCCGGGACCGGTGGGGCCTGCCACGCCGGTGCAGATCAGGCCGCCGAAGGTCAGGAGCGGGGCGGTGTCGGCGGCGGGGGTGTTGGCCGACCAGAGGCGGCGGCCGGTGCGGGTGTCCAGGGCGACGAGGTTCTGGTTGTCCAGGAGGTAGGTGCGGTCGCCGTTCACGTGGAGGCTCTGGATGCGGCTTCCGGGTACGGAGGGTTCGTACGCCCATCGGCTGCGGCCGGTGGAGAGGTCGAGGGCGTCGAGGGTGGAGCCGGCGACGAAGGCGGTTCCGGCGGCGACGGTGATGGAGGAACGTTCGCCGGAGAGCGGGGTCGTCCAGGCGGTGCGGCCGGTGGTGGTGGAGAGGGCGTCGACTCGGCCGTCGGTGGTGTTGAGGATCAGGGTGCCGGTGTCGGGGAGCAGCAGGCCGTCGGTGGGGTACGGGCGGTTCCAGCGGACGGCGCCGGTGGACGGGTCGAGGGCCAGGAGGTTCGGGTAGGGGCCGTCGTCGGGCTTCGTGCCGGTGGCGAGGATGAGAGTGCCGCCCAGGAAGCCCAGGAGTTCGGCGTCGGAGCGGGTGTTGTACGTCCAGAGGGTCGCGCCGGTGCGGGTGTCGACGCCGAGAAGTGTCTGGCCGTTCAGCAGGGCGAGACGGGCGTTGTCGGGGCCCTTCATGGTGTCGATGTCGAAGCCGGACGGCAGGCGGCGACTCCAGCGCGGCGAGCGGGTGTAGGGGTCGAACGCGACGAGGGTCTCGTCGTCGGAGGGGCGCGCGTAGATCAGGTCGTCGGCGCAGGCGTCGTAGGTCACGCCCGACCAGAGCCTGCGGCCGGTGGCGCGGTCGAAGGAGTGCGACGTGCCGGAGGCGGTGGAGACGACGACGGCGCGGGCGAAGATCTGGGGCGACATGATGTCGCTGCCCGTTTTCAGGTCCGCCTCCCAGAGGAACGTGGGCGGGGGCGGGGCGTGGCCGTTCCGGGCGAGGGCCACCGCGGTGCCGCCTCCGGCGAGCGCCAGGCCGGCGGTCGCGGCGCCGGCGATCAGGAGGCGGCGGCGGGTCCTGGCCCGGGTGACGGAACGCAGGTCGGCGACGAGGGTGGTCTCGCGGCGTTCGAGTTCGCGGCCGAGGGTGTCGGGAAGCCAGCCGGGCGCGGCCGGCGGGGCCAGGAGCCTGGACAGGAGCGCCACAGGCGGGCGGCGGCTCGGGTCGGTGCTCAGGCAGGCGGCGACCATCGCGGCGAGGGACGGCGGCACGCCTTCGAGGTCGGGAGGTTCGTGCAGGGTGCGGTGGATGACGGTGTGCACGGCGCCGGCGCCGAACGGGGGGCGGCCCGTCGCGGCGAAGGCCAGCACGGCGCCGAACGCGAACACGTCGGTGGCGGGGGTCAGGTCCGTTCCGCGGATCTGCTCGGGCGCCATGTATCCGGGCGTGCCGATGAACTGGCCGTCGGCGGTGAGCCTGGTGCCGTCGGAGGCCCTGCTGATGCCGAAGTCGATGACGCGCGGGCCGTCCTTGGCCAGCAGGATGTTGGCCGGTTTGAGGTCGCGGTGCAGCAGGCCGGCCTGGTGGACGGCGACCAGCGCTTCGCCCAGGCCGGCGCCCAGGGTGCGCAGCCGCGGCTCGGGCATCGGCCCGTGCCGGTCGACGGCGTCCTTGAGGTCGAGCCCGTTCACGTACGCGGTCGCCAGCCACGGCACGGTCCCGTCCGGGTCGGCGTCCACGACGGGGCTGGTGAACGCGCCGCCGACCTTCTTCGCCGCCTCCACCTCGGCCCGGAACCGGGCACGGAACGACTCGTCCCCCGCCAGCTCCGCCCGTACGACCTTGATGGCCACCGCCCGGCCCGCGGGCGACGCGCCCAGGTAGACGCGGCCCATCCCGCCCTCGCCGAGCCGGCCCAGCAGCCGGTAGCGGCCCACGTGGCCAGGGTCGCCGGGCTCCAGCGTGCCGGTCATACGCCCGCCGGGAAACGGTAGAGACGCTTGTTGTCGGTGGCGTAGACGGCCGGTCCGGACACCGCCAGGGACCAGCCGTCGTCGTTGGAGGGGCCCCAGTACGCCCATGACGGTCCGCCGCCGGGGCGGGCGGCGAAGAAGCCGCCGCGATCCCCCGAGTCGCCGAACACGGCGGCGAGGACCTGGTCGGAGCCCCCGGCCCAGCTGGCATTGGTGAAGAACTGGAGGGAGGAGGGGCTGGAGGTCTGCTGCCAGCGGGCCGCTCCGGTGGCCTGGTCGAAGGCGTGGAAGCCCTGCTCCCCGGTCGCGATCAGATCGGAGCCCAGCACCGCCGCCGGTCGCAGGCCCTGCCCGCTGTTCTTCGACCACGCCACGGTCCCGTCCGTGGTGCGGAGCGCCCGCAGGATGGACGAGCCGGTGGCGCCGATGAACACCAGCCCGCTGCCGAGAAGCAGCGGATACCCCCGGGTCCGTTCCCTGTCGGTGAACCAGGTGTGCGCCCACTTCCGTGCCCCGGTCGCGGCGTCGATGCCGATGACCTGCGTCGGGGTGCAGAGGTAGAGCGCCGTGCCGTCGGCGACGCCGTAGAGGCCGTCGGTTCCGCCGGGGTAACGCCACAGGACCCGCGAGCTGTCGAGGTCGACGGCGAGAACGGTCTCCTTCTTGCCCGTGCGGGCCGTCGTCACGCTCACGAACGCGGTCCGGCCGATCAGTCCGTACACGTCGGTGACGGTCTCGGCGTCGTCGGGCATGGCGATCCGCCGCTCGTTCCCCGTCGCCGCGTCGATCTCCAGGAGCTCGTAGGGGTCGGCCAGGACCTTGGAGCCGAGAGCCAGGATCGTGCCGCCGAAGACGCGGAAGCCGTGGCCGCCGGGTCTGCCGGTGCGGCGGTCGAGGGTCCAGAGCCGGCGGCCCGACGCGGCGTCGACTCCGCAGATGGCGTCGTACTCGCGCCACACCACCGTGTTGCCGGTCACCTCGACCTGGAACCTCAGCTGGATGTCGGGCTTCCGCGGCCAGTCCAGGGACCAGACCGGTGCCGGGGCCGCGACGAGGCCGGTGGCGCGCGGCGCCGGCTTGGCCGACGCCGGCTCGTCGCGGGTCAGTGCCCAGGCCGTGGCGCCGCCGCCCGCGCCGACGACGCCGACGGCCGTCGCGGCGGCGAGGCGCAGCACCAGCCGCCGTCCCGGGTCGTGCGCGACGGTCCGGTCGATCTGCGGCAGCGGCGGCGGCGCGACGACGGGGCCGCCGGCCATGGCGGCGGCCGTCGCCTCGCGGGACGCGATCTCGTGCCGCAGGGCCGGGGAGGTCAGGGCGGCCGGGTCGGACGGGAGGAGAGCGCCGAGGACGTCGGCCAGCGGCGGGCGTTCGTCCGGCTCCTTGGAGAGGCAGGCGGTCAGCAGCCCGCGCAGCGGCCCGGGCACCGCGTCCAGGCGCGGCCCCCCGTACATCACCTCGTAGAGCAGGGATGCCGAGTCCCCGGCGCCGAACGGCCCGGTCCCGGACGCGGCGTACACGAGCACGCCCGCCAGGGAGAACACGTCGGACGCCGGGCCCACGTCGGGCCGTCCGCCGATCTGCTCGGGCGGCATGAACGCGGGCGTCCCGATCACGCCGCCGGTGGCGGTGAGCCGCGAGGCGTCGACCGCCCTGGTGATGCCGAAGTCGATGACCTTCGGGCCGTCCTCGGCCAGCAGGATGTTGCTCGGCTTCAGGTCGCGGTGGATCAGGCCCGCCCGGTGGATGACCTGGAGCGCCTCGGCGAGCCCGGCGCCCAGCGCGCGCAGCGCGGCCTCGGGCAGCGGGCCGGTGGCGGCGACCGCCTCCCGGAGCGTGGGCGCGGGCACGTAGGCGACGGCCAGCCAGGGATGCGGCGCGTCAGGGTCGGCGTCCAGCACCGGGGCGGTGTAGACGCCGCCGACCCTGCGCGCGGCGTCGACCTCGCGCCGGAACCGTTCCCGGAACCCCTGGTCCTCGGTGAACTCGGCGCGCACCAGCTTGAGGGCCACGAGCCGTCCTCCCGGAGACCGGGAGAGCAGGACCGTCCCCATGCCACCGGCTCCCAGGCGGGCGCACGACTGGTACGGGCCGACCCAGGCCGGGTCCCCCGCCTGAAGCGGCTGCACTCACGTCCTCCCGCGAAAGATCGCCAAGATCGGCTTGGACCGCAGCCTAGCAAGCAGACAGATGAGCGCGTCTATAAGAAACCGGGACTCTCAGCGACGAAGGGGTCACGCCCATTCGACGCGCTGGAGGAGGTGCCAGGAGAAGGTGGCCCAGAACTCCCGGGTGCGGCCGTCGGGAGTACGGACCTGGAACTTGTACTCCTCGTAGGGCGGCCAGCGGTCGCCCTCCTGGCTCGGCGGGCCGAAGGCCTCGAAGACCTCGTCGCGGAGATGGGCCCAGGGCCGGAGGTCGTCGGGGTGCTTGGGGGGAATGGCGGGAACGCCGGGCCTCCTGGCGAAGCCGGCGTCGTGGGAGAACGGCAGGCCCGGGCGGCCTACGAGGAAGAACTCCAGGCCCGGCCAGAGAGGGAGCTCGTAGCGCAGCCTGGTCAGGGGGCGGCCGTCCGCGGCCCGCAGGGTCTCTTTCCTCCGGGGGCGTCCCAGCAGGGCGACGACGTTCTCGTACCGGCCCGCGGGGAGGAAGACGTCCGGCGTCTCCTGTCGGCTTCGCTCCATGTCCGACTCGTCCGCGCCGAGAGCACGCAGTGCCTGCTGGACGATGCGATCGTTGCCCCGCATTCCGGAGAGGATTCGGAGCTGGAAGCTCAACAATCCGTTGTCGGTCACGTTTCATCAGACGCGCGTTCCGACCCCGGAGTTGTCACCGTCGCCCGCCCCGGGGATCAGCGCGTTCCAGGCCTGAACGGGGACGTGGTGGCGGCGAGGAGGAGGACGGCCAGGACGGCGAGGGCGGGGAGGATCAGAACCGAGTTCCCGGGGACGTCGGCGGTAGGGCGGGGGCCGACCCGGCGTTCGGGGTCCCAGGTGAGGTCGAGGGTGGCGCCGGGGCGGGCCTCGGCCGTCGCGGCGTCCAGCTCGGACGGGCCGCCTTTCGGGCAGGTCAGGCGGTGGACGGTGCGGGTGACCGTCGAGGTGCCTCCCTCGGGTGCGCCGTTGAGGACGGACGTGGCGGACGTCCGCGCGTCGTTCACGCGGCAGGCGCCGCTGACACCGCGTTCGGCCAGGACGCGGGCCTCGGCGGCGTTGTGGATGAAGAAGCCGCAGAACGGAAGGGCGAGCAGCAGGAGGACGGGGGTCGCCATGTGGTGGGCCAGGGCGAACGCGACGCCCACGCCCAGCGCGGTGGCCAGGAGGGCGACCACCGCGCCCAGCCACGACCAGCCGTCCGGGCCGTAGAAGTCCAGCCAGCCCGTCGCGACGAAGCCGCCGACGGCGGTCAGTGACGCGGCCACGGCGGCCGTCGTGCGCAAGATCGGAGCCACGGCCGTTCGACGTGCCGCGGGCGGTCATGGTTCGCGGAGGTGAGAGTGGTCCGCGTCACGCGGCGGGCGCGCTCTGGGCCGGCGATCCGGGAGGTGGGCCGTGGCCCGCCCGTACGTTCCGCAACGCCCGTTGCCGCGCTGCGCAACCATGATCGCGGATGGCTTCCTGGCTTCGGGAGGTGGTCGCGGTGCCGGCCTTCATCGAGACGTTCTGCTCGGTGGTGTCGACGGTCGTCGTGCTGCTCGGGGCGTGGACGCGGACCCGCCGCCCGGACCGTTAGTGGGGCGGGGGCTGCGGGTGGATGGCGGAGAAGGCGGAGCAGCCGCCCTCGCCGGGCATGCGCTGCATCCGGGACGGGGTCCAGATGCTGGTGCGGCCGGGGGCGACGCGGACGAGGGTGCAGTCGAGGGGGCCTTCCAGGTACGGCCTCGCGGCGAGGCTGACGCCCACCACGCCGCCTTCGCTCTTGATCTCGACGATGACGGCGGGGTCCAGCTTCAGGGACGTGACGGCGGCGCGGACCGCGGCCTCGTTCGCCGTGCCGCCGCCGGGGACCTTGGGGAGCGCCCGGCGGAGGCGTCCGGCGGGGATGTCGGGGGTCTCGGGCCAGGGCGCGAACGTGAGCGGCGCCGTGCCGGGGCAGGTGACGCGCTCGGGCTCGCGATCCCATTCGGTGGGGAACCTCAGCTCGAAGCAGTGCAGGTGGGTGACCTCCTCACCGGGAACGAGCAGGCCGCCGCCCTCGGTGCCCTTGCCGGGGACGCGGATGACCACCCGGGGCTTGCCGGTCGCGCCGCCGACCTTCATGGTGTCGACGTCGTCCAGGTCGGCGGCGCGGTGGCCGAAGTCCTGGGGGGTGCGTCCCCGGAAGCCGTAGAGCACGTTGTTGACCCGGCGGGCCTTGTCGCCGGCGTCGTCGGCCGTCTGGTCCTCGACGGAGGCCGCGCAGCCGGTCAGCGGCAGCGCGAGCAGGAGGAGCGGGACGAAGGGCGTGAAACGGCGCATGAGGCACAGCAAAGCACCTGCCGATCGCCGGGGCATGAGTAGGAGCGCCCAGGCCGATCTGGGTACCCGGGCTCGGCCGGGGAGTGGCCGGGTGAGATGTGGGAAGATCACGCCTCATGCTGATCGATCTTTCGGGCAGGACGGCGCTGGTCACGGGGTCCACGCAGGGCATCGGGCTGGCGATCGCGACGGGGCTGGCGCGGGCCGGGGCCCGGGTGGCGGTGAACGGGCGCGACGAGGCGCGTACCGAGGAGGCGGCCGGGCGGCTGGGCGCGGAGGTGCCCGGAGCGCAGGTCGTCCCGGTGCCGGGCGATCTCGCGGACGAGCGGGGCGCGGCGAGGGTCGTCGACCTGCTGCCCGACGTCGACATCCTGATCAACAACCTCGGGATCTTCGAGTCGAAGCCCGCGCTGGAGATCAGCGACGAGGAGTGGCGGCGGTACTTCGAGGTGAACGTGCTCGCCGCCGTACGGTTGACGCGCGCCTACCTGCCGGGGATGCGGGACCGCGGATGGGGCCGGATCCAGTACATCGCGAGCGACTCGGCGGTGGTGACCCCGGCGGAGATGATCCACTACGGGATGTCCAAGACCGCGCTGCTGGCCGTCTCCCGCGGCTTCGCCAAGGAGGCCGCGGGCAGCGGCGTCACGGTCAACTCGGTCATCGCCGGGCCCACCCACACGGGCGGGGTCGAGGACTTCGTCTACCAGCTGGTCGACAAGGACCTCCCCTGGGAGCAGGCCCAGCGGGTCTTCATGCGGGAACACCGGCCGCAGTCGCTGCTGCAACGGCTGATCGAGCCCGAGGAGATCGCCAACATGGTGGTCTACCTCAGCTCGCCGCCGGCCTCGGCCACGACCGGTGGCGCGGTGCGGGTGGACGGCGGGTACGTGGACTCGATCCTGCCCTAGCCCCCGGCGCCGGGGGCTAGACCGAGATCGGGAGGGCCGCGGGGCCGCGGAGGTTGATGCGCCCGTTCCAGGTCGGCTCGCCGGCGAGCGCGAGCCCGGGGAAGCGGGTGACCAGGCGCTCGATGGCCACGCGGCCCTGGATGCGGGCCAGCGCGGCGCCCAGGCAGTGGTGGGTGCCGACGCTGAACGCCAGGTGCTGGCGCGCGTCGGCGCGTTCGATGTCGAGGCGGCCGGCGGTGGGGCCGAAGTGCGCCTCGTCGCGGTTGGCCGAGGCCACGCACACGATGACGAACGCGCCCGGCGGGATCTCCTTGCCGCCCGCGGCGTGCGGGTGCAGGGTGACGCGCCGGGTCTGCTGGACGGGGCTGTCGTAGCGCAGGAACTCCTCGACCGCGTTGCCCGCCAGGTCGGGGCGTTCGCGCAGGAGGGCCAGCTGGTCCGGGTGGCGCAGGAGCGCGACGGCGCCGTTGGCGATGAGGTTGACCGTCGTCTCGTGGCCGGCGACGTAGAGCAGCACGACCTGGGCCACGAGCTCGTCGTCGGTGAGCGAGTCGCCGTCCTCCTCGGCGGCGATGAGGGCGGTGAGCAGGTCGTCGCCGGGGTTGGCGCGCTTCCAGGCGATCACGTCCCGGACGATGCCGGTCAGATCCACGCTGGCGTGCGCGATCTGCTTGAGCACGTCCTCGTCGAAGATCGGCTCCAGCGAGCGCACGACCATGGCGCTCAGTTCGCGGATGCGCTCGTGGTCGGTCGGTGGCATGCCGAGCATCTCGGAGATCACGGCGAACGGCAGCGGGAAGGCGAGCTCCTCGATGAGGTCGCCGCCGCCGGCGTCGATCCGGTCGAGCGCCTCGTCGACGAGCGCGGTGATGCGCGGTTCGAGGGCGCCGACCTTGCGGGGCGTGAAGACCTTCGACACCAGGGAGCGCAGCCGGGTGTGGTCGGGCGGGTCGCGGTCGAGCATGGACAGGGTCAGCACGGACGACCCCTCGCGCTCCAGGATGTCGAACTGCTCGCGCGGCGGGGTGCCGTCGTCCATGAGCCCGGCGTTCACCGAGTGGCCGGCCCGCAGCAACGTCGCGATGTCGTCGTAGGCGGTCATGAACCAGAAGCCGAGCGGGTGTTCCTGGACGGGGTCGGCCTCGCGCAGCGCGCGGTAGGCCGGATAGGGGTCGTCGGTGAAACCGGGCTCGAACGGGTTGAAGGAGACTTCCTCGGTCATCGAATCCCTCCGGGGGCAATGATCCACAGACAGGGCTTGAACGTTCGCCGCGGGGCGCGGGGGGTCGAGGCGTGCCGCGGCCTGGGCACCGCCGCGGGGGTCGCCGCGGCCGGGTCCCAGTGCAGCCCGGTCGCGAGATGGAGCAGGCGGCGCCGGCGGTCGTGCAGCTCGGCGAGGGCGGGGTGCGCGACGTGCGCGTCCAGCAGGAGGCGGGCGCCCGGCATGTCGCCGGCCAGCTCGTGCCAGACGGCGTCCAGCGCGGCCCGCATGTCCGGCGCGCCGGACTCCAGCAGCGGGTCGATCCGTGCCTCGAACGTCCGGTACCAGCGCGCCTGGACGTCCCGCAGGAACTCCCCGAAACCCCCGAACTCGGCCTCGATCTCCCCGGCCCACCGGTCGGGGATCTCGGGCCGCCGGTCACGTGCGATCTCCGCCAGCACCTCGTGAACGAGCTGGTGGCGGCGGTGTGCTCGGCTCCACGTCATCGTGAATACCTACTTCGCGTTGGAGACATACACTGTGTATGTTCGTATACTCCTCGCATGTCACGTGTCAAGAGCAGGCGGGAGCAGTACTCCGACGAGACCCGGGCCGCCCTGCTCGAAGCCGCCACCCGCCGGTTCGCCGAGCACGGCTTCGCCAAGACCTCGCTCGAGGACGTCGCGACCGACATCCGGGCCACCCGCGGCGCCGTCTACCACCACTTCGCCAACAAGACGGCGCTCTTCGAGGCGGCCTTCAACGACCTGGAACGCGGGCTGCTCGACCAGGTCGCCGAGGCGAGCGCCGGGCACTCCGACCCCTGGGAGGCGGGGCAGGCCGCCCTCGGCGCGTTCCTCGACCGCTGCTGCGACCCGGTCTACGGCCGCGTGGTCTGGCAGGAGGCCCCGATCGCCCTCGGCTGGAAACGCTGGAAGGAGGCCGAGGAGGAGTACGCCTACGGCCTCATCGAGCAGCTCACCCGGGCGCTGGTCGACAACGGCGACCTGCCGCCCCTGCCCATGGAGCCGATGGCCCGCGTGATCTTCCACATCCTCGGCGCCGCGGGCATGGCGCTCGCCGAGGCGCCCGACGACGACAAGCCGCACGTCCGGGACGAGTACGGCCTGGTGATCGGGCACCTGCTCTCCAACGCCCTCATCCCCAACCCGTCCCGCGCCACCTGACCGCCTTATCGGGGTTTAACGCCCCGGTCGGCATGCTCGGGCATGGACCTCAGGGGGTGGGTGGCCATGCGGGTACTGGTCGTGGAGGACGAACGGCTCCTCGCGGACACGATCGCGGACGGGCTGCGCGAGGAGGCCATCGCCGTGGACGTCGTCTACGACGGCGACGTGGCGCTGGAGCGTACGTCGTACATCGACTACGACGTGATCGTGCTCGACCGCGACCTGCCGACCGTGCACGGCGACGACGTGTGCCGCGCGCTGGTGGCGGGCCGCGGCGCCGGGCGGATCCTGATGCTGACCGCAGCGGGCGAGGTCGAGGAACGGGTGGACGGGCTGGAGCTCGGCGCCGACGACTACCTGCCCAAGCCGTTCGTGTTCAGCGAGCTGGTCGCGCGGGTGCGCGCGCTGGCGCGGCGCTCGGCGCCGCCGCTGCCGCCCGTCCTGGAGAAGGCCGGGGTCAGGCTCGACCCGCACCGGCGGACGGTCGAACGGGACGGCCGGGAGCTCAGGCTCACCAAGAAGGAGTTCACCGTGCTCGAGGAGCTCCTCCGGGCCGAGGGCGGCGTGGTCAGCGCCGAACGCCTGCTGGACCGGGCGTGGGACGAGAACATCGACCCGTTCAGCAACATCGTGCGGGTCACCATGGCCACCCTGCGCAAGAAGCTGGGCGAGCCGGCCGTGATCGAGACCGTCACCGGATCGGGGTACCGGCTGTGAGGTTCCCGGGGACGAAGGCGCCGGCGGGACCGGTACGGCTCAGCGTGCGTGCCAGGCTGACCCTGGTGTACGGGATGTTGTTCCTGGTCACGTCGGCGGTCCTGGTCGGCGTGACCTACCTGCTGACCGTCCGCGCCATGGACCAGCGGTTCAACATGACGTTCCAGAGCACCCCGGCGACGTCGTTGTCCCTCCAGGAGCTCGGCTCGATGACCAAGGCCGAGCAGCTCCAGCGGCTGATCAGCGCGCGCGGCGAGATCCAGGCCGCGGTGGACGCCCAGGTAGCCGAGAAGAAGCGGGACGTGCTCCAGGAGATGTTGCAGACCTCGCTGCTCGCGCTGGTGGCGCTGGGCGGGCTGGGCATCGGGATCGGCTACCTGGTGGCGGGCCGCACCCTGCGCCCGATCCACACGGTGACCGCGACCGCGCGCCGCCTGTCGGAGAGCACCCTGCACGAGCGCATCGCCCTCACCGGACCGCAGGACGAGATCAAGGACCTGGCCGACACGTTCGACCGCATGCTGGACCGGCTGCACCGGGCGTTCGACGCGCAGCGCAGGTTCGTCGCGAACGCCTCGCACGAGCTGCGCACGCCGCTGACGATCAACCGCACGGTGCTCGAGGTCGCCATCGCCAGCAGCAGGAACCCGCCCGAGACCAAGGCGCTCGCGGACGTCCTGCTCGGCAACACGGCCCGGCACGAGCGGCTGATCGACGGGCTGCTGATGCTGGCCCGGTCGGAACGCGAGCTGAACGCGCCGGCGCCGGCCCCGATGGAGGACGTGGTGCGCAGCGCGCTCGACCATCTGGACGAGATGGCCGGCGAGACGGACGTGGACGTGACCGTGGAGCTCTCCCCCGCCACCACGGTCGGCGATCCCGTGCTGCTCGAACGGTGCGCGGTCAACCTGCTGGAGAACGCGCTGAAGTACAACGTCCCGGGCGGCCACGTCTGGATCCGCACGTGGCGGCGCCGCGACCAGGTGATGGTGCGCGTGGAGAACACCGGGCGGCCCGTTCCCTCGTACGAGCTGAGCACGATCTACGAGCCGTTCCGGCGGCTGGGGGCCGACCGGGTCGGGTCGGCGGGCGGGGCCGGGCTCGGGTTGTCGATCGTCCAGGCGGTGGTGCGGGCGCACGGCGGCACGATCGACACGGTGGCCCGCCCGGACGGCGGGCTGGCGATCACTGTGCGGCTGCCTGCGGCCCCGGCGGCCGCTCCTCCTCGATGACGTGCGGCGCGGCCAGCGGCATCGGCTCGCGCCCCGGTTCACGTTCGTGCCGGCGTCCGCGCGCCTGCTCAGGACCCCACTCGGTCGCCCAGCTGACCTGCCCCTCGGGCCACGCCCAGCTGCCGTCCGGCCTGCTCTCGTCCACCCACCTGCCGTCCGCCCGGACGCCGGTCAGCGGAAAGTCCGCCACCGGAACGGCCTCCGCCTCCACCGCCTCCGGCACGAACGAACCCTCCGCCCCGGGCACGAGCGAACCCTCCGGCCCGGGTACGAGCGCGCCGTACGCCGCTCCGGGCACGGGTGAGGCCCCGGCCGGGCCGGGCGGCGGCGGGACCTCCGCCTCGCCTGGCAGCGGCGAGCGCTCCGCCGCGCCGGGCACGGGCGGGGCGCCCGAGCGGCGCGGGCCCGCCGTCAGCCAGCGGTAGACGACCTTGCCGGTGGCGTTGCGCGGCAGTTCGTGCAGGAAGTGCACGTCGCGCGGCACGGCGAAGCGGGCGACCTGGGTGTGGACGAACGTGCGGAGGGCCGCCGGGTCGAGCTCCGCGCCCGGCTGCGGGACGACGTAGGCCGCCAGGCGCTGGCCCCATTCGTCGTCGGGCACCCCGATGATCGCGACCTCGTGCACGCCCGGGTACTTCAGCAGCGCGTCCTCGACGTCGCGCGGCACCACGTTCTCGCCGCCCGAGACGACCATGCCGTCCTGCCGCCCGTCCACGAACAGCAGCCCGCGGTGGTCGACGTGCCCGAGGTCGCCGGTCGACAGCAGCCCGTCGCGCACCTCGGTCGGCTCGCCGCCGGTGTAGCCCTCGAACAGCAGCTCGTTGGCCGCGAAGACGCGTCCGATCGTGGACCGCCCCACCGGCTTGCCGTCCTCGTCCAGGATCAGCAGCCGGGTGTTGCGCGGGGGACGGCCCGCCGTGCGCGGGTCCTTGCGCAGGTCGCGCGGGGTCGCGATGGACACCCACGACACCTCGGTCGATCCGTAGACGTTGTAGACGACGTCGCCGAACGCGTCCATGAAGCGGGTGGCCAGCTCGCCGGGCAGCGCGGCGCCCGACAGCGCGGCGATCCGCAGCGAGGAGGTGTCGTGGCGCCGCCGGACCTCCTCCGGCAGGTCCAGGATGCGCTGCAACATCACCGGCACCGCGAACACCACGACGTCGCGGTGCCCGGCGATCGAGCGGAGCGTGCCCTCGGGGTCGAAGCGGCGCCGCAGCACCACCGGCGCGCGCAGGCCCCACGCCATCTGCAGCGCCGCGTATCCCCACGTATGGAAGAGCGGCGCCTCGACGATCATCGTCTGGCGGCTGCGCAGCGGGATGCGCGAGGTCATCGAGGCCAGCGGCCACAGGCCCGGCCGGGGCGGGCGCCGGGCGCCCTTGGGACGGCCCGTCGTGCCCGAGCTGAGCACGATCGTGCGGCCGTTGACCTGGGGCGGGCGCAGTTTGGGGGCGGGGCTGGAGTGCACGATCTGGTCGATGGTGAGGCCGGCGCCGGACTCGTCGCCGGGCCGGTCGGCCCAGACGATCATCCGCCGCAGCGCCCGCGGCGTGGCGGCCAGCAGGGGCGCGAACTCGGCGTCCACCACGAGCAGGTCCATGCGCAGCTCGCTCAGCACGTTGCGCAGCTGGCCGGCGCCGAACCCGGTGTTGAGCAGGACCACCTCCACGCCACGCTTGCTGCAGGCGACGAGCGTCTCGACCATGCCGCGATGGTTGCGGCAGAGCACGCCGACGCGGGGCCGGGGCCCGTCCAGCGGCAGCCCGACGGCCAGCCGGGTGCTGCGGTCGTCCAGCTCGGCGAACGTGAGCACGCCGCGCTCGTCGATCACCGCCGGCCGGCGGGGGCTGCGCGCGGCGCCGGAGACGACCAGGCCGGCCATCGTGGTGCCCCAGGTCCGGAGCAGGCCGATCTGGTGGAGGGAACGCTGCGGCGAGCCACTGAAGATCAGTCCGGTGCGCAGGAGGAGCGCCGTGAGATCGCGGACATGCCCGATCCGGCGGAGCGGTCCCGGGCGATAGGCGGGCCTGGCGTGCACCACCGCGTCCTCCTCCCCTGAACCCGGCAGGGCCGGTCGGGGGCGTGGGGGGCCGCCCCCACCAGAGGGAACACTGACCTACCGGTCACGGTACCTACGGGTGAGTAGGTGAACAAGGGGCAGTGCCCGGCCTGACCGCACGGCGACGAACCGGTTGTGGCCGGGCTGCGTCTGATCTTGTCATGGAACGACACGAACTGACCGGCGCGGAGCTACGGCTCTGGGACGCCTGCACGAGCGGCGAGATCGTGGCGTTCGACGGCGGCGAGACCGTGCGCGCCGAGGTGATCGCGGCGCTGCTGCTCGGCGCGGTCGAGCCCGCGCCCGGCCGCTATCCCGGCGTCCGGCTGCACGGGGCCCGGATCACCGGGCGGCTCGACCTGGACGGAACCGCGTTCGACACACTGCTGGACTGCGGTGACTGCGTCTTCGAGGAGACGGTCAGCCTCGCCGAGGCCAACCTGCGCACGCTGCGCATCACGGGCAGCCGCCTCCGGGCGTTCAAGGCTCCTCGCCTGCGGGCGACCGGGCTGGTCTCCCTGGAGGGCTCGTCGATCGACGGCGGTCTGCGGCTCGACCACGCGCGGCTGGAGAGCGAGGTCCGGCTGGAGGGCGTCACGGTCGGCAAGGTGATCGCGAACAACGTCGAGATCCAGGGCAGGCTGAACGCCGCCGGGATCACGGTGCGCGGCGAGTTCACCGTGCGCGGCGGCCAGATCACCGGCGATCTCGTCCTGACCGGCGGGAGTTTCAGCAACCCCGATGAGCGAGCCGCCGTGCACGGCGACGCGGTCATGATCGGCGGACGGCTCCGCGCCACGGAGATCGAGGTCACCGGGCCCGTCCTGCTGCGGGGTGCGAAGATCGACGGCGAGGTCGCGTTCCACGGGGCCCGGCTCAGCGCGCCCGGCCATGACGTGCTCAACGCGGCCGGCGCGACGGTGGGCGGAGGTTTCTTCTGCTGGCGCGGGTTCAGCGCCGAGGGCGGGGTCCGGCTGATCGGCACGCAGATCACCGGCAACCTCACCCTGGACGACGCGCGGCTGCACCACCCCGACGGCAAGGCCCTGGACCTGGACTCGGCGACGTGCAGCGAGGTGAGCGGCGTCAACCTGTGCGTGACGGCGGGCGAGATCAGCATGCGCAACACCCGGGTCGCCGGGCGGGTCGCCCTGGACGACGCCGAACTGCGCAACGCCGACGGCCGCCGCACCCTCGCCATCGATCACGCCGAGCTCGGCCTGGTGTCCCTGTGCCGGCTGCGGGCGCACGGCGAGGTGATGATCCGCGCGACACGGATCAACGTCCGGCTGCTGCTCGTGGACGCCGAGTTGCACGTCCCGGACGGCCCGGCGCTGCGTGCCTCCGGCAGCGAGATCGGCGCCGACCTGATCGCGCACGGCCTCCTCGCCGACGGGGAGCTCAGGCTCTACGGGACGCGGGTCGGCCGGCACGTGGATCTCACCGGGCTTCGCCTGCCGGTGCGGGACGGCGTCGCGCTGGACGCGCACGGGCTGGTGGCCGGCGAACTGTCGCTGCTGCCCGCCACACCGCTCGACGGCAAGGTCGTGCTGGCCTACGCGCAGATCGGTGTGCTCCGCGACGACCCGGATCGCTGGCCCGCCGCACTGGACGCCAACGGTCTCACCTACCGGGCGCTGGAGCCGCGGCTGCCGGCCAAACGGCGGCTGGCCTGGCTGAACGGCGCCCGCGACGGCTTCGAGTCGCAGCCGTACGAGCAGCTCGCGGCCCACTACACCACGCTCGGCCTGCACGCCGACGCGCGGGCGGTCCTGTGCGCCAGGGAACGCCGCCGGCTTGACGGCGAGACCCCGCTCATCTGGCTCTGGGGCCGGTTGCAGGACCTCACGACCGGGTTCGGGTACCGCCCATGGCGGGCGTTCCTGTGGTCGGCGGTGCTGCTGACCGTCGGCAGCGTGGTCTACGGGCTGCACCCGCCGGCCCCGCTCAAGCCCGACGAGGCTCCGCAGTTCAACCCGGTCGTCTACACGATCGACCTGATGATCCCGCTCATCAACCTCGGGCAGGAACTCGCGTTCAACCCCGTCGGGGCCCACCAGTGGTTGTCGTACACGTTCGTCGCGGCCGGCTGGATCCTGGCCACCACCATCGCCGCCGGGGTCGCCCGCGCCGTCAACCGCCGCTGAGCCGCGCGGGATCAGGGCGGGCGACCTCCACGGCGGGCCTCGACGTCGCAAGTGGTTACTGACGAGTAGCATGTGGTGTTACCAGCGAGTAGCATCGTTGTCGTGGGCACCTGTGCCGCCCGCCACTCCGTCCCGCAGCCAGCAAGGGAGGACGATCCGTGCCCCGTACCGCACGTGACGTCGTGTTCGTCGACGGCGTACGCACGCCGTTCGGCAAGGCCGGCCCGAAGGGCCTGTACGCGGAGACCCGCGCCGACGACCTGGTCGTCCGCGCGATCCGCGAGCTCATCCGGCGCAACCCGTCACTGCCGCCCGAACGGGTGGACGAGGTCGCGATCGCCGCCACCACCCAGATCGGCGACCAGGGCCTGACCATCGGCCGGTCCGCCGCCGTGCTGGCGGGACTGCCCACGTCGGTGCCCGGCTACGCCATCGACCGCATGTGCGCGGGCGCGATGACGGCCGTGGCCAGCACCGGTGCGGGCATCTCGTTCGGCTCCTACGACGTCGCCATCGCGGGCGGCGTGGAGCACATGGGGCGCCACCCGATGGGCGAGGGCGTCGACCCCAACCCGCGGTTCCTGGCCGACAAGCTCGTCGACCCGTCCGCGCTGGTCATGGGCTCGACCGCGGAGAACCTGCACGACCGGTTCCCGCAGATCACCAAGGAGCGCGCGGACGCCTACGCGGTGCGCAGCCAGCAGAAGGTCGCCGACGCCTACGCCGCCGGCCGGATCCAGCCGGACCTGGTGCCGACCGCGATCCGCTCGGCGGAGAAGGGCTGGGGCCTGGCCACCGAGGACGAGCCGCCGCGCCCCGGCACCACCGTCGAGGACCTGGCGGGGCTCAAGACCCCGTTCCGGGTGCACGGCAACGTCACCGCGGGCAACGCGGCGGGCCTGAACGACGGCGCCACCGCCTGCCTGCTCGCCGCCGAGGACGTCGCCCGCGAGCTCGGCCTCACGCCGCGGATGCGGCTGATCGACTTCTCCTTCGCGGGCGTCGAGCCCGAGGTCATGGGCGTCGGCCCGGTGCCGGCCACCGAGAAGCTGCTCGCCCGCAACTCGCTGACCATGGACGACATCGGCCTCATCGAGATCAACGAGGCGTTCGCCGTCCAGGTGCTGGCGTTCCTGGAGCACTTCAAGATCGCCGACGACGACCCGCGCGTGAACCCGTGGGGCGGCGCGATCGCGCTCGGCCACCCGCTGGCCTCCTCCGGCGTGCGCCTGATGAACCAGCTCGCGCGGCAGTTCGAGGAGCGCACCGACGTGCGCTACGGCCTGACCACGATGTGCGTCGGCATGGGCATGGGCGGCACCGTCCTCTGGGAGAACGTGAACTGGGAGGGCGCCAAGTGAGCACCCGGGCATCTGGCATCGAGGACATCTTCGGCGACGAGGTCGTGACCCACGCGCGCGTGCGCGACGTGGCCCTGCCCTACGGTGCCGGCACCCTCGCCCTCATCACGCTGGACAACGGCTTCGACCACACCAAGCCCAACACGTTCGGGCCCAACGGCCTGGCCGAGCTGAACGAGGTCATCGACGCCGTCGCCGCCCGCGACGACATCGTGGCCGTCGGCGTGACCGGCAAGCCCTTCATCTTCGCCGTCGGCGCCGACCTCAAGGGCGTGCCGCTGATCCAGAGGCGCGAGGACGCGCTGGCGATCGGCAGGCTGGGCCACGACGTGTTCCGCCGCCTCGGCGAGCTGAACGTGCCCTCGTTCGCCTACGTCAACGGCGCGGCCATGGGCGGCGGCGTCGAGATCGCGCTGCACTGCACCTACCGGACGATCTCCGCGGGCGTGCCCGCGCTGGCGCTGCCCGAGGCGTTCCTCGGCCTGGTGCCGGGCTGGGGCGGCACCTACCTGCTGCCCCGCCTGATCGGCGCGGAGAAGGCCCTCAAGGTCGTCATCGACAACCCGCTCGCGCAGAACCGCATGCTCAAGGGCAGGCAGGCGTACGAGCTGGGCATCGCCGACGCGATCTTCGAGTCGGCCGACTTCCTCGAAGAGTCGCTCGCCTGGACCGCCCGCGTCCTGTCCGGCGAGCTCGCGGTCACCCGCCCCGAGGTCGACACCGGCAAGGCCTGGGACGACGCGGTCGCCATGGCCCGCTGGACGATCGACGGCAAGCTGCACGGCGCGGCCCCGTCCTTCGTGCGCGCGCTCGACCTGGTCGCCGCCGCCAAGGACCGCTCGCGCGACGAGGGCTTCGCCGCCGAGGACGAGGCGCTGGCCGACCTCATCATGAGCGACGAGCTGCGCGCCGGGCTGTACGCGTTCGACCTCACCCAGAAGCGCGCCAAGCGGCCCGCCGGGGCGCCCGACAAGGGCCTGGCCCGCAAGGTCACCAAGGTCGGCGTCGTCGGCGCCGGCCTGATGGCCGGGCAGCTGGCGCTGCTGTTCGCCCGCCGCCTCGAGGTGCCGGTCGTGCTGACCGACCTCGACCAGGAGCGCCTCGACAAGGGCGTCGCCTACACCCACGGCGAGATCGACAAGCTCGCCGCCAAGGGCCGCGTGTCCGCCGACAAGGCCAACCGCCTCAAGTCCCTGATCAGCGGCTCCCTCACCAAGGACGCCTTCGCCGACGCCGACTTCGTCATCGAGGCGGTCTTCGAGGAGATGTCCATCAAGCAGAAGGTGTTCGCCGAGCTGGAGGAGTACGTCTCCGCCGAGTGCGTCCTGGCGACCAACACCTCCTCGCTGTCGGTGTCGGAGATGGGCGCGCACCTGAAGCACCCCGAGCGGGTCGTGGGCTTCCACTTCTTCAACCCGGTCGCGGTCCTGCCGCTGCTGGAGATCGTCCGCGCCGACCGCACCGACGACGCCGCGCTGGCCACCGCGTTCGCGGTCGGCAAGCAGCTGAAGAAGTCCTGCGTGCTGGTCAAGGACGCCCCGGCGTTCGTGGTCAACCGCATCCTGCTGCGCCTGATGGCCGAGATCATCCAGACCGTGGACGAGGGCACCCCGATCGAGGTGGCCGAACGCGCCGCGGCGCCGCTGGGGCTGCCGATGCCGCCGTTCGTGCTGATGGGCCTGGTCGGCCCGGCGATCGCGCTGCACGTGAACGAGACGCTGCACGGCGCCTTCCCGGAACGTTTCCCGCTGTCGGACAAGTTCGCCGAGTTCGTCGCGGCCGGGAAGAAGGGCGTCTACCTGCCCGACTTCACCATCGACCCCGAGGCGGCGGAGATCTTCGGTGGCGGCACCAGCCCGTCCACCGAGGAGCAGGTGCTCGCCCGCGCGCTGGACGCGCTCGCGCAGGAGATCGGGCTCATGCTCGACGAGGGCGTGGTGCAGGCCGCGGAGGACATCGACCTGTGCATGATCCTCGGTGCCGGATGGCCGTTCCACCTGGGCGGGATCACGCCGTACCTGGACCGCAGCGGCGTCGCGGAGAAGGTCAACGGCACCCGCTTCCTGAAGCCGGGCGTCGCGAGCCTGCCGCGCTGACGAACGCCGGTCCGCCGCGCTGAGCGAGCGAGGAGGGGCGCCCCGGATGGTTTGGGGCGCCTCTTTTCGTGCATAACCCCACATCTCCCCCAGGCTCATGTTTTGGCCGCCCGAAATCGGTGATCACCCTTCCGTCGTGCCAGCCGCGTGAAGGGCGAGTGCAGTGAGCCTGTTCCGCACCAAGACGGTCGAACAGTCGATCCAGGACACCGAGGAGCCAGGTCACCGGCTACGCCGTGATCTGTCCGCCCTCGATCTGGTCGTGTTCGGTGTCGGTGTGATCATCGGAACGGGCATCTTCGTGCTCACCGGCCAGGTCGCCAAGGACAAGGCCGGCCCCGCGGTGGCGATCTCGTTCGTCCTCGCCGCCGTGGTCTGCGGGCTGGCGGCCCTGTGCTACGCCGAGTTCGCCTCGACCGTGCCGGTCGCCGGCTCGGCCTACACGTTCTCGTACGCGACGCTCGGCGAGTTCCCGGCCTGGATCATCGGCTGGGACCTGATCCTGGAGCTGGCGCTCGGCGCGGCCGTGGTCGCGGTCGGCTGGTCCGGCTACGCCGCCTCGCTGCTGGACGACATGGGGATCACGATCCCCGAATCCGTCGCCAATCCACCGGGCGAGGGCGGCGTCGTCAACATCCCGGCGATCCTGCTGGTCCTCGCGGTCACCGCGCTGCTGGTCGGCGGCATCAAGATCACCTCTCGGGTGAACGCCGTGGTCGTGGCCATCAAGGTCTCGATCGTGCTGCTGGTGATCATCGCCGGGCTGTTCTTCATCAAGGCCGACAACTACAAGCCGTTCATCCCGCCGCAGGAGACCAACGAGTCGGTGGAGGGCCTGCACGCACCGCTCATGCAGGTGCTCTTCGGCATCACGCCGGTCAGCTTCGGCTGGCTCGGCATCTTCGCCGCCGTCGCGCTGGTCTTCTTCGCCTACATCGGCTTCGACATCGTCGCCACCGCCGCCGAGGAGTCGCGCAAGCCGCAGCGGGACATGCCGATCGGGCTCATCGGCTCGCTCGCGATCACCGCGACGCTGTACGCGGCGGTCTCGCTGGTCGTGGTCGGCATGCAGAACTACAAGGACCTCAGCACCGACGCCCCGCTCGCCGACGCGTTCAAGGCGGTGGGCCATCCGGGGTTCGCGACGATCATCAGCATCGGCGCGGTGGTCGGCCTCACCACGGTCGTGCTGATCCTGCTGCTCGGCCAGAGCCGCGTCTTCTTCGCGATGAGCCGCGACGGCCTGATGCCCGCCTGGCTCTCGGCCGTGCACCCGCGGTTCGGCACGCCCTACCGTTCCACGATCATCATGGGCGTCGTCGTGGCCGCGCTGGCCGGCTTCATCCCGCTGTCCAAGCTGGCCGAGCTGGTCAACATCGGCACGCTGTTCGCGTTCCTGGTCGTCTCGATCGGCGTGGTGATCCTGCGCCGCACCCGGCCGGAGCTGCCGCGCGCCTTCCGCACCCCGTGGGTGCCGGTGATCCCGGCGCTGTCGGTCCTCGCCTGCCTGTTCGTGATGATCAACCTGCCGGTCGACACCTGGCTGCGGTTCCTGGCGTGGATGGCGGTCGGCGTCGTCATCTACTTCCTGTACGGCCGGCGCCACAGCAGGCTGGCCTTGGCGGACACCCCGGTCAAGTCGCGGTAACAGGGGGCGCTGTGTCCTTTTGGACCGCCCCTGTGCACAATGGCGGCCATGGCAGTTCCTCTGCAGGTTGCGGTGATCGGATCCGGACCGGCGGGCCTCTATGCCGCCGAAGCCCTCCTCAAGCAGACGGACGGGCAGGTGAAGGTGGACGTGTTCGACCGCCTGCCCACTCCGTACGGACTGGTGCGGTACGGGGTCGCGCCCGACCACAAGTCGATCAAGTCGATCGCCAAGTACCTGCAGCGGGTGCTGGAGAGCCCCGGCGTGCGGTTCTTCGGCTGCGTCGAGCTCGGCCGCGACGTGACCCGCGCCGACCTGCTCGACTGCTACGACGGCGTCATCTACTCGACCGGCGCCATGGTCGACCGGCAGCTGGGCATCAGCGGCGAGGACCTGCCCGGCAGCATCGCCGCCACCGACTTCGTCAACTGGTACTGCGGCCACCCCGACGCCGCCGACCACGAGTTCGACCTGTCGGTCGAGGAGGTCGCGGTCATCGGCGTCGGCAACGTGGCCGTCGACGTCGTCCGCATCCTCGCCAAGACCGCCGACGAGCTCCGCGAGACCGACGTCCCCGAACACGTCCTGGAGAAGCTCTCCAAGAGCCGCGTCCGCCGCGTGCACATGATCGGGCGGCGCGGCCCGGCCCAGGCCAAGTTCACCACCAAGGAGGCCCGCGAGCTCGGCGAGCTGCCCAACGCCGAGATCCACGTGAGCCCGGCGGACATGGACCTCGACCCGGCGAGCGCCGAGACGGCCGAGACCGACCGGCACGTGCGCGGCAACCTCAAGGTCCTGAACGGCTGGACAGGGGAGCCCGCCGGCGCCACGCCGCGCCGCATCGACGTGCGCTTCTGGCGGGCGCCCGCCGAGATCGTCGGCAACGGCAGGGTGGAGGCCCTCCGGCTCGAGCGCACCCACCTGGACGAGAACGGCCGCGTCACCGGCACCGGCGAGTTCGAGACGCTCCCCGTCGGCATGGTGCTCCGCTCGGTCGGCTACCAGAGCGTGGCCCTCGACGGCGTCCCGTTCGACGAGAGGTCCTACGTCGTGCCGAACGAGGGCGGCCGCATCCTCGGCCCCGACGGCGGGGCGCTGCCCCGCGAGTACGTGGCGGGCTGGATCAAGCGCGGCCCCACCGGCGTCGTCGGCACCAACAAGGCCGACGCCGCCGAGACCGTCCGCAACCTCCTCGCCGACCTGCCCGCCGGGGAGCGCCCGCGGCGCACGATCGAGGAGCTCCTGGAGTCCCGCGAGCTGCCGGTCGTCACCTACACCGACTGGCTCAACCTGGACGCCGCCGAGATCGCCCTCGCACAGTCCCTGGACCGCGGCGAGCGGGTCAAGCTGGCGCACTGGGAGGCCATGCGGAACGCCTGCCGACCGATCCTCGACTAGGGCGTGTCTCGAAGTCGACTGCCCTACTCCGCGACGCCGACTTTGAGACACGCCCAAGCCCGGAGCCGAGTCCGGGGAGGCCGGTGGGAGTCGGCTGAAACCACCGAAGAGTCGGCCGATCACCCCAAGGCCTTCCGAATCGCATGACCACCAGGTCATCGCAGGAGCGCGCCGCCCATCCGGCCGGTTCCTTTCCGGGTCAATCGCGTCATACGGCGTGTCGCCCGATGACATGCCGTCCGGAAACAGTGACGGCAGCGTGACCGGAGCGCTACGGTGCGCGTGTGACCGGCGGTCCAGAGCTGTACGGATTCCCCCCGCCCGGCATGCTGCCCGACCTGCGGTGGCTCGGTCCGGACTACGTCTCCGTACTCGTCTACGACCTGACGCAGGGGCTCCTGCGCCAGGACACAGGCACGCACGTGATGGGGGTGCGCTGCGAGGGCGAGCCCGAGCTGAAGGCCGCCGTCGACCCGGCGGGCGTCATCCGGGCGCACGACGCGACCTTCCCGCTGCAGATCTTCGTCCAGGACGGCGCGGGCCGCCCGTGGCGACTCAGCGGCCGCTGGACGTACTCGGGGCGCGACCTGGGCAGCCCGACGGCGTCGATCACCCACTTCTGGCAGCTCGTCTCCGCCGAGGGCGTCTGACGCGCCGCCCCGCGTACCGGGCGCCCCGCAAGCCGGATTCCGGACCCCCGCACACACCCCCCGCACGCACCCGCCGGACGGCACGCGCGCCGGGCCGCGGGTCCGCCGGGGGCGCGGGTCCGCCGGGACACGGGTCCGCCGGCCCGCCAGGGCGCGCGTCAGTCGGGGGGCGGGTCAGTCGGTGGGGGCGTGGTGCGGGACGTCGGTGTTGGTGACCTTGGCGAACGCCTCGGTGATGCCGCGCGCGAGGTCCTGCTCGTTGAGCCCGATGTCGGTGAGGATCTCGCCGCGCGAGGCGTGGTCGAGGAACTCCTGCGGGATGCCGAACGTGCGCAGCGGGGTGTCGACCGAGGCGTCGCGCAGCAGCCGTCCCACCGCGTCGCCGACGCCGCCGGTGCGGCCGCTGTCCTCGACGACGGCGACCAGGCTGTGGTCGGCGGCCAGGCCCTCCAGGGCCGGGTCGAGCGGCTTGACCCAGCGGGGGTCGACCACGGTGACGCCGATGCCCTGGGCCTGGAGGCGCTCGGCGGCGGCGACGGCCGGGCCCGCCATCGGGCCGACGGCCACGATCAGCACGCGAGCGCCGTTGGCGCCGTCGTGGCGGGCCAGCACGTCCATCCGGCCGACGGTGTCGACGGTCTCGATGTCGTCGGCGACCGGGCCCTTGGGGTAGCGGATGGCGCTGGGGCCGTCGGAGATGTCGACGCAGTCGCGCAGCAGCTCGCGCAGCCGGGCGCCGTCGCGCGGCACGGCCAGGTGGAGGCCCGGGATCAGCTGCAGGATCGACAGGTCCCACATGCCGTTGTGGCTGGCGCCGTCGTTGCCGGTGACTCCGGACCGGTCCAGTGCGAACGTGACCGGCAGCCTGTGCAGCGCCACGTCCATCAGGACCTGGTCGAACGCGCGGTTGAGGAACGTCGCGTAGAGGGCCACCACGGGGTGCAGGCCGCCCATCGCCAGCCCGGCGGCGGAGGTCGCGGCGTGCTGCTCGGCGATGCCGACGTCGTAGATGCGGTCGGGGTAGGACTCGGCGAACGACGCCAGGCCGACCGGGTGGAGCATCGCGGCGGTGATGCCGACCACGTCGCGGCGCTCGCGGCCGATGGCCACCATCTCCTCGCCGAACACCGAGGTCCAGCTCGGGCCGCCGCCCTTGGACTTGATCTCGCCGGTGATCGGGTCGAACGCGCCGGGGCCGTGGAAGCAGTCTTCCTCGTGGTTTTCGGCGGGGGCGTAGCCGCGGCCCTTCTGGGTGATGGTGTGCACGATCACCGGGCCGCCGAAGCGGCGGGCCTTGTTGAGCGCGTGCTCGACGGCCTCCTCGTCGTGGCCGTCGATGGGCCCGACGTACTTGATGCCGAGGTCCTCGAACATCGCCTGCGGCTGCAGGACGTCCTTGAGGCCCTTCTTGATGCCGTGCAGCGCCTCGTAGGCGACGTGGCCGACGAACGGCGCGCGGGGCACGGTCTTCTTGATCAGGTCGAGCGCGTGCTCGTAGCCCTGGGTCACCCGCAGGTTGGCCAGGTGGCTGGCCAGGCCGCCGATCGTGGGCGAGTAGGAGCGCCCGTTGTCGTTGACCACGATGATCACCGGGCGGTCCCTGCCCGCCGCGATGTTGTTGAGGGCCTCCCAGCACATGCCGCCGGTGAGCGCGCCGTCGCCGACCACGGCGACGACCGCGCGGTCGAACTCGCCGCGCAGCTCGAAGGCCTTGGCCAGCCCGTCGGCGTAGGACAGGGCGGTGGAGGCGTGCGAGTTCTCGATCAGGTCGTGCTCGGACTCGGACCGGCTCGGGTAGCCCGACAACCCGCCGCGCTGCCGCAGCTTGGCCCAGTCGAGCCGGCCGGTCAGCATCTTGTGCACGTAGGCCTGATGTCCGGTGTCGAAGAGGATCTTGTCGTGTGGCGAGGCGAAGACCCGGTGCAGCGCGATGGTGAGCTCCACCACGCCCAGGCTCGGTCCGAGGTGACCGCCGGTCTTGGAGACCGCGTCCACCATGAACTCCCGGATCTCCCCCGCGAGCTGCGGCAACTGCTTGGCGTCCAGTCGCTTGAGGTCCTCCGGACCCGTGATCGACTCCAGCAGAGTCACGCGCTTTCAACTCCTCGGTCGGGGACGACTCCCCCAGGCTCCCCCGGGTGGCCCCGAGTTTAGTCCCGGTTTGCCGACGGCGTGCCCTGGGGCGAGGCCTGTCAGGATTCTCTCCACCGAATCTCCACAGGGCCGGGGCCCGGAGGTCCGAAGTCCCGCACCCACAGGGCCGAAGTGAGGTATTGGTAGAGCCATGGGCCTCGAGGAGATTGTGCTGCTCAACCAGGACGATGAAGCTGTGGGTACCGCTCCGAAAGCAGAGAGTCACCATCAAGACACCCCTTATCACCTGGCCTTTTCCTGCTATCTAGTCCGTCCGGATGGGCGGGTCCTGATCACCCGGAGGGCGCTCGACAAGCGCACGTTCCCGGGGGTGTGGACGGGCAGCTGCTGCGGCCACCCGGGCCCGGGCGAGGGCCTGCGCGACGCGGTGCTGCGGCGGCTGGACACCGAGCTGGGCGTCACCGCCGGCGGGCTGACCCCCGTCCTGCCCGGCTTCCGTTACCGGGCCACGGCCGACGACGGCCTGGTCGAGTACGAGCGCTGCCCGGTCGTCCGGGCGGTCACCACGGCGACCGACGTGCGCCTCGACCCGGCCGAGGTGGCCGCGGCCGAGTGGCGGACGTGGGACGAGTGCCTGGAGCTCGTCGAGCGGCCCGAGTCGTCCCCCTGGTACCGGATGCAGATGGCCGAGCTGGCCCCGTTGGGAGCCCCGCTCGACTGGCCGGACGCGGGCACCGCGGGGCTGCCGCCCGCTCTCACCTGGTGATCTTCCTCACCTCCGTCCGCACCCCCTGGAGGGCACGCCGGAAAACGCTTTCCCTACCCAGATAACCGGAAGATTGCGTTTCGCTCACCGGTGTTGACCTGTTCCGCCTCCCGAACGGACGCTTGTTTCTCGAGTTGACTCGACCGGACGGTCAGCCGGAGAGGGTCGGTCGGGCAAGGGAGGACGGACGATGCGAGGTTCTGCGGCCACCAGACGATGGAGGGCGCTCGCCGCCGTGGCGATCGGCGGCGCGCTGGTGATGTCCGGATGCGGTGGCGACGACGACAAGGGCGGCGGAGACGCCTCGCAGGTCGAGGTCTTCTCCTGGTGGACCGGGCCCGGCGAGGCCGACGGCCTCAACGCCATGAAGGCCCACTTCGAGAAGACCAACCCGGGCACCAAGTTCGTCAACGCCGCCATCGCCGGCGGCTCGGGCACCCAGGCGCAGGCCGTGCTGGCCAGCCGCCTGCAGAACCGCAAGCCGCCGGACTCCTTCCAGGGCCACGCGGGCGCGGAGCTTCTCGACTACATCAAGCAGGGGCAGATCGAGTCGCTCGACTCGTTCTACGACGAGAACAACCTCCGGCAGGCCTACCCGCAGCAGCTCCTGGAGCAGATCTCCTACCAGGGCAAGATCTACTCGGTGCCGGTGAACATCCACCGGTCCAACATGCTCTGGTACAACCCGAAGATCCTCGACGAGGCCGGGATCTCCGAGCCGCCCAAGTCCGTCGCCGAGTTCATCACCGCGCTCAGGACGGTCAAGGACAAGACCGGCAAGGTGCCGCTGTCGCTGGGCGCGCAGTGGACCGCCAACCACCTGCTGGAGAGCGTCCTGCTCGGCGACCTCGGCACCGACGCCTACAACGCCCTGTGGAAGCCCGGCGCCGACTGGAGCGGCCCGCAGGTCACCAAGGCGCTCACCGACTTCGCCGAGATCATGAAGTACACGACGGCCGAGGCCGCCTCCACCGACTGGCAGGGCGCGTCCAAGGCGGTCGTGGACGGCAAGGCCGCGTTCAACATCATGGGCGACTGGGCGTACGGCTACTACACCGGCTCCGCGCCCAACGGCCTCGGCAAGAAGGACGGCACCGACTTCAAGTACGCCGCCTCCCCCGGCACCCAGGGCACCTACATGTGGCTGTCGGACAGCTTCACCCTGCCCAAGAACGCGCCGCACCGCGGCGGGGCCCTCGCCTGGCTGAAGGTCGCGGGCAGCAAGGAGGGCCAGGACCTCTTCAACCCCAAGAAGGGCTCCATCCCCGCTCGTAAGGACGCCGACAAGAGCCTCTACAAGGGCTACCTGGAGGGCGCGCTGAACGAGTGGGGCAACCCCTCCACCAAGCTGGCCGGCTCGTTCTGGCACGGCGTCTACTCCAACAAGCGCTGGCACGCCGACATCGACACCGCGGTGGGCCTGTTCCTCCAGAACAAGGACGTGGCCAAGCTTCAGAGCGCGCTGGTGACGGCCGCCAAGAACAACGCGCAGTGACGAGCACCGACGTCGAGCCGCCCGTGAGCCCCGACTCCGCCGGGGTTCGCGGGCGGCTCCGCTTCCAGCCGGGCCGGAGGCGGTGGCGGGCGCCGCGCTGGCTGCCCGGCCTCCTGCTCCTGTCCCCCTCGATCGTGGCGATCGGCCTGTTCGTGTACGGGCTGATCTTCTGGAACACCCGGGTCGCCGTCAGCGGCAAGCACGACATGGTGTCGCCGTACGGGTTCGACAAGGGCAAGAACTTCGTCGACCTGTGGGACGTGCCGAGCTGGCCCGGCGCGGTCCGGCACGCCCTGCTGTTCACCGCGGTCTTCGTCGGCGGCGCCCTGCTGCTCGGCTTCTTCCTCGCGTTCCTCATGGAGAAGGGGATCAAGGGCGAGGCCGGCTTCCGGGCGATCTTCCTCTTCCCGATGGCGGTCTCGTTCATCGCCAGCGGCGTGGTGTGGCGCTGGCTGATGAACCCGGCGCCGCCCGAACGCGCGGTCGGCCTCAACCAGCTGTTCGGAAAGCTCGGGCTGGACGGGCTGAGCAACGACTGGTGGCAGAACCCCCGGCTCGGCATGGCCGCGATGGCGCTGCCCGCGATCTGGCAGATGTCGGGGTACGTGATGGCGCTCTACCTGGCGGGCTTCCGCGGCGTCCCCGAGGACCTGCGCGAGGCCGCCCGCGTCGACGGCGCCTCGGAGTGGAAGGTCTACCGGTACGTGGTCCTGCCGCAGCTGCGGCCCGTCACGTTGTCGGCCCTCATCATCCTGGGCCACATCTCGCTGAAGGTCTTCGACCTGATCATGGCGATCGCGGGCAAGCAGATCATCACCTACGTGCCGGCCGTCGCCACCTACGTCGAGGTGTTCGACCGCGGCGACCCGGCCAACGGCGCGACGATCGCCACCTACCTGCTGGTCGCGGTGGCGCTGCTGGTGATCCCCTACCTGGTGTGGTCCGTACGGGCGGAGCGTGACCGATGACCGCGACGACGACCTCCCCGGCGGCGCGCACCGGAGGGCCCTCGCGCAAGCCCGGGACCCAGGGCCTGCGGGTGGTCAGGTTCGTCCTGCTGCTGGGGTTCGTGGTCGTCTTCCTGATCCCGGTGTACGTGCTGGTCGTGACCAGCTTCAAGTCGCTCCAGGAGGCCGACCCGTCCACCGCGTGGAGCCTGCCGCAGGACTGGAGCCTGTCGGGGTGGAGCGCGGCCTGGGAGATCCTGCGGCCCGGCCTGGAGAACAGCTTCAGGATCTCCGTCCCGGGGGCGCTGATCTCGGCGGTGCTGGGCTCGCTGAACGGCTACGTCCTGTCCAAGTGGCGGTTCCCCGGCGCGGACGCGGTCTTCACGCTGTTCCTGTTCGGCATGTTCATCCCGTACCAGGCGGTGATGATCCCGCTGCAGGGCCTGCTGACCCAGATGGAGCTGGTCGGAAGCGTCCGCGGGCTGGTCCTCGCGCACGTGGTGTACGGCATCCCGATCTGCACGCTGATCTTCCGGAACTACTACATCACCATCCCGGACGAGCTGATCGAGGCGGCCCGGGTGGACGGCGCCGGGATGCTCCGCACCTACGCCTCGATCGTGCTGCCGGTGTCGGGGCCCGCGTTCGCCGTCGTCCTGATCTGGCAGTTCACGTCCATGTGGAACGACTTCCTGTTCGCCGTCTTCCTCGGCTCGCAGGAGAGCTGGCCGGTCACGGTGCTGCTCAACAACACCGCCGGCTCGGGCGCGGTCGCCGTCCAGTACAACCAGCAGATGGCCGCCGCGTTGCTGGCGTCGCTGCCCACCCTGCTCGT
This sequence comes from Spirillospora sp. NPDC047279, assembly GCF_040643285.1. Classification (NCBI taxonomy): domain Bacteria; kingdom Bacillati; phylum Actinomycetota; class Actinomycetes; order Streptosporangiales; family Thermomonosporaceae; genus Spirillospora; species Spirillospora sp. NPDC047279. The sequence goes on from NZ_JBEYUA010000006.1 coordinate 479,129, forward strand.
CTACATCGTGCTCGGCCGGTTCTTCATGCGCGGCCTGATGGCGGGGGCGCTGAAGGGGTGACCTGATGCGGCCAGATGATTGCCACCCATGCACAACGAGCGATTGGATCATTACACTGCGCCTCTGTTGACCTGCCCTTCAACAGCCGACCCTGGTGATCGGAGCCCCCATGGGCCACCCCCCTCTCGTCACCGCGGGACTCCTCTCCGGCGCCGCCGTGCTGGCGCTCGCCGCCCCCGCGCACGCCGTCCCCACGCACGTCGCGACCGGGCACGCCGCACCTGTGAACGCCGCGCCCGCGAACGCGGCGCCCGAGGATCAGCCGGTCGCCACCTACAGCCCGCACGCCTTCAAGGCGGGCGCCAACCTGTGGGTGCGCGTCGACGGCTGCCTCGACGAGCCACGGCTCGAGGGGGCGAACGAGGCGTTCGACGGCGGCGAGCCCGCCTCGTTCGACCGGGTCGGCGGCACCGGCTGGCGCGGCATCGGCGGCACGCTGACCACGCTCAAGCCCGGCAACTCCTACATGACCCGCTTCGGCTGCACGACGCCCAGCGGCCACCAGACGTTCCCGCTGTGGGTCACGCCGCCCGACCCGCAGGTCCCGCCGCCGCGCAAGCAGGGCTCCGCCGGGACGCCGGCGCGGCCGCCGGGATCCTCGACCGGCGGATCGGGCCTCGGCGGCGGCACGTCCGGCGGCTCGTCCGGCGGCACCGTCACGCCGGCCGGGAGCGCGGGCGACGTCCCGCAGGGCGCCCCCAACACCGGCGACGGCTCGCTGGCGGCCCACCGTCCCACCGGCCTGCCGGTCCTCCTCCTCGTGGCCATGGGCGCCCTGATCATCCTCCGCCGCCGCCGTGCGTAGGCCCGTCCACGGCCTCGCGTTCCTCGCGCCGGCCGTCACGGCCCTGATGCTGTCGCTGACGGCCTGCGGCGACGACAGCTTCAGCGGCGGACCCGTCGACCCCGGCTCCGCCACGGGCGCGGCGGCCCTGACCCCCGCCTCGCCGCTGCCCCGGTCGCTGCCCGCCACGATCAAGATTCCCAAGCTGGGCGTCACCGCCCCGGTCTCCGCGCTCGGCCTGCGGCCCGACGGGCGCATCGAGGAGCCGCCGCTGTCGCGGCCCAACCTCGCGGGCTGGTGGAAGAAGGGGCCGACGCCCGGCGAGGACGGGCCGGCGGTGATCCTCGGTCATCTGGACGCCCGCGGGCTCCCGGCGGTCTTCCACCGACTCAGGGAGCTGCGCGCCGGCGACCGCGTCCAGATCGTCCGAACGGACGGATCGACCGCGACGTTCGCGGTGGAGAACGTGGAGACGGTGCCCAAGGCGCGGTTCCCGGCCCGGAAGATCTATGCCGAGGACCTCGGCCACGCCGCGCTCCGCCTGGTCACGTGCGGCGGCACGTTCGACTCCGCGACGGGCCACTACCCCGAGAACGTCATCGCCTACGCCCGCCTCGTCCGCGCCTGACCCATACCGGAACCGCGGGCCGATTTGCCACAAGCCCCTATTTTGTGAGAAATCAGGTCTTCGAGCCTTTTGCCCGAACGATTCGTGGACTTATTGTTGAGCCTTCATCTACCCCGATGGTCACGGTTGCCTGGCGTGCCGGTGGGGATCGCTCCGGCGGAGACGGATACTCCGCGCCATTCCGGGCACCACGGTTCGACCGGCCGGGTGAAGATAGAGGACAGGCGAGGAGAGGTGACCGCGTGCAGGCGATCAGCGTTCAGCAACCCTGGGCCTTCGCGATCGCGCGAGGCGTCAAGGACGTCTTCAACCAGGGCCTGCCCACCGCCTACCGCGGTCCGCTGCTGATCCACGCCTCCATGCGCGTCGACCTCAAGGCCTGCGACTCGCCCGGCATCCAGGCCGCCGGCTGGGACTCGCGCGACCCGCTCGCCACGATCGGCGCCGTGATCGCCACCGCCGAGCTGGCCGACGTCTGCGCCGCGGCCTCCCGCGACCTGCCCTGCGACTGCGGCCCGTGGGCCGACCCGGGCGTCTACCACTGGCGCCTGTCGAACGTGCGGGCCCTCCCCCGCCCCATCGTCGCGCTCGGCCGTCCCGACCTCTGGGAGCCGAAGCCGACGCTCCTCATCGAGGTCCAGTCCATGCTCGACGCCGAGGCCGCGCGCGCCGTCCCCCGGGTATAGCGACCCGGGCACGCCACGCTCAGGTGGTGCGCTCGCGTGCCGGCTGGGACGGGCCCGTGAGGGCGTCCGCGGCGGTGCGCAGCCGGGCGAACTCCGCGGCGAGCCGGTCCAGCTGCCAGCTCGCGTTCAGGCCGCTGGGGTTCGGCAAAACCCAGATGCGGGACGGGCCGATCGTGTCGTCCTGCGGCCCGATCTGGGCACGGGGCCGTCCGAAGGCCGTGCGGTAGGCGGTGACCCCGGCGACGGCCAGATAGGCCGGGCGCTGCCTCTCGACGAGCCCGCGCAGGCGTTCACCGCCCTCCTTCAGCTCCCCGGCGGTGAGCTCGTCCGCCCGCGCGGTGGTGCGCGGCACGATGTTGGTGATGCCCAGCCCGACCGAGGGCAGCAGATCCTGCTCGGACGGGTCCAGCAGCCGGTCGGTGAAGCCCGAGCGGTGGAGCGCGGGCCAGAAGCGGTTGCCCGGACGGGCGAAGTGGTGCCCGGTGGCGGCCGAGTAGAGGCCGGGGTTGATGCCGCAGAACAACACCCGCGAGGCCGGGAGCACGTCGCCGAGCACGCGGTCGCGGGCGGCCTCGAGGTCGGCCTTGGTGGGGCGCATCAGATCAGGCTACGCACGGGTCAGACCAAGCTGCGCACGGGTCAGACCAAGCTGCGCACGGGTCAGACCAAGCTGCGCACGATGAGGCTCACCGCGGACACCCCGACCACGACCAGGATGCCGGCGCGCATCCGGCCCTCGTCCAGGTAGCGGCGCAGCGGCCCGGCCATCAGGAAGCCCAGGAACACGAACGGGGTGAGGGCCAGGCCCGCGGTCACCTGCCGGGCCGGGAGCTGGCCGACCGCCGCCAGCGTGATCAGCGAGAGCAGCGCGCCGATCGTGAAGAAGACCGCGAGGGTGGCACGGACGCGAGGGCCGCTCTCGCGCTGGTAGAGCAGCGCCAGCGGCGGGCCGCCGATCGACGACGCGGTGCCGGTGGCCCCGGCGATCAGCCCGGCGGTGGCGAGCGTGCCCGGATTGCGCGGCACCCGCGCCGACCAGGCCGTCAACGCCAGCGCCGCCAGCACCACTCCCCCGACCAGGACGCCCAGCGCGCGGGCCGGGAAGGTGGCCACCACCCACACGCCGACGGGGGTGCCCGCCACTCGCCCGCCGAACGCCCAGCCGAGGCCGCGCAGATCGGCGCTCTTGAGCTCGCGGGAGAGGGTCGCCAGCGGCAGCACGGTGGCCACCACGAGGATCGATCCCGGCATCAGGGACGGGAACATCATGGTGACGATCGGCGCGGCCACCAGGCCGACGCCCAGCCCCACGCTGCCCTGGACGATGGCGCCCACGAACGCGGCGAGACCCGCCACCAGGAGAAAGTCGAGTTCCGGCATATCGGTGTGGAACGCTACATCCCCTCATTTCCGGTAGGGGATCGCCCCTTCGCGGGCCTGGCTAGGGCCGCGACTGGATGACCAGGGAGCGGCCCAGCTCGCGCGCCTCGTTCTCGCCCAACGGCGCGTGGCCGATGAGGATGCGATACCAGAGCACGCCGAAGGCCTGGTCGACCATGAGGTCCAGATCGGCGTCCGCGCGGATCTCACCCCGTCCCCCGGCGCGCTCCAGGACTCCCCGCAGCGCCGCACGCCGCTTGGCGATGAAGTCGCGCATCACCTCGGCCACCTGCTCGTCCCGCTGCGCCTCGGCCATCACCATGCGCAGCAGCGGGGCGGTCCGGCCGGTGCCCGCCGAGCGGAAGGTCGCCAGGAGGAACGCGTCGAGGTCGCCCGCGAGTGAGCCGGTGTCGGTCACCGGCACGTCGGCGGTGGCCCGCTCGGCCATCGCCTCCAGCAACACCGCGCCCTTCGAGGGCCACCAGCGGTAGATCGTCTGCTTTCCCACGCCGGCGGCGGCCGCGATCGTGTCGATCGTGACCGGGCCCTCGTCGCGCCCGATCAGCTCCACGGCGGCGTCGAGGATGGCGCGCCGGGCCTCCTCGTTGCGACGCCGTCCGGTGTGCGGCCGGCGGCTCTCCTCGTTCGGCATGGCCCCATCGTAGCCGTTTGACGAGACTGTAGGTCTCGGCAATACTTGTCGAGACGGAAAGTCTCGACAATAGGAGCTCTCATGGAACGTGCACTGGTCATGGGCGGCAGTTCGGGCATCGGCGAGGCGGTCGCGCGGGCGTTCGCCGAGCGCGGCGACGACGTGGTGATCACCGGCCGCGACGAGACCCGTCTCGCCGAGGCCGTCCAGCGGATCGGCGGCAAGGTCACGGCCCGCCGGCTGGACGGAGCCTCGGCGGAGGAGGTGACGGCGTTCTTCGCCGAGGACGCCTCGTACGACCACCTCGTGCTCGCGCTGAGCGGCGGTGCGGGCGCCGGCCCGTTCGCCACGCTGGACCTCGACGAGGTGCGGGGCGGATTCGAGGCCAAGGTGTGGCCGCACCTGCGGATCGTTCAGGCCGCGTTGCCCCGGCTGACGGGCTCGGTCACCTTCGTCACCGCGTCGTCGGCCCGGGCGGCCCTGCCGGGGACGGCGGGACTGGCGGCGATCAACGGCGCCCTGGAGGCGGCCGTCCCGCCGCTCGCCACCGAGCTGGCGCCGTTGCGGATCAATGCCGTCTCGCCCGGCGTGATCGACACTCCCTGGTGGGACGCCCTGCCCGCCGAGCAGCGGGCGGCGATGTTCGCCGAGCACGCGGCCGGGTTGCCGGTGGGCCGGGTCGGCCGCCCCGAGGACGTCGCCCAGGCGGTGTTGATGGCCGCCGCCAACGGCTTCGTGACCGGTCAGGTGATCGAGGTGAACGGCGGACTCAGCCTCGCCAGGGGCTGAGGACGTCCGCGAACGGCGAAAGGGCCGCCTCCATGCCGGAGGCGGCCCTTTCTGCGTGCGGGTCTTACTTGCGCAGCAGGTTGCGGAGGACGTACTGCATGATGCCGCCGTTGCGGTAGTAGTCGGCCTCGCCCGGGGTGTCGATGCGGACGACGGCCTGGAACTCCTTGCCGTCCGCCTTCACCGTGACCTCGGACGGGACGCCGCCCTCGTTGAGCGCCTCGACGCCGGTGATGTCGAAGGTCTCGGTGCCGGTGAGGCCGAGGGTCGCGGCGTTGTCGCCGTCCTTGAACTGGAGCGGCAGGACGCCCATGCCGATGAGGTTGGAGCGGTGGATCCGCTCGTACGACTCGGCGATGACGGCGCGGACGCCGAGGAGCGCGGTGCCCTTGGCGGCCCAGTCGCGGGACGAGCCGGAGCCGTACTCCTTGCCCGCGATCACGACGAGCGGGGTGCCCTGGGCGGCGTAGTTCTGCGCGGCGTCGTAGATGAACGACTGCGGCGCGCCGTCCTGGGTGAAGTCGCGGGTGTAGCCGCCCTCCACGTCGTCGAGCAGCTGGTTGCGCAGCCGGATGTTGGCGAACGTGCCGCGGATCATGACCTCGTGGTTGCCGCGGCGGGAGCCGTAGCTGTTGAAGTCCTTGACCGCGACGCCGTGCTCCTCCAGGTACTGCGCCGCGGGCGTGCCGACCTTGATGGAGCCGGCCGGGGAGACGTGGTCGGTGGTGACCGAGTCGCCCAGCTTGGCCAGCACCCGGGCGCCGTGGACGTCGGTGACCGGCGCGGGCTCCGTCTCCATGCCCTCGAAGTAGGGGGCCTTGCGCACGTACGTGGAGTCCGGGTCCCACTCGAAGGTGTTGCCGGTCGGGATGTCGAGGCCGCGCCAGCGGTCGTCGCCCTTGAAGACGTCGGCGTAGTTGCGGACGTACATCTCCTGGCCGATGGAGGAGTTGACGATCTCGGCGACCTCGTCCGGCTCGGGCCAGAGGTCCCTGAGGTAGACCGGCTGCCCGTCGGAGCCCTCGCCGATCGCGTCGTTGAGGATGTCGATGTCCATCGTGCCCGCCAGCGCGTACGCGATGACCAGCGGCGGCGAGGCGAGGTAGTTCATCTTGACGTCGGGGCTGATGCGGCCCTCGAAGTTGCGGTTGCCCGACAGCACGGCGGTGACGGCCAGGTCGTTGTCGTTGATGACCTTGGAGATCTCCGGCTGCAGCGGGCCGGTGTTGCCGATGCAGGTGGTGCAGCCGTAGCCGACCAGGTTGTAACCGATCTTGTCGAGGTACGGGGTGAGGCCCGCGCGCTCGAGGTAGTCGGTGACGGCCTGGGAGCCGGGCGCGAGCGAGGTCTTGACCCACGGCTTGCGGGTGAGGCCCTTCTCCACCGCCTTCTTGGCGAGCAGGCCCGCGCCGACCATGACGTACGGGTTGGAGGTGTTGGTGCAGGAGGTGATGGCGGCGACGGCCACGATGCCGTGGTCGATCTCGAACGTGGAGCCGTCGTCCATCTTCACCGTGGAGCGGCGGTGCGGGCGGTCGCCGTTCTCGGCGGTCTGCGCCGGGGCGTCGGAGGCCGGGAAGGACTCGATGCCGGACTCGTCGCCGTCCTTGACGTAGTTCTGCACGTCGCGGCGCCAGGTCTCCTTGGCGGCCGACAGCGCGATGCGGTCCTGCGGGCGCTTGGGGCCGGCCAGCGACGGCACGACGGTGGCGAGGTCGAGCTCGAGGTACTCGGAGAACTCCGGCTCGACCGACGGGTCGAGCCACATGCCCTGCTCCTTGGCGTACGCCTCGACCAGGGCGATCTGCTCCTCGTCGCGGCCGGTGAGGCGCAGGTAGGACAGGGTCTCGCCGTCGATCGGGAAGATCGCGCAGGTGGAGCCGAACTCGGGGCTCATGTTGCCGATGGTGGCGCGGTTGGCCAGCGGCAGCGCGGCCACGCCCTCGCCGTAGAACTCGACGAACTTGCCGACGACGCCGTGCTTGCGCAACATCTCGGTGATGGTGAGCACCAGGTCGGTGGCGGTGGTGCCGGGGTGCAGCTCGCCGGTCAGCTTGAAGCCGACGACGCGCGGGATGAGCATCGAGATGGGCTGGCCGAGCATGGCCGCCTCGGCCTCGATGCCGCCGACGCCCCAGCCGAGGACGCCGATGCCGTTCTCCATGGTGGTGTGGGAGTCGGTGCCCACGCAGGAGTCGGGGTAGGCGACGCCGTCGCGGTCGAAGACGACGCGGGCCAGGTGCTCGATGTTGACCTGGTGGACGATGCCGGTACCCGGAGGAACGACCTTGAACTGGTCGAACGCGGTCTGGCCCCAGCGCAGGAACTGGTAGCGCTCCTTGTTGCGCTCGTACTCCACCTGGACGTTGCGCTCGAACGCGTCCGGCGAGCCGAAGTAGTCGACGATGACGGAGTGGTCGATGACCATCTCGGCCGGCGCCAGCGGGTTGATCCTGGTCGGGTCGCCGCCCAGGTCGCGCACGGCCTCGCGCATGGTGGCCAGGTCGACCACGCACGGCACGCCGGTGAAGTCCTGCATGATCACGCGGGCCGGGGTGAACTGGATCTCGTGGCTCGGCTGGGCGTTGGCGTCCCAGCCGGCGAGGGTGCGGATGTGGTCGGCGGTGACGTTGGCGCCGTCCTCGGTGCGCAGGAGGTTCTCCAGCAGCACCTTGAGGCTGTACGGGAGTCGGGCCGAGCCCTCGACGGCGTCCAGCCGGTAGATCTCGTACGACTTGTCGCCCACCTGCAGCGTGTTACGGCTGCCGAAGCTGTTCGCGGACACGGACTCCTCCTCCGTCAACACCGCGCGTCCGGTCCGAGACGTGAGCGCACGGCGTTCGTTTCTGGCTGTCGGCCTGTCGCTCCCGGCGCCGCTCGGCGCGATCGCGTGCGTCGCGCCACGAGGTCCAGGGCTGGGTTATCCCCTATGAATCCTGCCCTAGTCCAAACCCTGCTCAGGACTCAGGTCCGCCTAACTTCGTCAGGATTTCTCTCGACGTCAAGCTATCGCCGATTTATCTCGATATCAAGCTACCTGCAAGTAGGTCGATCTTCATCCCCGGGCCGCGCGCACCCGCGGACCACCGCCGGGAACCATCTGGCCCAACGAACCGTCTTCGATATATCGTTGTCGTATCGCGAGAGATCTAAGAAAGATCTCGGAAGGCGGTGAAGAACATGAGCTCGACGCAGCACGGGCCCGATCTGCGATGGGCCTTCGTGGCGGCGGCTCTCGGCGCCAAGGCCGCGACGCACGCGGCCCGGCACCATCACCACGGACACGGACACGGACGCGGCCCCGGCTGCGGACCTTGGAGCAGGCACGGCATGTCCGAATTCGGTTTCCTCTTCGGCGGCGGCCCGGGCCCCTGGGGCCCGCCCGGCGGCGGTCGCGGCCCGTGGGGACGCGGCGGCCCGCCCTGGGCCCGTGGCCCCAAGGCGCGCAAGGGCAACGTGCGCGCCGCGATCCTGGTCCTCCTCGCGGAGGCGCCCCGCAACGGCTACCAGATCATCCAGGAGATCAACGAACGCAGTCACGGCGCCTGGAAGCCCAGCCCCGGCGCCGTCTACCCGGCGCTCCAGCAGCTCGCCGACGAGGGCCTCATCCGCGGCGAGGAGGGCGAGGGGCGCAAGACGTTCCACCTCACCGACGAGGGGCGCGCCCACGTGGAGGAGCACGCCGACGAGCTCGGCGAGCCCTGGGCGGAGATGACCCCCGACTTCGGCGAGGGCGTGCCCGACCTGTTCAAGCAGGCCGCGCAGACGGGGGCCGCGGTCATGCAGATCGTCCACTCCGGCTCGCCGGAGCAGGTCGCCCAGGCCAAGGACGTCCTCAACGAGACGCGGCGCAGGCTCTACCGCATCCTCGCCGAGGACGACGACCCGACCCCCGACACCGAGGAGTAGGCCCCATGCGGCCCGACGAGATCCGCATCGGCGACGCCGAGCGTGACGCGGTGACCTCCGCCCTGCACGACCACTTCGCGGCGGGACGGCTCGACCAGGCCGAGCTCGGCGAACGCCTGGACTCCGCGCTCACCGCCAAGACCCAGGGCGACCTGCGCACCGTCGTGCGCGACCTGCCCGGCGACAGCGGCCTCGAGCCGGTGCGGCCGAGCGGGCGTGCCCATCGGGGGCACCCGCCCTGGGCGGCGCCGTACGGAGGGCCGCACGCGGGGCACCCGTCCTGGGCGCACGCGCACCGGCACGCCGCCCGGCGCCACCATCGCCCCGGGTTCCCGATGTTCCCGCTCATGCTGGTGGTGTTCTTCGCCCTCGCGTTCACCGCGGGCCCGGCCACCGCGTTCTTCGCGGTGTTCCAGCTCGCGCTGCTCGTCTGGATCGTCCGCGCGGTCATGCTGGCCGCCGGGCACCGCGCGCACCGCCGGTGAGCCGGCCGCGGGACCACGGCCCCCGAACGTGGTCCCGCGGCCACCCGAACGTCGCTGGACCGGGCCGCGGCGGCGTGACACCGTCTCGTCCATGACGTCCGAGCGGTTCCTCCACCCGGTCTCACCGGTGACGCGCCCCTCCGAGGCGTCGCTGCGCGCCACCGTCGAGCGCCTCGCCGCCGTGCACCGGCCGCCCTGCTCGCCCGGCGAGCGCGAGGCGGCGCACCTGATCTCCGACCGGCTCAACGGGCTCGGTCACTCCGCCGAGGTCCAGGAGGTCCCCGCGTACGGCTCGTACGCCTGGCCCGTGGGCGCCCTCACCGGCCTCGCCACGGTCACCGGCCTGGCCGCCGGCCGTTTCCCCAGGACCGGCGCCGCGGCCGCGGCCGCCCTCACCGCCGCGCTGGCCGACGAGGTCTCCTACGGCCGCCAGCTGGCCCGCACGGTCCTCAGCCCGCGGCGCACCGCGTGCAACGTCGTCGCCGAGCTCACCCCGCCCCGCGCGGCACACCGCGAGGCGCACCGCGAGGCGCACCGCACTCTCGTCGTCATGGCGCACCACGACGCCGCTCCGACCGGCGCGGTCTTCGACCAGACGGTCTCCCGCTGGTTCGCCGCCCGCTACCCCCACCTGGTCGAACGCATGACGGAGAACCCTCCGCTGTGGTGGCCGGTCGTCGCGGGCCCCGCGCTCATCGCCCTGGGCGGCGCCGTGCGCTCCCGCGCCCTGCGCCGTACCGGAACGGCCGTCAGCGCCCTGACCACGCTGGCCATGGCCGACATCGGCTCCCGCACCGCCGTGCCCGGCGCCAACGACAACCTCAGCGGCGTCGCCGTGCTGGTCGCGCTCGCCGAGTCGCTGGCCCGCCGCCCCATCCCCGGCCTGCGCGTGATCCTCTTCTCCGCCGGGGCCGAGGAGGCCCTCCAGGAGGGCGTGCGCGGCTTCGCCCACGCCCGCTTCCCCGACCTGCCCCGCGAGACGACCTGGTTCCTCAACCTCGACACCGTCGGCTCGGGCAACCTCGTCCTGCTGGACGCCGAGGGCCCGCTGCGCATGGAGCCCTACGACACCGCGTTCGGCGACCTGATCGCCCGCTGCGCCGTCGAGCAGGGCATCGCGGTGCAGCGCGGCATGCGCTCGCGCGCCAGCACCGACGCCGTGGTGCCGCACCGGCACGGCTACCCGACCGCCTGCCTGGTCTCCCTCGACGACCAGCGGCTCATCCCCAACTACCATCTGCCCACCGACACCCCCGACAACGTCGACTACCGCTGCGTCGCCGACGCCGCCCGGCTCGCCGAGTCGGTGGCCCGCGCACTCGCCGCCCACTGAGCCGCGTGCTGCACCGCCCGCTGCGCCGCCGCCGCGCCGCCCCTGAGCCGCCCGCTGAACGGACGGTCGCGCGCCCGCCGCCCGCTCGCGCCGCCGGCCGGGCGCGCTGCTAGGGGGTGTCGCGGGGGCCCGCCCGGCCGAGGTCGGCGCGCATCGCGGCGACCTCGGCGCCGAGCGCCCGGATCGCGGCGAGCGTCTCGGTGTCGCGGCGCCGCCCCTCCTCCCGCGCCCGCTCGAGGTCCTCGGCGACCTCGCCGGAGATCTGCGACTCCATGGCGTTCACCACGACCGCCATGAAGAGGTTCAGCACCGCGAACGTCGACACCAGGATGTAGATGACGAAGAACAGCCAGGCGAACGGCTGCTCGCGCATCACCTCACGCGCCACGTCCGACCAGCCGTCGCCGGTCATGATCTGGAACAGCGTGAACAACGAGCGGCCGAGACTGCCGAAGGCGTCCGGCATCGCCGTGCCGAACATCTGCGTCGCCATCACGCCGGCCACGTAGAGGACCAGCACCAGCAGCCCGGAGATCGAGGCCATCCCGGGCAGCGCGCCGAGCAGCGCGCCGACCACCCGGCGCAGGCTCGGCACCACCGAGATCAGGCGCAGGATCCGCAGGATGCGCAGCGCCCGCAGCACCGACAGGCCGCCCGCGCTCGGCATCAGCGCGACGCCCACCACCACGATGTCGAAGACGCCCCAGGGGTCGCGCAGGAAGTCGCGCCCGCAGCCGAAGGCGCGCAGCGCCAGCTCCACCGTGAAGACCAGGATCGCGGCGTGGTCGAAGGTCTCCAGCCAGACCCCGAACTCGCGGGTGACCGCCGGCATCGTGTCCAGCCCCAGCGATACCGCGTTCAGCAGGATCAGCACGGTGACCGAGTATTGGAAACCCGGCGCCTCGACGAGTCTCCGCACGGCGCCGCGCGCGGAGCGGACCGCACCGGTCACGGTCTGCCTGGCCTGGGACCGCTCGTCGGCGAGGGTCATGGAGGGCCCAACCTTCCTGTGTCGACGTGGGGGGCAGGAATGTCAGGCCGGTTCTACCCCTGCCACCGGCAGGGATAACAGACAGTGCAGATATGACTACGCCGACGACCGATGTGCCGGAAACGCGGTGTCACAGACCCGCTTCGTGCGCCAGGAGACCGGCCTGGGTGCGGTTGGCGCAGCCGAGCTTGTCGAGCAGCCGCGACACGTACCCCTTGACGGTGGCCTCGCTGAGATGGAGGCGGGCGGCGATCTGGGCGTTGGACAGGCCCTCGCCGAGGCAGGCGAGGACCTCGGTCTCCCGTTCGGTCAGGTCATCGATGCGGGCGCGGTGCCGGTCCCGTTCGAGGGAACGCCCGGCGGCGGAGGCGACCAGGCGGCGGGTGGCGGCGGCCGACATCACGGTGTGGCCGTCGGCGGCGACCCGGACCAGCTCGACCAGGTCCTCGGGCGGCGTGGACTTCAGCAGGAAGCCCGCGGCCCCGGCGCGCAACGCCTTGATCACGTAGTGGTCGGCGTCGAACGTGGTGAGGGCGACGACGGCGGGCGGCCGTTCCAGCTCGGCGATGCGCTCGATGGCGGTCAGGCCGTCCACGCCGGGCATGCGCAGGTCCATGAGCACCACGCCGGGACGGTGGCGCAGCACCGACTCGACGGCGGCGGCCCCGTCGTAGGCCTCGTCCACCACCTCGATGTCGTCGGCGCCGCCGAGGATGGTGCGCAGGTGCGCGCAGACCATGCGCTCGTCGTCGACCAGCAGCACGCGGATCATGTCGGCGTGGGCTCCGGCGCGGGCGTCGATGCGGGCTCCGGTGCGGGCGCCGGGGTGGGGACGAAGGCGGGCAGGGACGCATCGATCTCGAAGCCGCCGTCGGCCGTGGGCCCGGACCGGAAGCTGCCGCCGATCAGCGCCACCCGCCGGCCCAGGCCGCTCAGCCCCGCGCCCGAGCCCGAGGCCACCAGGCCCGGGTCCGGGACGCCGTCGGGCGCGGAGTTGAGGACGGTGAGGCGCACCCCGTCGGTGCGGTAGCGGACCTCCACGCGGACGCGCGCGCCGGGCGCGTGCTTGCGGACGTTGGTGAGCGCCTCCTGGACGATCCGGTACGCGGTGCGGCCGACGACCGGGGAGGCCAGCGGCGGGTCGCCCTCCTCGGCCAGGTCGACCGGGACGCCGATCGACCCCGACTCGGCGATGAGCGTGGACAGGTCCGGCAGCGGGCCGTGCGTCTCGCCGTCGTCGCGCCCCTCGTCGGTGCGGCGGAGCAGGCCGATCACGTCGCGCAGCTCCTCCAGAGCCTTGGCCCCGGTGCCGCGCATCTCCTCCGCGGCCTCCCTGGTCTCGGGGTCGCGGGTGCGGACGCGCAGGGCACCGGCCTGCAACACCATCAGCGTGACGCGGTGCGCGACGACGTCGTGCATCTCGGCGGCGAGCCGGGCCCGTTCGTCGGCGCGCGCCTGCTCGGCGAGCAGGTGCTGCTCCCGCTCGGCGCGCTCGGCCCGTTCCCGCAGCGCGTCGAGCACGCGGCGGCGGGCCGAGACGTACATGCCGAGCAGCGCGGCGCCCACGACCACCACCGTGCTCCGGAAGATCATCGCGCTGTCGGTCATGGTCTGCTGCTCCTGGCCGGAGACCATGCGCACCGCGGCGTCGGGGATCACGTTCGGGGTGAGCCACAACGCGGCGCTGAGCGTGACGATCGGCAGCGCGCGCAGCCAGGACGGCCGGTGCGCCTGGGGGAACGCGGTGACGGCGTACGCGGCGAACATCGCCGTCGGCGGCCACAACGCCATGCTCTCGACGTCGATCACGCCGGTCTGGTGCAGGAGCGTGCCCGGCGCGGCGGTCTCGACGGCCAGCAGTACCAGGGCGACGCCGGTGGTGATCCACGCGACGGTGAGCGGGGCCCTGCGCCGGAACACCAGCGCGAGCCCGGTGAGCGCGAGCACGACCGTGGTGGCGCCGTGGAAGGACCGCAGCAACGTCCGCTCGTCCAGGGTCGTCAGCAGGCAGCCCCCGACGCCGAGCGCCACGACGATGGCGTCGGAGACGACGGCGCGGACCGGCCGGGCCGGGAGGCTGGGGACGTGCACACCAACACCGTACGCATCCGCGCGGGCGCCGCCACCCTACGAAAGTAGGGACCGGACGCGACGTGCGTCGGTGCGGGTCCATCCGATGCGCGCTCCCGCCGGGGCACGGCCGCGGGCTCGAATCGACCCATGATGGTGAAGCTGACGCTGCGGAGCCTGGTCGCGCACCGGGCTCGGCTGTTCCTGACGGCGATCGCGGTGGTCGCCGGGGTCGCGTTCGTGTCCGGGACGCTGATCTTCTCGGCCACCCTGGACCGCAGGTTCGACCGGGCGTTCACCGAGCTCGGCCACGGCACCGACACCCTGGTGCGCTCGCAGAAGGCGTTCGACGACCCCCTCGGATCGCGCGCCCCCGGCCGGCCGCTGCCGCCGTCGCTGCTGGAGTCGGTGCGCCGGGCCGGCGGGGTCGCCAAGGCGCACGGCGTGGTCGACGGCTTCGCCGCCGTGCTGGACCGCGAGGGACGCGTCGTCGGCCCGGAGCCGCAGGTCGGGACGGGCTGGTACGCCGACCCCGACCTGTCGCTGATGCGCCTCACCGCCGGTGCCGCGCCCGGCGCGCCCGGCGAGATCGCGATCGACGAGACGACGGCGCGGGCCTCCGGGTACGAGGTCGGCGACCACGTGCCGGTGGCGCTGTCGTCGGGACGCCGCACGTTCCGGCTCGCCGGGATCTTCCGGTACGGCGACGGCCCCCTGTCCAGCGCGTTCACGGTGACGGCGTTCCAGCCCGCCACCGCGCAGAGGCTGCTGATGGAGAAGCCCGGCTACACGCAGATCACCGTGCACGGCGCGGACGGCGTCGGCCAGGAACGGCTGCGCGACGCGGTCGCCGCCGTGCTGCCGCCCGGGTACGAGGCGATCACCGGGGCGGACGCCGTGGACGAGGTCGCCGCGCCGCTGAAGGAGATCCTGGCGATGTTGCGCACGGTGCTGATGGTGTTCGCCGTGATCGCGGTGTTCGTGGGTTCGTTCATCATCTTCAACACCTTCTCGATGCTCGTCGCGCAGCGCACCCGGGAGATGGCGCTGCTGCGCGCGGTCGGCGTCTCGCGCGCGCAGGTCACGCGGGCGGTGCTGGGCGAGGCCGCCGGGGTCGGGCTGGTGGGCTCGACGCTGGGCCTGGTGGCGGGCGCCGGGCTGGCCGTCGGGCTCGGCCGGCTGATGTCGCTGGCGGCGGGCGAGGAGTTCCCGCTCGGGAGGCTGGTCCTTCCGCCCGCGGCTCTGATCGCGTCGTACGCGGTGGGCGTGCCGGTCACGCTGGCCGCCGCCTACGTTCCGGCCCGGCGCGCGGGACGTGTCCCGCCCGTGGCCGCCCTGCGCGCCGACGCGGCGCCGGCTCCCCGCTCGCTGCGCCTGCGGGCCGTCGCCGGCGGTGCCGCGCTGGCGGGCGGCGCGGCCGCGATGATCGCCGGAACGGTCGCCGACGGCAGGACCGCGCTCTCCCTCGCGGGCGGCGGCGCGATGGTGCTCTTCGTGGGCGTCACCGTGCTGAGCCCGCTCCTCAGCAGGCCGCTGACATGGCTGCTGGGCTGGCCGTTCGCCCGGTTCGGCGGCGCGGTCGGCGCGCTCGGCCGCCGCAACGCGCTGCGCGACCCGCGGCAGACCGCGGCCACCGCGTCCGCGCTGATGATCGGGCTGGCGCTGATCGGCACCGTCACGGTGCTCACCCAGTCGATGTCCACCACCGTGAACCGGCAACTGGAGGCGGGCCTCACGGCGGACTACCGGATCACCGGCCGCAGCGCGGTGACCCCGGTCGGCCCGGAGACGCTCGCCGCCGTCGAACGGGTGCCGGGCGTGCGGGGCGTGGTCGCGACGCGCACGGCGCGCTTCCGGTTGGGCGGCGAGGTCCGGACCGCGACCGCGGCCTCCCCCGCGCGGCTCGCCGCGCACCTGCGCCTCCGGCTCGAGGCGGGCCGCGCCGACGTGCACGGCACCGACCTCCTGGTCGGCAGGACGCTCGCCGACGCCAACGGGTGGCGGGTGGGAACGGCGCTCCCGGGCGAGTTCCAGGACGGGAGGAAGGCCACCTTCCGCGTCGCGGGGATCTTCCAGGACGTCGTGTCGATCGCCGCCGTCGTCCCGGGAATCGTCATCGACGAGGCCGCCTACCTGCCGCACGCCCCCGACCGCGCGCTCGACGCCATCGAGCTCGTCGGCGGCGACCGGGCCGGCATCGAGGCCGCGCTCGCCCCCTGGCCCAACGTCGAGCTCCAGGACAGGGCCGAGATCAAGAAGGCGGCGGCCGGGGACATCGACCTGTTCCTCCAGCTGATCCTGGCGCTGCTGGTGTTGTCGGTCCTCATCGCGGCGCTGGGCATCGTCAACACGCTCGCGCTGTCGGTCGTCGAGCGCACCCGCGAGATCGGCCTGCTGCGCGCGGTCGGGCTGGACCGCCGGCAGCTGCGCCGGATGATCCGCTACGAGGCGGTGATCATCTCGGTGTTCGGCGCCGTGCTGGGCCTCGGCATCGGGCTGGTCTTCGGCGTCGCCGTGCAGGACGCCATGGCCGCGGAGGGCGTGACCACGCTCGCGGTCCCGTTCGGCAGGCTCGGCCTCTACGTGCTGGCCGCGGCGGGCATCGGCGTGCTCGCCGCCGCCTGGCCCGCCCGCCGGGCCGCGCGCCTCGACGTCCTGGACGCGATCAGGACGACCTGACGGAAGGGGTGCCGGGCGCCGTGGTGGCTAGGCGACGGGCTCGCCGTCGCGGACCACCACCCGGCCGCCGGTCATCACCAGCTCGCGCGGCGGGTGGGTGACGACCGCGGCCGCCGGCGTCTCGGCGTCGACGGCCACCAGGTCGGCCGGGGCGCCGGGCACGATCCCGTACGCGGGCAGCCCGAGCAGCCGGGCACCGCCGAAGGTGGCCGCCTCCAGCGCCAGCTCGATGTCCTCGTCCCGCCTGAAGGTGCTGCGGTAGGCCAGGTGCATCGCCCGCTCCAGCATGTCGCCGCTGCCGAACGGACCCCACAGGTCGCGGATGCCGTCGTGCCCGCAGGCCACGTTCGCCCCGGCGGCGCGCAGCCGCTTGACCGGCGGCACCGGGAAGTCGTAGACGGCGCCGGTGACCAGCGAGACGCCCGCCGCGGCGAGCCGTTCGACCAGCCGCTCGCGGTGGGCCGCGTCGATCTGCGGCAGCGCGTACCCGTGGCTGATGGCGACCCGGCCGCCCAGCCCGGCCGCCTCGGTGCGCTCGATGATGAGCTCGAACTCGAACGCGCCGAGCGTGCCGCCGTCGTGCAGGTGGACATCGATCCCCGCGCCGTACCGCGCGGCGAGCTCGAAGAGCAGGTCGAGCTGGCCGACCGGGTCGCGGTCGAAGCCGGCCGGGTCGATGCCGCCGAGGGTCCGCACCCCGCCCTTGAGCGCCTCCTCCAGCAGCTCGGCCGTGCCCGGGTTGACCAGCACGCCGTGCTGCGGGAACGCGACCTGCTCGACGGTGATCCGGCCCTCCAGCCGTTCCGCCGCGGCCCGTACGGCCTCGACGCCGCGCAGCCCGGCCTCGGGGTCGACGTCGGTGTGCGTCCGCACGTACGACGTCCCGGACGCGACCATGCGCTCCAGCAGCGCGGTGATCCGGTCGACGTCGGGGATGCCCAGCTCGCCGCGCCGGTCCCGGTCGTTGGCGATGCGCTCGGCCAGCGGCTCGCCGGCCGAGTGCGGCACCCACGGGCCGCCGTAGAGCGTCTTGTCGAGATGGCAGTGCGACTCCACCAGGCCGGGCAGCACGATCCGGCCCGCGACGTCGATGCGCGCCGCGCCGTCCGCCGCGTCCAGGCCGGGCCCGACCTCGGCGATCACGCCGTCCCGCACCAGGACGTCGGCCGTCTCCAGGCCCTGCCCCGGACCGCGCCAGATCCGCCCGCCGCGCACCACCGTCTCGCCCATGCGACCGCCTCCGCCCTCGGCTGTTCCGCCCCCAACTATCGGGCACGAGCCGATCAGCGGTCGAGGCGTGATCGAGGCGGGACCCCCTCGGAAAGGGACATGCGGCGGGCCGGTCCGCCGGGCGCCAACTCGATGGCCCGACCCGCCGCAGCTCAGTGCCGCCCCGGGGCGGTCGCGCCGGTCAGGGAGCCTTCAGCGCGGCGGCGTCCTTGGCCAGGGCCTCGACGCGGTCCCAGGCCTGCGCCCGGACGGCGTCGGCGGGCGTCAGCCAGGTGCCGCCGACGCAGCCCACGTTCGGCAGGCGCAGGTAGCGGGCCGCGGTGTCGGCCGTGATGCCGCCCGTCGGGCAGAAGCGGATCTGCGGCAGCGGCCCGCCGAGCGACTTCAGGTAGGGCAGGCCGCCGGCCGCCTCGGCCGGGAAGAACTTCATCGCCGTGACGTCGTGCTCCAGCAGCGCGATCGCCTCCGACGCCGACGAGACGCCGGGCAGGAACGGCAGGCCGGTGCCGGTCATCGCCTCCCGCAGGGTGGCCGTGCACCCGGGGCTGACCAGGAACTTCGACCCGGCCGCCGCGGCGCGTTCGGCGTCCCGCGGCCGGACCACCGTGCCGGCGCCGACGATCGCGTCCGGCACCTCGGCGACGATCCGCTCGATCGCGGGCAGCGCGGCGGACGTCCGGAGCGTGACCTCGATGACCGGCAGGCCGCCCGCCACGAGAGCGCGCGCCAGCGGCACGGCGGTGCCTGCGTCGTCGAGCACGACGACGGGGATGACCGGGGCGAGGTCCAGCAGCTGGTCTGCGTTCACACGAGCTCCAAGGGCGTCGGCGAGAGCGTCTGGGTCAGGCGGGCGGTGGCCCCGACCAGCGCGGGGTTGGGATGGACGATCAGCGCGGTCGGGATGGCTCGAACGTACTCCTCCACCCGCGGCTTGGCGTCGAAGCGACGCCGGAACTCGCTGGACGCGAGCACGTCGGCGATGCGCGGCAGGATGCCCCCGCCCAGGTAGACGCCGCCGCGCGCGCCGAGCGTGAGCGCCGCGTTCCCGGCGAACGCGCCCAGCAGCCCGCAGAACGTCTCGATCGTCTCGACGCACAGCTCGTCGCGGCGCACGCAGATCTCGGCGGCGGTCAGCGGCTCGACCCGGATGCCGTGGATCATCCCCAGGAACCGGTAGAGCCGCGCCAGCCCGTCGCCGGACAGCAGGAACTCGGCGTTGGCCGCGCCCTGCTCGGCGCGCAACATCCGCATGACCTCGACCTCGCGGTCGGTGCCGGCGGGGATGTCGACCTGGCCGCCCTCGCCGGGCAGCGGCACCCAGCCGGCGGGCGTGGGGATCAGGCCCGCGACGCCCAGCCCGGTGCCCGGCCCGAGCACCGACAGCGGCGCCGACCCGTCCCGCACGGGCAGCGCGTCGCCGCCGACGGGACGCAGGTCGGAGTCGGCGAGGTGCGGCAGCGCGAGGGCGAGCGCCTCGAAGTCGTTGAGCACCTCGACGTGCTCCAGGCCGAGGTGGGTCCGGACCCGTTCGGAGGTGTCGGTCGCCCAGTGCGCGTTGGTCAGCCGGAAGCGGCCCTCGACCACGGGACCGGCCACCGCGAGGCACGCCGCGCCGGGCCGCAGGTCGCCGGCGTTGTCGGCGAGGTAGGCCCCGGCCGCCTCGGGCAGCCCGGCGTGGTCGCGGCTGGCGAGCGTGGCGACCCGGCTCGGCGCCGCGCCCGGCTCCTCCACCAGGGCGAAGCGCGCGTTGGTGCCGCCGATGTCGGCGACGAGATAGGGGAACGGCCCGGCGCTCACAGGAAGACCCCCGCGCCGCGCTCGGCCGGGCCGACCGCTCGGCGGAAGGCGTTGAACAGCTCGCGGCCGGTGCCGATCCACTCGTCCTCGTCGGGCGCGCCCCCGGCGGGCGCCCGCGCGGCGAACTCGTCGTCCGGCACCAGGACCTCCAGCAGCCCCTTGTCGGCGTCCAGCCTGATCACGTCGCCGTCGCGGACCCGGGCGAGCGGCCCGCCCGCCGCGGCCTCGGGCGAGACGTGGATCGCGGCGGGCACCGCGCCCGACGCGCCCGACATCCGCCCGTCGGTGACCAGCGCGACCTTGTGCCCGCGGTCCTGGAGGACGGCCAGCGGCGGGGTGAGCCGGTGCAGCTCGGGCATCCCGTTGGCACGCGGCCCCTGGTAGCGGACGACCGCCACCACGTCGCGGTCGAGCCCGCCCGCCGCGAACGCCTCCTGCAGCGCCTCCTGCGACTCGAAGACCAGCGCGGGCGCCTCGATCAGCCGGCACTCCTGCGGAACGGCCGACACCTTGACCACGGCGCGGCCGAGGTTGCCGTCCACCGTGTGCAGGCCGCCGTGCTCGTCGAACGGCTCGCCGGCGGGGCGCAGCACCTCGGTGTCGCCCGACAGGCGCGGGCCGCGCCGCCAGACCAGGCCCTGCGAGGTCAGCGCCGGCGACTCCCGGTAGGCGGCGAGGGTGGCGCCGCCCACCGTCCGCGCGTCCTCGTGCAGCAGCCCGGCGTCGATCAGCTCACCGATGAGGAACGCGGTGCCGCCCGCGGCGTGGAAATGGTTCACGTCGGCGGTGCCGTTGGGGTAGAGCCTGGTCAGCAGCGGCGTGACCGACGACAGCTCGTCGAAGTCGTCCCAGGTCAGCTCGATGCCCGCGGCGGCGGCCATGGCGACCAGGTGCAGCGTGTGGTTGGTGGAGCCGCCGGTGGCCAGCAGCGCGACCACGCCGTTGACGAACGCCCGCTCGTCGAGCAGCTCGCCGACCGGTGTGTAGCCCTCGCCGCGCAGGTCGGTCAGCTCCAGCACCCGGCGCCCGGCCTCGGCCGTGAGCGCGTCGCGCAGCTCGGTGCCCGGCGGGACGAAGCTGGCGCCGGGCAGGTGGAGGCCCATGACCTCCATGAGCAGCTGGTTGGAGTTGGCCGTGCCGTAGAACGTGCAGGTGCCCGGCGAGTGGTAGGAGGCGGCCTCGGCCTCCAGCAGCTCGTCGCGGCCGAGCTCGCCCGCCGCGTACCGCTTGCGGACCTTGGCCTTGGCCGCGTTGGGCAGGCCGGAGTGCATCGGCCCGGCGGGCACCAGGATCACCGGCAGGTGCCCGAACGACAGCGCGCCGATCACCAGGCCTGGAACGATCTTGTCGCAGACGCCGAGCAGCAGCGCGCCGTCGAACATGTCGTGGGAGAGCGCCACCGCGGTCGCCATCGCGACCACGTCGCGGCTGAACAGCGAGAGCTCCATCCCGGCACGGCCCTGGGTGATGCCGTCGCACATGGCGGGCACTCCCCCGGCGAACTGCGCGGTGCCCCCGGCATCGGCGATCGCGGCCTTGAGGCGGTCGGGGTAGTCCTTGAGCGGCTGGTGCGCCGAGAGCATGTCGTTGTACGAGGAGACGATCGCGATGTTGGGCGTCACGGTGCCGCGGAGCTGGAGCTTGTCGGCGGGGCCGCACGCCGCGAAGCCGTGCGCGAGGTTGGCGCAGCTGAGCCCACCCCGCGCCGGCCCGGCGGTGCGCGCGTCCCGGATCTTGTCCAGGTAGGCGGCCCGCCGGCCCGCACTCCGCTCGGTGATGCGGCGCGTGACCTGCTCGACGACGGGATGAAGGCTCATGAACCGGGAAACTATCGCCACTTCGGCCAACAACACAACCCACTTACGAACGGAAACTTACCTAAGTCGCCAATCTTGACCCACTCGACGTTCCTAAGAGAGACTGTCCGGATGCGCCGACAGTCCACCAGCGGCGACGTGCTCCGGCTGATCCGCGAGGAGGGCGTCGACACGCGCGCCGACCTCGTCCGGCTCACCGGCCTGTCCCGTCCCGCCGTGGCCCTCCGGGTGAACGACCTGATCGCGCGCGGGCTCGTCGTCGAACGTGCCGACGGCCCGTCCACCGGCGGGCGCCCGCCGGCCCGCCTGGTCTTCAACGCCGCCGGCGGCGCCGTCCTGGTCGCCAACCTGGGCAAGTCGCGCGGCCAGGCCGCGGTCTGCGACCTGGCCGGTCAGGTTCTGGTGCAGGCCGAGGCCGAGCCCGACCTCCCCCGGCTCCTCGACCAGTGGGCCGACCTCCTGGTGAAGGCCGGGACCGATCCCGCCGCCGTGCGCGGCGCGGGCATCGGCGTCCCCGGGCCGGTGGAGTTCGCGACGGCCGAGTGGGACGGCGTGCCGATCCGGCCGGCCGTCCTCGACCGCTTCGGCGTCCCCGCGTTCCTGGACAACGACGTCAACATCGCCGCGCTCGGCGAGCACCGGGCCGCCTATCCCGACCTCGACGACCTGCTGTTCGTCAAGGTCTCCACCGGCATCGGCGCGGGCCTGGTCACCGGCGGCCGCATCCAGCGCGGCGCGCTCGGCGCCGCCGGGGAGATCGGCCACATTCCGGTCCGCGGCGCCGACGCCGCCTGCCGCTGCGGCAACGTCGGCTGCGTGGAGGCCGTCGCCGGCGGCGCCGCCCTGCTGGCCCGGTCCGGCGCCTCCGACCTCGCCGCGTTCGCCGCCCTCGCCCGTGACGGCGACCCGGCGGCCGTCGCGCTGGTCCGCGACGCGGGCCGCCGGATCGGCGAGGTCATCGCCGCCGCCGTCAACCTGCTCAACCCGGCCGTCGTCGTCCTCGGCGGCGACCTCACCGGCGCCTACGAGCACCTGATCGCGGGCGTCCGCGAGGTCGTCTACCAGCGCTCGACCGCCCTGGCGACCCGCCGCCTGCGGATCGAGCCCAGCCGCCTCGGCGACCAGGCCGGCCTCACCGGCTGCGCCGCCCTCGTCCTCGCCGACGTCCTCTCCCCCGAGACCATCGACACCACCCCCTGACCCTCACATCCCCTGAAAACGGACCTCCACCGCGACGGCATGGTGATCGGCCGGGGGGCGGGCTACGGTCCCGGGATGGGACTTGAGAAGGATGAGGCCGCGACCGCACGGGCCATCATCGACGCGAACGTCTACATGACCCTCGGCACCGCGGACGCGGCCGGCACCCCCTGGGCGTCGCCGGTGTTCTATTCGGCCGACGGGTACGCCGACTTCTACTGGATGTCCGCGACCGGGGCACGGCACTCGGTCAACATCGCCGAGCGCGAACGGATCGGCATCGTCGTCTTCGACTCGAACGCGCCCGTCTCCACCGGGCAGGCCGTGTACATGTCGGCGGTGGCGCGGGAGCTCACGGGCGCCGACCTCGAGCACGCCCGCACGGTCTACCCGGGGCCGCCGGAGCGCGGCGGCCGCCCGATCTCGCCGGAGGACGTCCTGCCGCCGGCTCCCCGCCGCCTGTTCCACGCGGCCGTCTCGGAGCACTCGATCCTCTGCCCGCGGCCCGTCGGCGAGCATTGCGGCACGCATGGCAACGCGTTCGACCATCGGACGCCGGTCGATCTCTGACCGCAGGTCCTTGCAGGAGATCTGCAAGGGGTTTCAGCCGCCTCGGTGGCGAGCCTGGGGCGTATCGGACACTGGGGACTATCGCACGCCCGAATAGTGGCGCAGATAACAGAACGGGCACGATCCTTCTGAAACTTTCTGCAAGGGATTTACCGTCTTGCAAGGCGTTGCTAGCGTCCTGCTCCCGATGGGCCGGTGATCCCCGGCCCCCTGAGGAGGAGGAACGATGCGGCGCACCCCCCTGGCCGGCGTGATCGCCGGGCTTGCGCTTGTTCTGGCCGCGGCCGCCTGTGGCGGCGGAGACGACGGCGGAACCGGCTCCGGCAAGTCCGTCGACCCGGCCACCGTCAGCGGCACCGTCACCTACTGGGACACCTCGGACGCGGCCGTGGAGGGCCCGGCCTTCAAGGAGCTCATCGCCGAGTTCAAGACCAAGTACCCCAAGGTCAACGTCAACTACGTGAACGTGCCGTTCGGCGAGGCGCAGAACAAGTTCAAGACCGCCGCGCAGAGCGGGTCGGGCGCGCCCGACGTGCTGCGCACCGAGGTCGGCTGGATGACCGAGTTCGCCTCCCTGGGCTACCTGGCCCCGCTCGACGGCACGTACGCGCTGGAGAACGCGGGCGACTTCCTGCCGGCCCCGGCGGGCAGCGCCAAGTACAACGGCAAGACCTGGGGCGTGCCGCAGGTGACCGACTCGCTCGGCCTGCTCTACAACAAGGACCTGCTCAAGAAGGCCGGCCACGACGCCCCGCCGAAGACCGTCGCCGAGCTCAAGCAGTACGCGCTGGACGTCAAGTCCAAGACCGGCAAGACCGGGCTCACGCTGAACGTGGACGCCTACTTCCTGCTGCCGTTCATCTACGGCGAGGGCGGCGACCTGGTCGACGCCGCGAACAAGAAGATCACGATCAACTCGCCGCAGAGCGTCGCCGGGCTCACGGTCGTCACCGACCTGATGGAGTCCGGCGCCGCGCCCAAGCCGGCCATCACCGACAGCTACACCGCGGCCATCACCGCCCTCAAGGAGGGCAAGACCGCGATGATCTACAACGGCCCGTGGTCGGCCACCGACGCGCTCAAGGGCTCGGCGTTCAAGGACAGGGCCAACCTGGGCGTCGCCCCCGTCCCGGCGGGCACGGCCAAGGCCGCGGCGCCGACCGGCGGCCACGACTACACCGTCTACGCCGGCTCCAAGAACCTCGACGCCTCGTACGCGTTCGTGCGCTTCATGTCCTCCACCGCCGGCCAGGCGAAGATCGCCGCCAAGCTGGGCCTGCTGCCCACCCGCACCTCCGCCTACTCCGTGCCCGAGGTGAAGAACAGCGAGCTGGTCAACACCTGGAAGCCCATCGTCGACACCGCGGTGCCGCGGGCGTGGATCCCCGAGGGCGGCCAGCTGTTCGAGCCGCTCGTGCAGGCCTACCAGGGCATGGTGAGCGGCAACACCGACGCGGCCGGAGCGGCCAAGACCGTCGACGGCAAGTACCGCGCCATCCTCAAGGGCTGGAGCTGATGACCGTCAGCGCCCGCCCGGAAACGGGTGCCCGCACCCGCCCGGCCGCCGCTCGCGGCGGCCGGCGCGGGGGCCGGGACGGCGGCCGGCCCGGGCGGAGGTCCGGCCGCGCCGGCTCCGCCCGCTGGTACGCCTGGGCGATGGTGGCGCCGGTCGTCATCGTGATGGGGGTGCTCGTCGGGTACCCGCTGCTCCGCGGCGTCTACCTGTCGCTGACGGACGCGACCGAGGCCAACGTGGGCCGCACGATCGGGATGAACGAGATCCCGGCGACCTACGGGTTCGTGGGGCTCGACAACTACCTGGAGATCGTCCGGAACGGCACGTTCTGGCTGCGGCTCGGCTGGACCGCGCTGTGGACGGTGGCCTGCGTCGGACTGCACGTGACCCTCGGGCTCGGCCTGGCGATGCTGCTCAACCGGCGGCTGCGGTTCCGCGGCCTCTACCGGGTGCTGCTGGTGCTGCCGTGGGCCGCGCCCGCGTTCGTGTCGACGTTCATCTGGCGGTACCTGCTCAACAACGACTTCGGCCTGGTGAACGGCATGCTGCGCGCCACCGGGCTGCCCGCGGTGCACTGGCTGGACGATCCGACGATGGCCAAGGTCTCGGTCATCGTGGTGAACGTCTGGCTCGGCGTCGCGTTCAACATGGTGGCGATGCTGGGCGGGCTCCAGTCGATCCCGGGCGAGCTGTACGAAGCGGCGCGGGTCGACGGCGCGTCGGCGTGGCAGCAGTTCCGCCACATCACGCTGCCGATGTTGCGGCCGGTGAGCCAGACCGTGATCCTCATCGGCACGATCTGGACGTTCAACCAGTTCCCCGTCATCTTCCTGCTCACCCGGGGCGGCCCCGACAGCGCGACCGAGATCCTGGTGACCGCCGCGTACCGGGACGCCTTCACCGGCATCCGCGACTACAGCGGCGCCGCCGCCAACGGGCTCGTGATCCTCGGCCTGCTGGTCGTGATGGCCTGGGCGTACCGGCGTTCGCTCCGCAGACACGGGGAGGTCTGGTGACGATGTCCAAGAACACCGGGTCCGGCGACACCGGCAGGAGCCTGCCGTCCTCGATCGCGCTGCACGGCGCGCTGATCCTGGCGAGCGCGATCTCGGTCGTGCCGCTGCTGTGGCTGGTGCTGACCTCGCTCAAGCCGAAGGACGCCTGGATCTCCAGCGACGTGCGCTTCTTCGACCGGCCGACGCTGGACAACTACACCTACGTGCTGACCGAGACGTCCTTCCCTCGCTGGCTGCTCAACTCGGTGCTCGTCGCGGTCCTGACGATGGTGATCGGCGTGTTCATCGCGGCGTCCACCGGCTACGCCGTCAGCCGGTACCGGTTCGCCGGGCTGCGCTCCATCCTGTGGTTGCTGCTGGTCACGCAGATGTTCCCGGTCGCCGTGCTCATCGTGCCGCTCTACAACCTGCTGGGCAGCCTCGGGCTCATCAACCAGTACCCCGGGCTCGTCATCGCCTACCTGACCGTGGCGGTGCCGTTCAGCGCCTGGATGATGAAGGGCTACTTCGACACGATCCCGACCGAGATCGACCAGGCCGGGCAGATCGACGGGCTGACGCCGTTCGGCGCCTTCTACCGGCTGGTCCTGCCGCTGGCCAAGCCGGGCCTGGCGGTCGCCGCGTTCTACTGCTTCATCACCGCCTGGGGCGAGGTGGCGTACGCGACCGCGTTCATGACCGGCGACGACCACTACACGCTCGCGCCCGGCCTCCAGCAGTTCGTGAGCCAGACCCGCGCCGAGTGGGGCTGGCTGACCGCCTCGGCGGTGCTCATCACGATCCCCGCCGGAGCGGTCTTCCTCGCCGTGCAGAGGCATCTGGTGACCGGGCTGACCTCCGGCGCCACCAAGTCCTAGCCACCAAGTCCTAGCCGCCGAGTCCTAGCCATCAAGTCCTAGCCGCCGAGTCCCCGCCGCTCAGTCCCGGCCGCTCACGTCCCGGCCGGCACTCCACGTCCTGAAGGGACCTCATGACGCACGACATCGTCACGGCCGCCGAACCGTCCACCGCGACCCGGTGGTGGCGCGACGCGGTCATCTACCAGGTCTACGTCCGCAGCTTCGCCGACGGCGACGGCGACGGCATCGGCGACCTGCCGGGCATCCGCAGCCGGCTGCCCTACCTCGCCGAGCTCGGCGTCGACGCGCTCTGGATCACCCCGTTCTACACCTCGCCGATGGCCGACTTCGGCTACGACGTCGCCGACTACCGCGACGTCGACCCGATCTTCGGCACGCTGGACGACGCGCGCGGGCTGATCGCCGAC
This sequence comes from Spirillospora sp. NPDC047279, assembly GCF_040643285.1. Classification (NCBI taxonomy): domain Bacteria; kingdom Bacillati; phylum Actinomycetota; class Actinomycetes; order Streptosporangiales; family Thermomonosporaceae; genus Spirillospora; species Spirillospora sp. NPDC047279. The sequence goes on from NZ_JBEYUA010000006.1 coordinate 505,989, forward strand.
GCGCACGAGCTCGGCATGCGGATCATCGTCGACGTGGTGCCGAACCACAGTTCCGACATGCACGCCTGGTTCCAGGAGGCGCTCGCCGCCGCGCCGGGCGGGCCGGAACGCGCGCGCTACCACTTCCGGGACGGGCGCGGGCCGGACGGCGCCGAGCCGCCCAACGACTGGGAGTCGGTGTTCGGCGGGCCCGCGTGGACGCGCGTCCCCGGCGGGCAGTGGTACCTGCATCTGTTCGCTCCCGGGCAGCCCGACCTCAACTGGGAGAACCCCGAGGTCGGCGCCGACTTCGAGGGCACGCTGCGTTTCTGGCTCGACCTCGGCGTGGACGGTTTCCGCGTCGACGTCGCGCACGGCATGGTGAAGGCGCCGGGCCTGCCCGACATCGGTCACACCGGCCAGATCGGGATGCTCGGCCGGGACGTGCTGCCCTACTTCGACCAGGACGGCGTGCACGAGATCCACCGTTCGTGGCGGCGGCTGCTCGACTCCTACCCGGGCGAGCGCATCGGGGTCGCCGAGGCGTGGGCGCCGACGCAGGAGCGGCTGGCCGACTACGTCCGCCCGGACGAGCTGCACCAGGCGTTCAACTTCCACTACCTGACCGCCGGCTGGGACCCGCGCGCCAAGCGCGACGTCATCGAGGAGTCGCTGCGCACGGTCGAACGTGTCGGCGCGCCGACCACCTGGGTGCTCTCCAACCACGACGTGAAGCGGCACGTCACCCGCTACGGCGACGGCGAGGTCGGCGTGCGCCGGGCCCGGGCCGCGGCGTTGCTGATGCTGGCGCTGCCCGGCTCGGCGTACGTCTACCAGGGTGAGGAGCTGGGGCTGGCCGAGGTGCTCGACCTGCCGGAGGAGTACCTCCAGGACCCGCAGCGCGGCCGCGACCCCGAGTCGGGCCGCGACGGGTGCCGGGTGCCGATCCCGTGGTCGGGCGAGGCGCCGCCGTTCGGGTTCGGGCCGGCGGGCGGCAACGGGAGCTGGCTGCCGATGCCCGAGCACTGGCGCGACCTCACCGTGGAACGGCAGGACGCCGATCCCGAGTCGATGCTCGCGCTCTACCGGGCCGCGCTCCGCATCCGGCGCGAGCACCCCGCGCTCGGCGACGGCGCGCTGCGCTGGCTGGTGGGCCCGCCCGGCACGCTCGTCTTCGCCCGCGAGCCGGCCGCCGGCGGCGGCCCCGGCGAGAACGGCGAGACCGGGGCCGAAGGTGAGCCCGCCGGCGAGCCCTCCGGCGACGGCGCGCGCCTGGTGTGCGCGGTCAACCTCGGCGACCGCACCGTGCGCGTCCCCGCGTTCGGCCGCCCGCTGCTGGCGAGCGGCCCTGTCCGTCCTGACGGCGACTGCGTCGTCCTGCCCCCCGATACGGCCGTCTGGTGCGAGGCCACGCCCGGTCACTGACCGGAGCGACCGGCTGATGGAAAGGTAGGTTAATGCCCATGACAATGCGCCTGGCCGACATCGCGGCTCACGCGGGAGTCAGCGAGGCGACGGTGAGCCGGGTGCTCAACGGCAAGCCGGGGGTCGCCGCGGGCACCCGGCAGGCGGTGCTGACGGCGCTCGACGTCCTGGGCTACGAACGCCCTGCCCGGCTGCGCGCCCAGCGGGCCGGGCTGATCGGCCTCATCGTGCCGGAGCTCAGCAACCCCATCTTCCCCGCGTTCGCGCAGGTCATCGAAAACGCGCTCGCCCTGTCGGGCTACGCGGCGGTGCTCTGCACGATGACGCCGGGCGGCATCCGCGAGGACGACTACACCGAGCTCCTGCTCGAACGCGGCGTCTCGGGGATCATCTTCGTCAACGGCGAGCACGCCGACTCCCAGTCCGACCCGTCGCGCTACCTCAGGCTCATCGACCGGGGCCTGCCGATCGTGCTCATCAACGGTTTCCGGTCCGACATCCCGGGCCCGTTCATCTCCAACGACGACACGGTGTCGCTGGAGATGGCGGTGGGGCATCTGGCGGCGCTCGGGCACCGGCGCATCGGGCTGGCCGTCGGCCAGTCGCGGTTCGTGCCGTCGATCCGCAAGACCGAGGGGTTCCGCCGCGGCGTCAAGGAGCATCTCGACCTCTCCGACGTGGACGATCTCATCGTCAACACGCTCTTCACGGTCGAGGGCGGGCAGGCCGCGGCGCAGCAGCTCATCGACCGGGGCGCGACCGCCATCTGCTGCGGCAGCGACATCATCGCGATCGGCGCGATCCGCGGCGTGCGGCAGGGCGGGCTGCGGGTGCCCGAGGACGTCTCGGTGGTCGGCTTCGACGACTCCCCGATGACGGCGTACCTCGACCCGCCGCTCACCACCGTCCGGCAGCCGGTGCGCGAGATGGCCCTCGCCGCCGTGGCCAATCTGCTGGAGGAGATCGGCGGCACCAGGGCCCCTCGCGCGGAGCTGCTGCACCGCCCTGAGCTGGTCGTTCGCCGGTCCACCGCCCCCGCCCCGGCCACGATGGTGACGACGCCCCCCATGTAACGGTTGTGTTGCGGCAGTTGACAGTGACCTGGCTCACGGTCTTTTCTTCGTGGGAGCGCTCCCACACCCACCCACCCAGATCGAACGAGAGGGGTCCGGTCATGAGACGCGGGCTGACAACAGGGATCGCCGCAGTGCTGGCCGGGCTGCTGGCGGCGGTGGCCGGCTGCGGCGGTGGCGACGGCGACGGCGACACGGCCGGCGGGCCCGTCGAGCTGACCGTCGACATCTTCGGCGAGTTCGGTTACGACCAGCTGTACAAGCAGTACGAGGCGGCGCACCCCAACGTCAAGATCAAGCAGCGCAAGGTCGACACCCTCGACAACTACAAGCCGCGTCTCCAGCAGTGGATCGCCACCAACAGCGGCGCCGGCGACGTCGTCGCCCTCGAAGAGGGGATCCTGCCGCTCTACCTCCAGCAGAGCGGCAAGTTCGTCAACCTCAACGACCACGGCGGCCAGGCGCTCCAGAACAACTTCCTGCCCTGGAAGTGGCAGATGGGCCTGAGCCCCGACGGCAAGCAGCTCGTCGGGCTCGGCACCGACATCGGCCCGCTCGGCATGTGCTACCGCAAGGACCTGTTCAAGAAGGCCGGGCTCCCCGAGGACCGCGAGGCGGTCTCCAAGCTCTGGCCGACCTGGGACGCCTACTACTCGACCGGCCAGAAGTTCCAGGGCGAGGTGCCCGGAACCAAGTGGCTCGACGGCCCCACCGCGATCTTCCGCACCACCGTGCTGCAGAACGCCGGCACCGGACCCGGCTACAGCTTCTTCGACAAGAGCAACAACCTGGTCTTCGACACCAACCCGGCCGTCAAGCAGGCCTTCGACACCTCGCTGAAGTTCGAGACGGCGAAGATGACCTCGGACATGTCGATCTTCACGCCGCCGTGGCAGACCGCCCTCAAGCGCGACACGTTCGCCACCATCCCGTGCCCGTCCTGGATGCTCGGCGGCATCGAGGAGTTCTCCGCCGGCTTCGGCAAGGGCAAGTGGGACGTGGCCGCCGTGCCCGGCGGCAGCGGCTACTGGGGCGGCTCCTGGCTGGCCGTGCCCAAGCAGACCAAGCACCCCAAGGAGGCCGCCGACCTGGCCAAGTTCCTGACCAACCCGCAGGGGCAGACGGCGGCGTACAAGGACAAGAACGTCTTCCCGTCGTCGCCGCAGGCGGCCCAGGACCCGGCGGTGTCGGGCTTCAAGAACACCTACTTCAGCGACGCGCCGGTCGGCAAGATCTTCGGTGACATGGCCGCCCAGGTGAAGCCCGTCTACCTCGCGCCCAAGAACGAGGACGTGCGGGCGGCGGTCGAGAACGTCCTGATCGCGGTCGGCCAGGGCAAAATCAAGCCCGAGAACGCCTGGAGCGAGGCGGTCGACGCCGCCAAGAAGGCCGCCAGGTAAACCCCCCATGCAGCGGTGGTGGTGCCGTGACTCACAGGACGGTCCGGCACCACCACCGCCCCACCCGCGAAAGGAGGGCACATGAGCGTGGACCTTCGCCCCGCACCGAACGACCAGCCGAAGGTCGCCGCACCCGAGGCTCCTCGCCGGACGTGGCGCAGCCGCCTGGCCCGGCTCGACCTCAAGGCCTCCCCCTACCTCTTCATCTCGCCGTTCTACCTGGTCTTCCTGGTCTTCGGCCTCTTCCCGCTCCTCTACACGCTCTGGGTCTCCCTGCACGAGTGGGGCCTGGCCTCCGGGACCCGCGAGTGGGTCGGCCTGGAGAACTACAGCTACCTCATCGGGGACGAGGACTTCTGGCACTCGGTGGTCAACACGGTCGGCATCTTCGTCCTCGCCACCGTGCCGCAGCTCCTGCTCGCGCTGTTCGTCGCGAACACGCTGAACCGCAGGCTGCGCACGCCCACCCTGTTCCGCATCGGCATGGTCGCGCCGCTGATCACCTCGACCGCGGCCGTCGCGATCGTGTTCACCCAGCTCTTCGACCGCGACTACGGGTTCGTCAACTGGGGGCTGGACCTCGTCGGCATCGGCGCCGTCGACTGGCAGGCGAGCCGCGGCTGGTCGTGGGTGGCGATCTCGGCGATGGTCAACTGGCGCTGGATCGGCTACAACGCGCTGATCTACCTGGCCGCGATGCAGGCGATCCCCAAGGACCTGTACGAGGCGGCGGCGATCGACGGGGCCTCCCGGATCCGGCAGTTCTGGCAGATCACGGTGCCGATGTTGCGGCCCACCATCATCTTCACCGTCATCATCTCGACCATCGGCGGGATGCAGCTGTTCACCGAACCGGTGCTGTTCAGCGTCGGCACTCCCAACCGCATGGACGGCGGCCCGGTGCACCAGTTCCAGACGGTGACGATGTACATGTTCGACAACGCCTTCGGACATGACCGGTACGGCTACGGCGCGACCGTCGCCTGGGCCCTCTTCCTGCTGATCATCATCTTCTCGCTGCTCAACTTCGTGTTCGTGCGGCGCACCGGAGGCACCAAATGACCGCGATCACCGGGTCCGGCGGTAAGACGTCGACGCGCACGCCCGGCCGGTCCGGGCGCGGGCGCGGCTCATCCAAGCGGCGGCCGGGCCGGCTCCGCGGGCTGTGGGACGCCAGCCCGCTGACCTATCTGACGCTGATGGTGGCGCTGGCGCTGTCGATCTTCCCGATCTACTGGATGATCGTCGTGGCGACCCGCACCAACGACGTCGTCGCCGACGTGCCGCCGCCGGTGCTGCCGGGCGGCCAGTTCGGCGAGAACGTGGGCCGGCTGTTCGGCACCGAGGACGTCTACTTCGCCAAGGGCCTGATCAACTCGTTCATCGCGGCGGGCGCGGTGACCGTCTCGACGGTCTTCTTCGCCTCGCTGGCCGGGTTCGCGTTCGCCAAGCTACGTTTCCGCGGCAAGAGCGCGCTGCTGCTGACGATCATCGCGACGATGATGATCCCGGTCCAGATGGGCATCGTGCCGCTCTACATGATCATGGTGGAGCTGGGCTGGCAGAACCAGCTGCAGGCGGTCATCGTGCCGTTCCTGGTCACCGGCTTCGGCGTGTTCATGATGCGCCAGTACGCCGACCAGGCGGTGCCCGACGAGCTCATCGAGGCGGCCCGCGTCGACGGCTGCTCCACGTTCGGCATCTACTGGCGCGTCGTGCTCCCCGCGCTCCGCCCCGCCGCCGGCGTGCTCGGCCTCTTCACGTTCATGCAGACGTGGAACGAGTTCATGTGGCCGCTGGCGGTGCTGACGCCGGACAACCCCACCGTGCAGCTGTCCATCAACAACCTGGCCAACGCCTACTTCAAGGACTACACGCTCATGTTCGCCGGGACGACCATCGCCGTCCTCCCGCTCCTGGTCGTGTTCGTCGTGTTCGGCCGCCAGATCATCGGCGGCATCATGGAAGGTGCGATCAAGGCGTGACCTCCGTACAAGAACCGCCCGCGCAGCGACCCGCCACCGCGCCGGCGGCCCTCCCCCTGTCGTTCCCCGAAGACTTCCGCTGGGGCGCCGCCACCGCCGCGTACCAGATCGAGGGAGCCACCGCCGAGGACGGGCGGGGGCCCTCGGTGTGGGACACCTTCGCCCGCACGCCCGGCAAGGTGCTCGGCGGCGACACCGGTGACGTGGCCGTCGACCACTACCACCGGTACCGCGAGGACGTCGCCCTGATGGCGGACCTGGGCCTGCGCGCCTACCGCTTCTCGGTCTCCTGGCCGCGCGTGCAGCCGGACGGCGCCGGGACCGCCAACACCGCCGGCCTCGACTTCTACCGCCGCCTGGTCGACGCGCTGCTGGAGGCGGGCATCGAACCGTGGCCGACCCTCTACCACTGGGACCTGCCCCAGGCACTGGAGGACGCGGGCGGCTGGCCCGAGCGCGAGACCGCGCACCGGTTCGCCGACTACGCGACGATCGTCCACGACGCGCTCGGCGACCGGGTGCACCACTGGACGACGATCAACGAGCCGTGGTGCGCCGCGTTCCTCGGCTACGCCTCCGGCGAGCACGCGCCGGGCCGCATCGACGCGGCCGGGTCGCTGCGCGCCGCGCACCACCTGATGCTGGGGCACGGGCTCGCGGTCGAGGGCATGCGCGCCCGGCACCCGGGCAACCACTTCGGCGCCGCGGTCAACCTCTACGCCATCTCCCCCGCCAGCGGCGTGGACGCCGACCTCGACGCGGCCCGCCGCATCGACGGCATGCAGAACCGCTTCTTCCTGGACCCGCTGCTGCGCGGCGCCTACCCGGCGGACGTGCTCACCGACCTGGAGGGATTCGGGCTGGACGAGGCCATCAAGGACGGCGACCTGGCCACCATCAACCAGCCCGTCGACCACCTCGGCGTCAACTACTACTCGCGCTTCACCGTGACCGGCGTCCCGGGCGAGGCGACCCAGGCGGCGACGTCGCCGTTCGCCTCCCACTCCCCCTGGGTCGGCAGCGACTTCGTGCGGTTCGTGGACGGCGGGCGACCGGTGACCGGCATGGGCTGGGAGATCGACGAGAGCGGCCTGCTGGAGCTGCTGTCGCGGCTGCACGGCGAGTACCCGGCCGTCGACCTCTACATCACCGAGAACGGCGCGGGCTACGACGAGGAGCTCGGCGGCGACGACACCGTGCACGACCAGGACCGGATCGCGTACCTGGACGCGCATCTGCGCGCCTGCCACGCGGCCATCTCCGAAGGTGTACCGTTGCGCGGCTACTTCACCTGGTCGCTGCTGGATAATTTCGAGTGGGCATGGGGGTACTCCAAGCGCTTCGGCCTGGTCCACGTCGACTACGCCACCCAGCGCCGGGTGCCCAAGGAGAGCGCACGCTGGTACGCCGGCGTGATCCGGCATGGCGGGCTACCGGAAGGGCATCGATGAAACCAACGGGGCGTCCCACCCTGGAAGAGGTCGCGGCCCTGGCCGGCGTCGGCCGGGGCACCGTCTCGCGCGTCATCAACGGCTCGCCGCGGGTGAGCGAGCAGGCGCGCGAGGCGGTGCTCCAGGCGATCGACGAGCTGGGGTACGTCCCCAACCGGGCGGCACGCACGCTGGTGACCCACCGGACGGACACCGTGGCCCTCGTGGTCGCGGAGTCCGACCAGCGGTTCTTCGGCGAACCGTTCTTCGCGGGGATCATTCGCGGGATCAGCTCCGAGCTCAACGCCACCGGACTCCAGCTGCTGCTCGCGCTGGCCCAGTCGCCGGACGAGTACGCCCGGCTCGAGCACTACCTGACCGGGCAGCACGTGGACGGCGTCCTGCTGACGTCCCTCCACGGCGACGACCCGCTGCCCGCCAAGCTGGAGGCGGGCGGCGTGCCCACCGTGCTCGGCGGGCGGCCGCCCGGCCTCTCCCCCGTCAGCTACGTCGACGTCGCCAACCGCGCCGGCGCCCGCCAGGCGGTGGAGTACCTCGTCGCGCAGGGCCGCGGCCGCATCGCGACGGTGGCCGGGCCGCAGGACATGGGCGTGGGCATCGACCGGCTCGCCGGCTACCGCGACGCGGTGGCCGCGGCCGGCCTGCCCGAGATCATCGTCTACGGCGACTTCAGCGAGGCCAGCGGCGTCGCCGCGGCCGAGGAACTGCTGGCCGCCGAGCCCGCGGTCGACGCGCTCTTCGCGGCCGACGACCCGATGGCGCTCGGCGCCATGCACGTCCTGCGGCGGGCGGGCCGCCGCATCCCCGAGGACGTCGCGGTCATCGGCTTCGAAGACTCGGCCCGCGCGCCGCTCGCCGACCCGCCGCTGACCAGCGTCCACCAGTCGAACGAGGAGATGGGCCGCCAGATGGCGCGGCTGCTCATCTCGCGCATCAACGACGAGGCGCTGGCCGAGCCCGTCGTCATCCTGGAGACCTCCCTGGTCCTGCGCGACTCGGCGTAAGCCGCTCGGCAGCTCGGCGTCTCGGGCGTCTCGGGCGGCGCGGCAGGAACGCTCCGCGCACGGCCGGCCGTGAAAACCTCCTCTCTCCGCCTCGGTCCCCACCTGCGGCCGGCATGAAAGAAGGCACCGCGGCCGGCCCGTTCCTTGACCGCGTCGAAACGCTTCGACCATCCTCCTCGCGAGCCCCGCACCGCGCCGGCACCACGAGGAGGAACGTCCATGCGAAGGATCGCCGCCGCAGCCGCCGCACTCGGGCTGGCCGCGCTCTCCGTCACCGCCGTCACGGCCGTCCGGCCGGCGCCCGCCCACGCCGACGCCTACGGCTGGAAGAACGTCCGCATCGACGGCGGCGGCTTCGTGCCCGGCATCGTCTTCAGCCGCAAGGAGAAGGACCTCGTGTACGCCCGCACCGACATCGGCGGCGCGTACCGCTGGGACCAGGCGGGCCGCCAGTGGACGCCGCTGCTCGACTGGGTCGGCTGGGACCGGTGGGGCTACAACGGCGTGATCGGCCTGGCCGCCGACCCGGTCGACGCCGACCGCGTGTACGTCGCCGCCGGGATGTACACCAACTCCTGGGACCCCGGCAACGGCGCGATCCTGCGTTCCGCCGACCGCGGCAAGACCTGGCAGGTGACGCGGCTGCCGTTCAAGCTGGGCGGCAACATGCCGGGCCGCGGCATGGGTGAACGCCTCACCGTCGACCCCAACGACAACCGGGTCCTCTACCTCGGCGCCTCCGAGGGCAACGGCCTCTGGAAGAGCACCGACCGCGGCGCGACCTGGGCCAAGGTCACCTCGTTCCCCAACCCCGGCGACTACGCCGAGGACCCGGGCGACCCCAACGGCTACGGCAGCCACCGGCAGGGCGTCGTCTGGGTGACGTTCGACGAGGGCACCGGCACGTCCGGCAGCCCCACCAGGACCGTCTACGCGGGCGTCGCCGACAAGCAGAACACCGTCTACCGCAGCACCGACGCCGGCGCGACCTGGACCCGCGTCGCAGGCCAGCCCACCGGCTACATCGCGCACAAGGGCGTGCTCTCCGGCGGCTCGCTCTACATCGCCACCAGCGACACCGGCGGCCCGTACTCGGGCGGCAAGGGCGACGTCTGGAAGCACGACACCCAGACCGGCGCGTGGACGCAGATCAGCCCGGTCCCCTCCACCAGCGCCGACGCCTACTTCGGCTACAGCGGCCTCACCGTCGACCGGCAGGACCCCGACACCCTGATGGTCGCCACGCAGGTCTCCTGGTGGCCCGACATGATCCTCTTCCGCAGCACCGACGGCGGCGCCACGTGGACCCGGATCTGGGACTGGAACGGCTACCCCGACCGCAGCCTGCGCTACACCCACGACATCTCCTCGGTGCCGTGGCTGACGTTCGGCGCGAACCCCGCGCCGCCCGAGACCACCCCCAAGCTGGGCTGGATGAACGAGTCCGTCGAGATCGACCCGTTCGACTCCGACCGGCTCATGTACGGCACCGGCGCCACGATCTACGGCACCGAGGACCTCACCCGGTGGGACGCCGGCGGCAAGATCACGATCCGGCCCATGGTGAAGGGGCTGGAGGAGACCGCCGTCCTCGACCTCATCAGCCCGCCCGCCGGAGCCCCGCTCGTCAGCGCCCTCGGCGACATCGGCGGCTTCCGCCACAACGACCTGACGGCCGTCCCCGCCTCGATGTTCACCGGCCCCGTCTTCACCAGCACCACCAGCCTCGACTACGCCGAGACCGCCCCGTCGGTCATGGTCCGGGCCGGCAACTTCACCGACGCCGACCGCCCGAACGACAGCCACGTCGCGTTCTCCACCGACGGCGGCGCCACCTGGTTCCAGGGCACCGAACCCGGCGGCGTCGACCAGGGCGGCACCGTCGCCGCCGCGGCCGACGGGTCGCGCTTCGTCTGGGCGCCCGGCGACTCCGGCCAGCAGGTCGTGCACACCACCGGCTTCGGCAACACCTGGACCGCGTCCTCCGGCGTCCCCGCCAACGCCACCGTCGAGTCCGACCGGGTGAACCCGGCGAAGTTCTACGCCGTCTCCGGCGGCCGCTTCTACCTCAGCACGAACGGCGGCCAGAGCTTCTCGCCCGCCGCCACCGGCCTCCCCACGACCGGCGTGAAGTTCAAGGCGCTTCCCGGCAAGGAAGGCGACATCTGGCTGGCCGGCGACACCGGCCTCTTCCACTCCACCGACTCCGGCGCCACGTTCACCAAGCTCCCCGGCATCTCCAAGGCCGTGAACGCCGGCTTCGGCAAGGCCGCCCCCGGCCGCGCGTACGCCCTCTACACCGTCGCCACCGTCGACGGCGTCACCGGCCTCTTCCGTTCCGACGACGCCGGGGCCACCTGGACGCGCATCAACGACGACCAGCACCAGTACGGCAACATGGGCGAGGCCCTCACCGGCGACCCGCGCGTCTACGGCCGCGTCTACCTGGGCACCAACGGCCGCGGCGTCATCTACGGCGACACCGGCTCGACCCCGACCGACCCGCCGCCCACCGGCCCGCCGCCGACCGATCCGCCGCCTTCCGGCTCCGGCTGCACCGCCACGTACAGGCAGATCGGCGCCTGGCAGGGCGGCCACCAGGGCGAGGTCACCGTCAAGAACACCGGCACGGCCCCCACCAAGAGCTGGAAGGTCACCTGGACCTTCCCCGCCGGCCAGGCCGTCACCCAGTCCTGGAGCGCCAAGCTCACCCAGCAGAGCGCGGCCGTCGCGGCAGCCAACGAGTCCTGGAACGGCGCTCTCGCCGCCGCCGGCACCACCCAGTTCGGCTACATCGCCTCCGGCGCCCCCGCCCAGCCCACCCCCGCCTGCACCGCCGAATAGGCACCGGCGAGAGGCGCCCGTCACCGGCCAGAACGCCACTCTCTTGACCCGGCGCGCACAGTCCGGGCAGAGGCGTGCTCGGGCGGGCGGTGTGGCCTATCGTGAGACGCCCACCTGGCCATGGACGTTTGGATCGGGTCCGCCGCGGTGATCGGAGAGACGATGCGCAACAGCGAGATGGAGAAGCTCCAGGGGCTCGTCGGCGAGTGGACGACAACATTGTCGGACGCCTGGTTCCTCGAACCGCCGGGCACCGAGATCGCCGGCACGACGAAGATCACCTGGCTCGGCGAGTCGATGCTGGCCATGCACACCGGGCTGGGCGAGGGCGATGACTACTCCGAGACGACCATCGTCATCGGGCGCAGCGACCCGAACGACGAGTACTCCGTTCTCTACCAGGACGACCGCGGCGTGTGCCGCCGGTTCGAGATGACCTTTGACGGAACCCGCTGGACCATGAGCCGCGAGGATCCCGATTTCCACCAGCGCTTCATCGGCGAGGTCGAGAAGGACCGCGTCCGCGGGCGCTGGGAGGCCTCCGAGGACGAGGGCACCACCTGGCGCAAGGACTTCGATCTCACCTTCGAACGAGCCTGAACGCACCGGCACACCACCACGGCAGGCGCCACCACGGCCGCCGGACGTTCAGCCCGGCGGCCGTGCGAACCGTTCCGCGAGGTCGCGATGCTCGTCCGCGGCGGCCTTCGCCCGCCCGACGTCGACGACCGATCCGGGCATCCGCGCCAGCCGTTCGACGGTGTCGGCGAAGCGCAGGTGCTCGACCCGCGCATGCTCACGGCAGGCGGCGCACGTGACACTGTCCGGCCGGGGAGAGGTCATCGCATAGGGCACGCGCGCCCCGCATCCCGAGGTCACGACGCTCGGCAGGTCACCGGCCAGGCCGAACGTGGACGCCATCAGGCCACGACGGTCGGCGGCCCGGTCGACCACCGCGGCCTCGACATGAACGTGCGAATCGCCCATGCGCCCCTCCCCGGACGACCGATCAGACCCGTGCGCCCTGATCCAGCCGAAGGTCCATGAAGATCGTGAACGGTTCGAGGCCCGACAGGCTCGCCTCGCTGTCGTCGAAGATCGGCCTGTCCCGGAACCCCAGCGACCGATACAGCGCATGGGCCTCGCGCATGAACACGACGGTCTCCAGCCGCGCCACCTCATAGCCGATCGCGCGAGCGTCGGCCAGCAGCCTTTCCAGGATCGCCCGCCCGACCCCCTGTCCACGAGCCTGCGGACGTACGTACATGCGCTTGATCTCGGCCACCGCGGCGTCGACGGGCTTGAGCGCACCGACCCCGACCACCTCCGCCCCCGCGCGCACGACCAGAAGGCGCCCCCGAGGCCCCAGCAGGTGCGGCAACTCCTGCGTGAACGCGCGATGATGCGCGGCCACCGCCGCCTCCATATCGCCGAACGTCAGCCCATGATCCTCAGTGAACCGTTCTCCGCACCACATCAGGTATTCCCGCAGGATCTCCTCGGTGGCCGCCTCCGCCTCCGCGGGCGGCCCATCGAACTGCTCGACACCGGCCACCGCGCGACCCCCATCGCCATCCACTCCGAACTGGACCACATTGACGCTACTCCAGTCTGGAGTAGTGTCAACGGCGTGAGCCCACCGACCCCGCCTCGTCTCACGACCACGTCCTACGCCCTGCTGGGGCTGCTCGCCGTCCAGCCGTGGACCGCCTACGAGCTGACCCAGCAGATGAGGCGCAGCCTGCACTACCTGTGGCCGAAGTCCGAGAGCCTGCTCTACACCGAGCCCAAGAAGCTGGTCGAAGCCGGCCTGGCCCGCGTCACCCACCAGCGCCGAGGCGACCGGACCCGCGCGCAGTACCGCATCACCGCCGCCGGCCGCCGCGCCCTGGAGGCATGGCTGGACACCGAGCCCGCTTCTCCCCTGTTCGAGCTCGAGGCGATGTTGCGCGTGGCGTTCGCCGACCAGGGAACCCCCGAGCAGCTGATCCGCTCCCTGCGTTCGACCGCGGCCTGGGCCGACGGCGAGCTGGCCCGGGCCCGCCCCCAGATCGAGAGCTACCTCGACACCGGCGAGCCGTTCCCCGAACGCCTCCACCTCATCGCGCTGATCGTGGGCTTCTACGGCGAGCTGTTCGACCTGATGCGCCGGTTCTGCGGCGACGCCGCCGACCTCGTCGAGACCTGGGACGCCACCACCGGCGTCCCGACCGACACCGCCCTGCGCGGCATGCTCGAACGCGCCCTCCAGCTCATCGAGCCGCAGGTCACCCCGCCGTCAAGGCCGTGACGAGATCGTCCAACCCCTCGAACCGCCCGTCGAAGGCATCGCCCGTCGTCGGCGGATCCCCGGCCGGCCGCCGGACGTAGGCCGTCCGCATGCCACTGGCCTGGGCTCCACGGAGGTCCCAGGCGTGGGCGGCGACCATGAGCACACGTTCCGGTGGGCATCCGGCCGTGTCGATGGCGTACCGGTAGACCTCCGGCGCCGGCTTGTAGGCCTGGACCGCTTCGCTGGACAGGACCTGATGCCAGCGCAGACCGGCATGCGCGTTGAGCCGCAGCAGAGCAGCCCGGCCGGCGTTCGAAAGCCCGAGGACGGGAAACCGCCGCCCGAGCCGTTCAAGACCGTCGACAGCGTCGCCCCACGGAGACAACCGCGACCCCGCCGTGGCCAGCCGGGCAACGACCGCCGGATCGGCAAGCCCCGCATGGTCGGCCACCCGCCGAGCGGCCTCCCCGTCGATGACCTCGGTGCTGACGTAGCCCCGCCGTCCCTGCGCGATGCGTTCCTGCTCGACCTCGACATGCCGCTGCCACAACGCCAGCAGTTCCCCGACAGACTCCTCCCCCAAGCCGGGCACCGCATCGCGAATCCCCCGACGAAGCCCGCCGGGCTCATCGACCAACGTCCCAAGAACGTCAAAGACGACAACCTCAACGTCACGAATCCCAGCCATGCCGCCCCCCTTGGTCACCACCTCAACAGGTGACGATTTTGCCGCCGACCTCGTCACCGGTCAAGATGGTGACGTGGACTTCACGTTCGTGAGCGGCAACCCGGCCCTCGACCTCACCGGCACCGTCCGGTCCCGCCGAGACGCCCCCCTGGACCTCCTGGCCACCCCCGCAGACCTGGCGCGATGGGTGACCGAATGCGACGACCTCCCCGACCAGGCCGACGCCGACCCCGCGACCTTCGAGGCCGCCCTCTCCCTCAGAGAAGCGATCTACCAGCTCGCCCTCGACCGCGTCCTAGGTCAGCCCTTCACCCCGCCCAGCCTCAAGGTCGTCAACACCACGGCCGCCGCCCCGACCCTCACCCCCACCCTCAGCGACACGGGCCTGCGCCTGACAGGCGACCTCCCCGCAGTACTCACCCACATAGCCAGAAGCGCGATCGCCGTCCTAGCCGACCCGAGGTCCCACCTCAAGGAATGCGGCCGCACCGACTGCACCCGCCTCTACCTCGACCGCTCCCGCGGCGCCCGCCGCAACTGGTGCGGAATGGAAGAGTGCGGCAACCGCGTAAAAGCCGCCGCCTACCGAGCCCGCAAACGCCCCCCGCCCAACCCCTGAGAGCTCAACCCAAAGCTCCCAGAGCCGCCCACCGCTCACGACGGTGCAAGGCCCGGCGCCGCCGGCAGCGGGCAGCGGATCCGTCCGGATCGTGAGCGCAGTGCCCGCCTCCCGAACACCTCGATGATCGGGAACGCAGCACTTCACCGGCCTGGGACGCCGCGCCAGAGATCAGTGGCGGTACCCCAGCTCTGCGGCCAGGCAACCGAAGACGTCCCCCGGCAGCGCAGAACCGCTCGGCTATCACGTCTTGCGCTCGCAGCAGCCGGGCGGCGACTCCCCTCCGCCGACAGGCCAGCAGCAGATGACCGGTGCCGGCGCCCTGGTGCCCGAGCGCGGCGACACAGACCGACGCAGCCTCCAAGACGCAACGGGCAACGGGGTTGCAGGGACTCACATCGGCCATCCCGACCCCCTGACGCACCACACAGCACCAGCCCAGCCCAGCCGAAGGCGACGCCCGATCGGCCAGTTGCGCGTCTGCCGATAGCAGGCGTTCAAGCCAAAGTGCGTCGCCGCGCCACGCGCGGGGTGGCCAGCACAGGTGCACCAGACGAATCAGGTTCGCGGGCGCCATCAAACAGCAGCGGTCGCCCCCAGGATCTGCTTCAACGGGGAGCGCAACCAACCATTGATCGTCGCGCCAACGGACGGGGAGACACCCCCCGCAAGTCCTTCACCCTCGTCCCCGGCGCGACCGGATACGGCCCCCCATTCCGCTTGTTGGGTGCGGCGGTGGGGCGGACCATAAGGGCCCCCGTCGATGGAGTGACCATGAAGAGATCAACACGTAGCGGGCTGGTCGCCGCCGCTCTCACCACGGTCATGACCGCAGCGCTCGTCGCCGTCCCGGCAACGGCCGCGCAGGCCGCGGCCAAGACCTGCAGCATCTCGACGAATGGCAGGTACTGCCAGACCCAGCCCCCTCACCTTCAGGCGGTCCGCGGAGCGATCCTGATCACCGCCTGGCCGCCGAACATCCCGGGGGCCTCGGTCACGTGCTCCGCCTACGACTCGATCACCGGCGCCCTGGTGGGCAGCGTCACCTCGCCTTTCGGGATCACCAGGGACAAGCTGATCGGTGGCCTGACCAACTCCTACTACCTCTTCTGCGTACGCTCCGCCACCGGCTGGCCAGGCGGCGGCGGTGGCCGCATAGAGAACTAGGGCCTGCTTCAAGACGAGTCTCAGCCACTCGTCGATCGCTGCGACGAACATCGTGGCCTCGCAGCAGACGCCGAGTTCGTCGTATTTGACGGCCACGGCCCGGTAACGTCTGAGCCGGTTAATGCCGCACTCGCCGGACGAGCGTCACACCGCCTCCTTCGCGGCTCCGCCCGCCGAACGCGCCGGGCCCGCCGAGCCCGCCGAGCCCGCTGAGCCCGCTGAGCCCGCCGAACGCACGACGAGGCGCCGGTACGTGGGGATCAGCACCCCGCGCGCCGCCTCGCGCCGCGTGATCTCCAGCGGAGCGGCGGCCAGCACCGTCCGGACCACCGCGCGGGCCTCGGCCATGGCCAGCGGGTACCCGATGCAGAAGTGCGGCCCGGCACCGAACCACAACCGCCGCAGCTCGGACGGGTGGGGCCGGTCGAGGTCGAACGGGCCGTAGGCGCGGCAGCAGTTGTACGTCGCGATCAGCACCCGGTCGCCGGGCCCGACCGCGACGCCGCCGATCTCGACCCCGCGGTGGACGCTCCGCAAGTGACTGGCGTTCACGCCAAGGGGTACTGCCACGCTGTGCGCGGGGGTGCGTCCAGCGCGGGTGCGGCGGTCAGATCAGACCCTTTGGAGGCAGGGGTTGTACGGGAATGGTCGCCCCTTTGGTTGATGTGGTCGTCCGGGTAGCGGCTGGGGCGATGCTGGGGGTCGAGCCCGGAGGGTGTGACGGAGGGGCATCGTCGTCGTCCTGTCGCTTCAGAGCAGGGGCAGGCGGCACGCACCAGCGGACAAGCGGGCGGGCGGACGCAACAGTGACGGGGCCTCTGGCCAGGCTCGCATCAGGTCACACCGCACGTCCGGTGAGTGCACATGGGCACCTCCCAGCCGACGCTGACAGATCCCGTTCAAGCCCCGCGGTCAGTTAGGCGGTGGGTCGTACCCCGGCGGGCGGCGCTCCCCGATCCTCACTGTTGGGCGGGGCCGGTCGCCCCTTTGGTTGGTGTGGTCGTCCGGCTGCGGCTGGAACGGTGCCGGGGTTCGAACTTGGCGGCGACGAACGAAGTGAGTGGACGGCGGGCATGGCCTGTTAGGTGAAGGCTTGGGGTGGTTGGCGTTCACGCTGAAGGGCTTTGCCGCGCTTCGCACGGGGAGTGTGTCGGTGCGGGGTGCGGCGAGCAGGTCAGGTCGGTTGGGGGCGAGGGTTGAGCGGGGCCGGTCACCCCTTTGGCCGGTGTGGTCGTCCGACTGCGGCTGGGACGGCGCTGGAGTTCGAACTTGGCAGCGACGAACCAAGGAGTGGACGGCGGGCATGGTCGGGTTGGCTGAAGGTTTTCGGTGGTTGGCGTTCAAGCTGACAAGCGTTGCCGTGCTGGGCCGTGGGGTGTGCGTCCGGTGCAGGGGCGGCGGTCACTTCAGGCCCGTTGGGGGCGGGGGTTGAGCGGGGCCGGTCGCCCCTTTGGCCGGTGTAGTCGTCCGGCTGCGGCTGGGGTGGCGCTGGAGTTCGAACTTGGCAGCGACGAACCAAGGGGGCGGACGGCGGGCATGGCGTGTTAGGTGAAGGCTTGGGGTGGTTGGCGTTCACGCTGAAGGGCATTGCCGCGCTTCGCACGGGGAGTGTGTCGGTGCAGGTGCGGCGGACAGATCAGGTCGGTTAGGGGCGAGGGTTGAGCGGGGACGGTCACCCCTTTAGCTGATGTGGTTGTCCGGCTGCGGCTGGGGTGGCGCTGGAGTTCGAACTTGGCAGCGACGAACCAAGGGGGCGGACGGCGGGCGCGGCGTGTTAGGTGAAGGCTTCGGGTGGTGGGCCTTCGAGCTGAAGGGCATTGCCGCGCTTCGCCCGGGATGTGCCGGTGCAGGTGCGGCGGACAGATCAGGTCGGTTAGGGGCGAGGGTTGAGCGGGGACGGTCACCCCTTTAGCTGATGTGGTTGTCCGGCTGCGGCTGGGGTGGCGCTGGAGTTCGAACTTGGCAGCGACGAACCAAGGGGGCGGACGGCGGGCGCGGCGTGTTAGGTGAAGGCTTCGGGTGGTGGGCCTTCGAGCTGAAGGGCATTGCCGCGCTTCGCCCGGGATGTGTCGGTGCGGGTGCGGCGGACAGATCAGGTCGGTTGGGGGCGGGGGTTGAGCGGGGCGGTCGCCTTTTTTGGTTGGTGTGGTTGTCGGTTTGTGGGCTGGGGCCGGTGCGGAGGGTCGGGCTTGGTGGCGGTGGGCGAAGGGTGCTGGGGTTGTGGGTGGGGTGGTAGCTGGGGGTTAGGCCGGGAGGCTGGCTGCTGTTCGCCGGGGGTGCGTGTGAGTGGGGGTGGTGGGTTGTGTCTGTTGAATGTGGGGTGGTGGCTGTTGGCGTCACCGTGGCCCCTTCCGGCGGGTGGTTGGGGGTTGGGGTTGGTTGTAGGCGTGCCTGTGGGCCCGGTGGACGGGCGTCCGCCGGGCCATGAGGCAGGCACCGGGTAATGGCTGCTCGTGGGCGATCAGGCTGCGAGGTGGTGGTCGTTCCACGGGTTGTCGCTGTCGCCTGGGTCGGGTGTTCGTCCGGTGGGCCATCTGCCGCGTCTGGATCGTGTGATCCCGTCGGGTGGCAACGCCCGGTAGACGTACTGTCCGGCTTGGTTCTTGCTGATGTTGATCTGTGCCGGGTGGGTGTGTTTCCACCGGTTGTGCCAGCCGCAGCACAGCGCGAGTTTGTTGATGTCGGTGGGGCTGTTTCCCAATGCCCATCCGTCAACGTGGTCGACTTCGCAGAGGAAGCCCGGCACCTCACAGCCGCGTACGGCGCAGGTGTCGTATTGGGTTTCCAGGACGCGGCGTTGGCCTGGGCTGGCGATGCGGGTGGTGTGGCCCAGGTAGAGCGGCACGTTCCCCGGCCCCAGGATGAGGGGTGAGATTCCGGCGGTGAGCGCCAGCCGCCGTACCTGCTCGGCCGGGATGGGGGTGCCGTCCCGCAGCCAGCCGGGCGCGTCTTCGCCCATGAGGGTTTCGAGGTTGGCGATGACGGTGACGCGGGTGTCTTTGTGGCCGTGTGACAGCACGGTGGTCAACGCGGCTGCGGTCCGTTCGCCCAGGTCGCGCCGGTCGTCGGTCCCGGCTGGTTTGGTCAGCGGGCCGAGGGTGCCGTCCAGGATCGCGGTGTCTTCGGGGTTGAGCCACCCGTTCACATACGACCCACCATCCAACGACCGGCTCAACGTCAACCACGACCGTTCATAGCCGCGCTTGACGTCCTCAGGCGCCTTCTCGGTGCCGTCGGCTTCGGAGACCAGGTCGTGGATCTTGCGGCCGAGCCGGGCGACCTTGCCTGCCGACAAGCCGTCGTTGGCGGCGTTCAACAGGATGTCCTCGGCCGCCGCGCAGTCCTCGTCGTTCAACCGCTGCACGGCGTCGGCGACCGTAGCCGCGTAGCCGAGGGACAGGTCGCCGGTGGCCAGGTCCTTGCTCACCCGTTCCAGACGCGGCAACTGGCGGGCCAGGGTGATGCGCTCTTTGGCGCGGCCTTCCCGCATCCCCAGACGGCAGCGCAGCCACGCCTGGGCGGACGGCAGCCCCCAGTTTTTCATTTCGCCGGTGCGGTCCACTACTGCGATCATCGCGGCCAATGCGGATTCGCCTTGGTCGAACGCGCGCGCCAACTCCTCGGCCAGCTCCATGCAAGCGGACCCGGAGTCGGGTGCGGGGCGGTGGGCGAGGTGGGTGGCGATCGCGGCTACCGCTTCCACCAATTCTGCGGTGGAAGCGGTCTCTAGATCCGCGACGATCGAATGCATGTCTTGATTATATCGACGGTGACGGATTGCAATTATCTGATTACGGACATATCGATTGGCCGCAGGTGGCCAACAATTTCCTGGCCGGTGGGCGGGCGGATCTTTCGTCCCACGGTGGGTGCGTGGCCCGGCACGGGTGGGTCGGAGTCTAGGCGGGTTGCTGCTGGTGGATGGCTGGGCGGGGCCGGACTGACCCACCACGCACACACCTCCCGCCCGTTCGAGCGTTACTGTCACGTTGGCTGAGGTCCCAGAAACCCAAGGGTGCGATTAAGGGGAGGCGGCGCTGCCGCCTGAGGTCGCGGCGAAACCCGCGCTTCGCGCGGGCCTAAAGCTCGAACATTAACCACCAGCAGCACCCGCACAATGACAGGAAAACCCTGACCGGCCGCCTACTTTCTTGTCGATGCCGAGCTTGAACAGCAGACCGCATCCACCCCGCACTCGGGAGATAGGCGTTGGCCAAAGGGGTGACCGAGGCCGCCGACCCCGAAGGGTTAATGATCTAACCGAGAGAAGCGTTGACCCGCAGCGAGGCGACAAACCCCCAACACCCCACCTACTTTCTTGTCGCTGCCGAGTTTGAACGTCAGGACACGCTGCCCGCAGCCGGGTGGAGGCATGAGCCAAAGGGGTGGCTTTAGCCGGGACCAGAGGGGTGGCTTAGCCGCCGCTCCCCAAAGACGCGCCCCCAAGCCACGCCCCCAAAGCCGCGCCCCCAAAGCCGCGCCTAAAAGAAGAGCCCCCGGAAGGCCCGGTCCGTTCGCGAGACCGGGGCTTCCGGGGGCTGCGTAGGGCTGGGTGGGGCTGCCGTGGGCGGCTGTTAATTCCCCGGCGGGGGGATTGGTCACCGCCGTCGGGCTGAGGGCGAGGGCCAGGATTGGAGGCCGGCTCCGTACGGGTAGAGGGGGTTGCCGTAGGTGGTGGGGACTTGGCGGCCCGCGTCTATGTGGGCGCGGATTTCGGCTCGTTCGGTGGGGGTGGCGCCCAGGTCGTAGGGGATGTTCCAGTCTTCTACGGCGTCTTCCAGGACGTCGGTGCCGCCGGGGCGGAGGATCTGGTCGACGGTTCGGGGCATCTGCCAGGGGAGGCGGCCTCGGGGGGTGTGGTCGCCGAAGAGGAGGCTCGCCGTGGCGGGGCCTACCTCTTCGCCGCCTCGGTAGGTGATGACGATGGCGTTGGCCAGGGTGTTCCATTCGGTGATGACGGTCGGTCGCGGGAGGTTCATGACGACGACCACGGGGATGCCCTGGTTCTTGAATCTCTGGATGACGGCGAGCTGGTCGGCGGGGAGGTAGGGCTGTTCTTTCACCCAGGCTGTGGCGTGGGTGTAGGACGGTTCGCCCACGGCGACGACGGCGAGTTCGGGTGAGGGGCCGGTGTCCTGGTGGACGTTGACGCCGGCTTTGGCGGCGCGGGCCTTGATGGCGTCGAGCAGGTTGAGTGAGCCGTAGTGCTGGTTGAAGTAGCTGGTCCAGATGCAGCAGGAGGCGCCGTCGGTGGCGCGGGGGCCGGCGACGACGATGTTGTCGCCGGCGTTGAGGCGGACGGGCAGGGCGCCGTCGTTCTTGAGGACGGTGATCGACTCGCGGGCGGCCTGGTTGGCGAGGGCGGCGTAGGACGGCTGGTGGAAGCGGTAGGGGCCGTTGACGGGGTCGCCGTAGGGGCGTTCGAAGACGCCCAGCTGGAACTTCAGGCGGAGGACGCGGGTGACGGCGTCGTCGATGCGGGCGATGGGGACCTGGGCCAGGAAGTCGGCCATGGTGAAGCCGGCGGCGCCGGGGTCGGCTCCGCCCATGACGTCGGAGCCGGCGTTGGCGGCGCTGACCCAGGCACCGGAGGGCAGCCAGTCGGTGGTGATGAGACCGGTGTAGCCGAGGGCGTCGCGGAGGTAGGCGAGGATCTTGGCGCTGTTGCCGGCTCCGGGGCCGCCGGGGTCGAGGTAGGAGCTTCCGGCGTAGCCGGGCATGATGTTGACGGCTCCGGCGTCCTGGGCGGCGCGCCACGGGATCATGTGGTACTTGATCGTGACGGCGTCGTAGGTGATGAGGGCCTCTCCCCCGGCGCCTTCGCCGGGCCAGTGCTTGACGGTGGCGAGGACGGACGCGGGGTTGAGCTCGGGGCCGCCCTGGAGGCCGGCGACGAGGGCGCGGACCTGGGCGGCGGCGACCTGGGCGTCCTCGCCGTTGCCCTCCTGGACGCGGGGGTAGAGGACCTTGGTGCCGACCTCGGCGAGCGGGCCGAGGACGCCTCGGGCGCCGACCTCGAGTTCTTCACGGCGCTGCATGTCGCCGAGCTTGTAGTCGAGGGGGTAGTTCCTGGCGGCGGCCAGGGCGCTCTGGAGCGGGTAGGTCGTCTGGTAGCCGGCGATGGTGTCGCCGGCGGAGACGGCGGGGATGCCGTGCCGGGTGCCGGTGGCGCTCAGCAGGACGTTGTGGAGGTCGCCGGGCTGGGCGGGGCCGAAGTGCCAGCCCGAACGGGGGAACGACTGGGCGTTGTAGAACATCTGGTACGCCTTCTCCTCGGGGGTCATGCGGGCGAGGAGGTCGGCGACCCGGGTGTCGACGGGGAGGCGCCAGTTCTCGTACGGCTCGGTGGTGCCGTTCCTGTTGAGGTCGCGGGCGCCGCCGACGATCGACACGCCGTCGTCGACGGTCTCGAGTTCGGGGAGGTAGAGGCTGAACGTGCGGATGGCGGAGGTGGTGCGGGTGCCGCCGCTGACCGCGACGACGTACCACCTGTACGTCCAGCGGTCGCTGATGTCCCAGGTCGGCGTGTAGGTGGTGCCGGTGGGTTCGGCGACCTTGGTGTAGAGGTCGAGGAGCGGCCCGGACGCGGTGAAGTCGTAGTCGGTGCGGCTGACGTTCAGCCACACCTCGTAGCGGGTGGCGCCGGGCACGCCCGCCCAGGAGAACGCGGGACGGCGGGTCGTGGTGATCATCGCCTTGTCGGCGGGTGCCGAGAGGGCGAACTGGCCGGTGGTGCCGGGTGCCTTGGTGGGCCCGGAGAGCAGGGGCGGGGTGGACGGCGGGGTGCCGGGGGTGCCGAAGACCTGGAACTCCCAGAGGGAGTAGCCGTAGCCGGTGGCGCGGGCCGTTCCGCGGAAGCGGATGTAGCGGCCCTTGCCGGAGACGGTGAGGTTCTCGACGCCGCCCTTGCCGGTGGTCGTGGAGTGGACGGTGGTCCAGTCGGTGCCGTTGTCGGACATCTCCAGGCGGTAGCCGGTGGCGTAGGCGCCCTCCCAGTTGAGCGTCACGCCGGTGACGGTGGCGCCGGGCTCCAGGTCGACCTGGAGCCACTGGTCGTCGCTGAACTGGCTCGACCAGCGGGTGGTGGTGCGGCCGTCGAGCGCGGCGGCGGGGGCGTTGCCGCCTTCGTAGGAGGAGGCCGACACTTTCTTGTAGGCGGAGATGGGCGTGCCGGACGGGGGCTCTCCGGTACCGCCGGTGGTGCCGTACACCGAGAACTCCCAGAGCGAGTAGCCGTAGCCGGTGGCACGGGCCGTTCCGTGGACGCGGACGTAGCGGCCGGTGCCCGTGACGTTGAGCGTCTGGGTGCCGCCGGTCCCGTTGGCGGTGGTGTGGACGGTGGTCCAGGACGTGCCGTTCGCGGAGGTCTGGATCTGGAAGGCGGTGGCGTGGGCCGCCTCCCAGTTGAGCGTCACCTGGCTGATGTCGGCGGACCGGCCGAGGTCGACCTGGATCCACTGCGGGTCGCTGAACGAGCTGGACCAGCGCGTTCCGGGGTCGCCGTCGGTCGCGGCGGACGCCGGGAAGGCGTCGCTCTCGGCGGAGGAGGCGGTGGTGGGCTTGTTGAGGGAGAGGAGGGTCGCGGCGTTGGCGGCGCGCGGGGGCACGGTAAGGAGGGCGGCGAGCAGGGCGAGGGCCGCGAGGATCGCGGGCAGGCTCGCGCCGCCGCGCCGCCGGAGTACGGCGGTCATGGGGGCTCCGGTGAGTTACCAGCCGACGGCGACCAGCAGGTACTGCGGGTCACCGTGGGAGACGAAGGAGGACTGGCCGGCGAAGTCGTCGTACGGGAAGCCGTACGCGAGCCGGTCGTAGGCGTGGTCGTGCCAGAACTTGGCGTAGTAGTTGGCGGGCGCGGCCCTGTAGTAGAGGCTCGGGTCCGACCACTGCGACTGGGGCAGGTGGGCGACGTGCCGGTTGAGGGCCGAGCACATGCCAGGGGCCTCGGCGAGCGGGCCCGAACAGCCGGTGATCTGCTGGGTGGTGGCCGAGACGCCGACGCTGGAGGCGTACGCGGTGAAGTAGCTCGCCTGCGCGCCGCCGGGCTGGAACGCGGGCGCGTTGCCGGGCGCCGGGATCCGGTAGGGCGCCTCGACGGTGGCGAGCGAGTCGAACTCGTCGGGCACCTCGTTCACGAAGCGCTGGAACGTGGCGGCGCGGTCCTCCTGGAACGTGGGGAGGTCCTCGCCGACGGCGACGTCGTAGCCGTCGTGGGCGTGGAGGCGCATGGCGAGTTTCAGGCCGAAGCCGTCGACCCGCGTGGTGTTGCCGTTGAAGACGTCCGGGCCGACCGTGAACTCGATGAAGTCCTGGTAGCGGCTGTTCGGCGAGCCGAGGTGGAAGTACATCCGGCCGGCCGAGTTGGCGGGCATGTCGAGGTAGGGCTGCTCGGCGATGGAGCGCACCTGGCCGTTGAAGCTCCAGTACACCTGGCTGTCGGGGTACTGGCCGTTCGTCCGGTTGAGGACCTTGACCGTGAGGACGTTGCGGGCGGGCGGGATGGTGGAGGTGTCGCCCCAGAACGTGTCGGGCGGCGTGGTCCCGCCGCCGGTGGTGCGGACGGCGAAGCTCCACAGCGAGTAGCCGTAGGGCAGGCCGCGGACCGTCCCGTACATGCGGACGTAGCGGCCGGTGCCCGTCACGTCGAGGGTCTGCGTGCCGCCGGTCGCGGTGGTGGTGGAGTGGACGGTCGTCCAGGCCGAGGCGTTGTCGGAGACCTGGATCTGGAACGCGCGGCCGTAGGCGGCCTCCCAGGCGAGCGTGACCTGGCAGATCTCCTGGCGGGAGCCGAGGTCGACCTGGATCCACTGCGGGTCGCCGAACGCGCTCGACCAGCGGGTGCCCGCGTTGCCGTCGACGGCGGCGGACGCGGGAAAGGCGCCGCTCTCGACGGAGGACGCGGTGGCGGGACGGTTCAGCGCGACGTCGGTGGTGCCGCACTCGGCCGCGCGGGTGGCCGGGGCGGCCGCGCGGGTGGACGGGGCGGCCGCGCGGGTGGACGGGGCGGCCGCGCGGGTGGACGGGGCGGCCGCGCGGGTGGACTGGGCCGCGCGGGTGGACTGGGTCGACTGGGTGGACTGGGCCGAGTGGGCGGGCTGGGCGGACTGGGCGGAGCGGGCGGGCTGGGCTGCGGCGGCCGTTCCCGCCGCCCCCGGCACCGGCAGGACGGTGCCGAGGGCGAGCAGGACGGTCAGCGCTGCCGCGGCGGAGCGCTTCATGGTCATCTCCGGTCGGGGCTGGCGGTCGGGGAACCGGTCAGGGGAAGCTGACGACGGTGGACGGGACGGTGGCCGTGCCCTGCGCGGGCCCGCCGGTGTCGTTGATGACGTGCGAGATCACGCCGTTGCCGCCGAGCGAGACGGTGAGCAGGTTGTGGAACCGCACGCCGGAGCGCACCGGGACCTCGAAGCCGCGCGCCGCGACGATCGACGGGTTGACGTTGAAGTAGCAGTAGGCGCCGAGCCCCCAGCCCTCGTGCGTGGTCACCGAGTCGGCGACCTTGTAGGAGGCGTAGCCGCCGGACGAGTCGCCCCGCCAGGCCGCCTGGGTCGGCGGGTCGTACGGCATCTCGTTCTGGAAGAAGATCGTCTTGCCCCGTTCGCCGTTCCAGACCAGCTGGTACTTCTGGTAGTGCTCGACGAAGAGCCCGTAGGCGGTGACGTCGTCGCCGTTGACCGTGAGGCCGTTGTCGGCGGTGTTGACCGTCCAGCCGACGCCGTCGCCGTGGTCGCCGCGCCACGCCCAGATGTGGTCGAGCAGGACATCGTCGCTGTTGACGACCAGGCTGTTGGTGGCCTTGCCGGGTCCGGCGCCGCCGATGCGGAAGAACACGTCCTGGACGGAGGTCGGGTCGGACGCGTGGTCGGCGCCGGAGCCGGACGGGCCGAGCCGCAGGAGTTCCGGCGAGTTGACCGTGCCCGCGTCGAAGAGCAGCCCGGCCAGCTTGACGCCGTTGACGTCGGCGACGGTCATCGGGACGACGCCGTTGTCGGGGATGAGCGTCGGGTAGCCGATGCCGAGCACGACGGTGCCGGGCCGGGTCACGTTCAGCGTCTGGTTCAGGTGGTAGATGCCGGGCGTGAACAGCAGGTTGAGGCCCTGGGCCAGCGCGGCGTTGAGCGTGGCGGCCGAGACGCCGGGCTTGGCCACGTAGAACTGCGTCAGCGGGATCGCCGCGCCGGGCGTCGAGCCGCCCGACCAGGTCGTGCCGCGCGAGTCGCGGCGCAGCGAGGGGACGAAGACCTGGTACGCGCCGCCGGAGTCGACGTGGAGGTAGGGCTTCTCCCTGGTCACCGGGCTGGTGTCGAGCGTGGTGTACGGCGGGTTGGGGAAGCTCTGCGCGGGCGCGCCGATGACGCCGGAGAACACCTGGTTCCAGACGCCGTTGAGGTTGCTCCCGATCTGGCTGTCGCGGGTGAGCCACTGCTGCTGCGAGTACGGCTGCACCTGCGCGTCGATCTTGGAGTCGGCGATGTAGCCGCCGCTGGACCAGCCGTAGCCGGTGGGCGCCAGGTTGAGGTTGCCGCGCACGTGGATGCGGCGGAACGGCGCGGCCTGCGACACGGCCCACCGGTTGGTGCCGCCGGTCGGGTTGATCGCCAGGTTCTCGGCGGAACGCCAGAAGTTCTGGGTCGCGTTGCCGCCGAACCAGCCGGCGTCCACGTTGACGCTGCCGTTGATGGTGACGTCGCCCGGGTTGCGGCCGAGACCGGCGATCGAGGTGTAGAAGCCGATGTTCGCGTTGACGTTGTAGCTGCCCGGCTTGAACAGCAGCGCGTGGCGGCCGGTCCCGAACTGGGCGCTCTCCTGCTGCCGGAAGACGGTGTCGAGCCTGCCCTGGATGTCGCCGGACGACATCGACGGGTCGAAGACCTGCACGTTCGGCCCGAGGTCACCGCCGCCCGGCAGATCGCCGCCGGATTCGGCGTACACCGAGAACGACCAGAGCGAGTAGCCGTAGGCGGTCGCCCGCGCGGTCCCGTACATGCGGACGTAGCGGCCGGTGCCCGTGACGCTCAGCGTCTGGGTGCCGCCGGTGCCGGTGGTGGTGGAGTGGACGTTCGTCCAGGCCGAGGCGTTGTCGGAGACCTGGATCTGGAACGAGCGGCCGTAGGCGGCCTCCCAGGCGAGCGTCACCTGGCAGATCTGCCGACTGCCGCCCAGGTCGACCTGGATCCACTGCGGGTCGCCGAACGCGCTCGACCAGCGGGTGCCCGCGTTGCCGTCGACGGCGGCCGAGGCGGAGAAGGCGCCGCCCTCGGTGGACGAGGCGGTGGCGGGGCGGTTCAGCGCGACATCGGTCGTGCCGCACGCCGCCGCGTTCGCGGCCATGGGTGGCACAGCGTTGGCCGTGGCGGGCTGAGCCGCCGCAGCGGCGGCCATGGGTGGCGCCGCGTTGGCGGCGGCGGGCTGAGCTGCGCTGGTGGCGGGCTGAGCCGCCGCGGCGGCCTGGAGCGTTGGGCTCGCCGCGGCGGCGGCTGCGGGGACGGTGCCCGGGACGACGGCCGCGATCAGCAGGAGGAGACCGGCGAGGGCCGCCGACCAGGGTGGGATGGGGAGCGGGCGGGGCGGGACGGGACGCATGCGCGAAACTCCTTCGAGTGCGTGACGCGTGCTCGAAGCGCGAGACCCCCTCAGATCACGCTTATTTCACGTCCTGATTTAAAGCTTGATCTAAGGTGCCGTCAAGGGTCCCCCGACGGCCTGTGAAGATACGCCGAAGGGTCGCGGGCCGAGCGCGGGGTCACCGCCCGCAGGGCACGCCGAAGGCCGCCCAGGGAGTGGGGTCAAGCCCTGGGCGGCCGTCCTTCTTCGGTGAGGGCTCCTCTTCGGCGTGTCTCCTAACTGGTCAGTGCACGGGACGGCTCAGGGCACGGGACGGGTCCAGAGCGCGGGCCTGGCCGTGCTCCTGGTGCCGGGTCGCGGTTGTTGGAACGAGACGGGTCCAGAGCGCGGGCCTGGCCGTGCTCCTGGTGCCGGGTCGCGGTTGTTGGAACGAGACTGTTCAGAGCGCGGGCCTGGCGTTGCGCATCAGTTCCTGGAACTGGGCGGAGAACCAGTGGCCGGAGAGCGGGGCGTCAGGCAGGGCGCCGCTCATGTTGTTGTTGTTTCGGGGGTTGCCGGGGTACGTCGGGTCGCACATCCGGTCGAAGCCCTTGCCCTCGTCGTTCGGGATCTCGCGGCTCGCGCCGTCGGACTCGCCCGGAGGCTTGATCCAGACGTAGGCGTCGATGCCCGCCTCGGGCGCGGCCTTGGGCCGCTCGCCGAGGCCGGCGCCGGACTGGTTGCACCAGTTGCCGAGGTGGATGCGCCGGTCGGTACGACCGCCGTCCACGTACGCGTCGGCCGAGGTCTGCGGGCCGGGGCCGGTGGGCCGGGCGGACCCGCCCCAGCCGTTGCGGCTGGTGTCGATCAGCATCCCGATGCCGCCGTCGAAGCCCGCCTGGACGAGGCGTCCGCGCATGCCGATCGCGTACGACGTCTCGTCGGTGTAGCGGTTCCAGTCGATCCACTTGGACGTCCGCACCGAGGTGCCGTTCACCGTGTCGTTGATGGTGAAGTACGGCTCCTTGGTCGCGCCGTAGTTGGCGGTGTTGGTGATGAAGCCGTGCACGTTGCCGACCGAGCCGGAGTCCCTGGCGACCTGGGCGAGCAGGTCGGCGGAGGCGCCGAAGTTGTCGTCCCAGCCGAGCCAGCCGTGGTGCCCGACGTCGATGTAGTTGTAGACGTTCGGCAGTGCGCCGAGCTTGCCGAGCGCGTACGCGATGCCCTTCTGGTAGTTGCCGTTGGCCTTCATCACGTCGCAGTTCGGGGTCGCGGTCGGCCGCGGCGTGACGTTGGTGATGAGGTTGGGCAGCGAGTCGATCTCGACCACCGTGACGACGCGCAGGCCCGCGTACTTGGCGTCGCCGAGGATCGCCGCGATCGGGTCGATGAACTGCGTCTTGTACCTGTCGAGCTCGTCGGCCTTCAGCTCGCCGTTGGACGCCAGCGCGGCGCAGTCACGGCCGGGCAGGTTGTAGACGACGAGCTGGAGGACGCCGGCGCCCTGTTCCAGCGCCTTGTCCAGGTGGGCGCGCAGGCCCATGCCTCCGTTCACGCCGTTGATGGCCGCGGTGCGGTCCAGCCAGACGCCGGTCGGCTGGTTGGAGATGCGGCTGCCGCCGGGTTCGGCGTTGGCCTTCGCGGCCCATTCGGGATTCACGTACGCCTTGGCGCCGGCGTAGGGGTTGTCGACGCGGTCGCCGGGCGGCGGATCCGTCGGGTCGGGCGGATCCGTCGGGCCGGTCGAGCCGGTGCACGCCGTGCCGTTCAGCTTGAACGACGCGGGCTTGTCGTTGACACCGGAGTAGGTGGCCTGGAACCCGGGACTGACGGAGGCCCCGGTACCGAGCGAGCCGTTCCAGGGCGCGTTCTTCACCGTGACGTGCTTGCCGGACTGGCTGAACTCGGCGTTCCAGCCGTTGCTCACCTTCTGATCGCCGGCGAAGTCCCATTCCAGCGTCCAGCCGTTGACCGCGTCGCCCAGGTTGGTGAGCGTCACGTTCGCGGTGAAGCCGGTGCTCCACTGGTTGACGGTGTAGTCGACCCTGCAGCCGGCGGCGGCGCCGGCCTGGGTGGTGGTCACGGCGACGACGCCGGTGGCGAGCAGCAGCGCCGCCGTTCCGGCCGCGGCGCCGCGGCGTACCGCGGAGCGGCTCCCCGATTTCGGTGGAGAGGATTTCTGTGGATGTGTCACTGCGTTCGGCAACCTTTCTGGGTGGGTGGGGCGACTGAAGGGCGAGGCCGGGCACCGGGGCCGTCCGTAGTGGGAGCGCAGCGGCCCCGGTGTTCCGGTTCTCCAGCGCAGATCACGCGTCACTGGAGGGATTGGAGGTGGTCGCGAAGGCCGATCCCGAAGGGCGTCGGCGTTCCGTCGTAGGAGCTGATGAGCGACGGGCCGCTGGAGCAGCTCCAGGTGTTCCACGTCCAGCCGAGGTACGAGGCGCCGTGCGCGTCGAGCCAGGCCATGAGCGTGTCGATGTAGCCGTGCCCGCAGGTGTTCTCACCGATCTCGCCGGCGACCAGCGGCACCTGGGCGGCGACCGGCGCGAGCTGCTGGTCCCAGCACGCGGCGTCCTTGCAGTAGTTGAAGTTGTACGAGTGCCACGCCGCGGCGAGGTTGCCGGTGGGGTCGGACGGCTTGTTGGCGAGCCACTGGCTCAGGTCGTTGGAGTAGCTGTTGCCCGCGGCCAGGACGACGTTGGCGGCGCCGGTGCCGCGGACCGCGTCCAGGAGGTCCTGCATCCCGGCCGCCTCGTAGGTCAGCCCCGGGCAGGCCGGTCCGCCGTCGCGCCAGCACTTCCAGGCCTGGTCGTAGTCCATGACCTGGAGGTTGTTGGGGTACGGCTCGTTGAAGAGGTCGAGGACGACGGCCGTGTCGCCCTTGAACGTGGTCGCGACCTGCTTCCAGAATTCGGGCGAGTACCGGGTGTCGGGCATCGGCTTCTGGCATTCGGCGTTGGCGGTCGCGCAGTGCGTGTCGTAGCCGGTCCACAGTCCGTTGCTCCAGTGCAGCTCGAGGATCGGCGTGATGCCGTTCTCCAGCAGCAGGGCGACATAGGACTTGACCGCGTTCTGGTACGCGGCGCCCCGGTAGGCCGCGTTCACGTTGGGCAGCCCGAGCCAGCAGTCGGAGTTGAGCGGGACGCGGACCGCGTTGACGTGCCAGCTCTTGATGGCGGTGACGGACGCGGCGTCCATCGGGCCGTCCCAGAAGCCGTTGTTCTGGACGCACGCGAACTCTCCGCCGGAACGGTTCACGCCGCGCAGCACGACCTTCTCGCCGTCGGCGTCGACGAAGGTGTTGCCGGAGACCTTCAGCTTGGGCGCGGGCCCCGTCGGCGGGTCCGGCGGGTCGGTGGGCCCGCCGCCGTCGCACGCGACGCCGTTGAGGGTGAACGCGGTCGGGTCGGTGTTGGCGCCGCTGTAGCCGAAGTTGGCGCCGACCTGCACCGACGCGCCGGCCGCGACGGTGGCGTTCCAGCTCTCGTTGAGCACGGTGACGGCGGTGCCGGTCTGCGACCACCTGCCGTTCCAGCCGTGGGCGAGCTTCTGGTTCCCGGCGTAGGAGTACGTCAGCTCCCAGCCGTTCAGCGGGGTGGTGCCCTGGTTGGTGAGGGTGATGGACGCGGTGAAGCCCGTGCCCCAGTCGTTCTTGGTGTAGTCGGCCTCGCAGGTCACCGCGGCATGGGCGGTGGGCACGTCGGCGAGGGGCAGGCCGGCCGCCGCGAGGACGGCGATCAGCGGGCCCACGAGCCCGAGCGCGAACGATCTCATGCGGGGTCCTCCTGCGCGTCGGCGATTTGGGAGCGCTCCCACTCCTGAATCGCCGTGAACGTAAACCGCCGCGAGGACGGCGCGGAAGGGTCGTTCCACGCCTTTCATGACTTTCCGCAGCAGCCGGAGTCGGACTCTTGACACCGCCTGCCCCCGACCTGATTGTTGGGAGCGCTCCCACTACTCCCCTTCACCCGGCCGATCCCGACGGCCGGATGCACCCCAAGGGAGTGTCAGCGTGACGATCTTCCAACCGTCCGCCGTCCAGGCAGCACCCATCCCCGTACCACCCGTTCACCCGTCGCCCCTCGCCGGCGCCTCCCGGCCGCCGACGCTCGCGCACGTCGCCGAGCTCGCCGGGGTCTCCCCCGCGACGGCGTCCCGCGTGCTCACCGGCTCGGCCCGGGTGAGCGCCGAGGCCCGGCTCCAGGTGGAGGACGCGGTCGAACGCCTCGGCTACGTGCGCCGCCGCACCGCGTGCCCCGACTCGGTCCCGGCCGGCGCCATCGCCGCGGTGCTCTGCGAGGACGGCGCGCGCGTCTTCGCCGACCCGTTCTACGCCCGGCTGCTGTGGGGCGTGCGCAAGGAGCTGGACGGCCGCGCCCCGCTCATCGTGCTGATGGCGGGCAGGCCCGACGAGTGGCGGGTGGCCACCGGCTTCCTGCGCGGCGGCCATGCCGCCGGCGTGCTGCTCGTCGGCTCGCACCGCGACCACCCGGCGGCGCTCATGCACGCGACCGCCGGGGCGCCGGTGCTGCTGGCGGGCCGCCCGCTCGGCGACGCGACCCTGCCGTACGTGGACGTCGACAACCGGGGCGGCGCGCACGCGGCCGTCCGCCACCTGCTGGCGTCCGGGCGCACCCGGATCGCCACCATCGCGGGACCCGCCGACATGGGCGCGGGCGTCGACCGGCTCACCGGCTACCGGGTCGCCGCGCACGAGGCCGGGATGGACATGACCGGCCTGGTCGGGCACGGCGACTTCGGCCGCCTCGCCGGCGAGCACGCGATGGACCTGCTGCTGCACCGCCGGCCCGACCTGGACGCGGTGCTCGCCGCGTCCGACCTGATGGCCGCGGGGGCGCTGCGCGCCCTGCGCCGCGCGGGCCGCCGCGTGCCCGAGGACGTCGCGGTCGTCGGCTTCGACGACGACCCGATCGCGCAGCGCCTGCGGCCCCGGCTGACGACCGTCCGGCAGCCCGTCGAGGAGCTCGGCGCCCGGCTCGCCCGCGAACTGCGCAACCGGCTCGGTGGCGGGCGAGCAGGTGGCGGGCGAGCGGGCGGCGGCCGGGCGGGCGGCGGGCAGGCGAGCGGCAGGCCCGCGCCCGACCGCGGCGTGGTGCTGAAGACCTCGCTGATCGTCCGCGAGTCCGCCTGATCCCCGGCAGTGCTGCCTCACATCCCGCCCGTGCGGCCCGGCACCCGATTGTTCGGCCTGATTCCCGTCCGATCGACCCCCACGGAAGGACCCCGGTGAGAAACACAGCGAGAAGCACGGCGAAAAACGCCGTGAAAAACACAGCGAGAAACACAGCGAGAAGCACAGCGAGAAGGCGTCGATGGCGCGGGTTCACCGCGGTGACCGCGTTGCTGACGCTGCTCTGCGGCGGGCTGACGGCCGCCGGGGCCACCTCCGCCTCGGCGGCGGTGGCCTGCAAGGTCGTCTACCAGAAGAACCAGTGGAACACCGGCTTCACCGCGAGCCTGGACATCACCAACCAGGGCGACCCGGTCGACGGCTGGAAGCTGGCGTACTCCTACGCCGGTGACCAGAGGCTGGTGAACGGCTGGAGCGCCCGCTGGTCGCAGCAGGGCAAGGACGTCACCGTCGAGAACGAGACCTGGAACCGGACGCTCGGCACCGGCGCGACCGTGAACGTCGGCGCGCAGTTCACGTTCAGCGGGACGAACGACGACCCGTCGGTCTTCACGTTCAACGGCGTGCGCTGCAACCAGAGCACGAGCCAGCCCACCGTCGCGCTGACCAGCCCGGCGCCCGGCGCCACCTACGCGCTCGGCGCCACCGTGCCGCTCGCGGCCACGGCGGCGGCGGGTCCGGGCACGACCGTGTCGAAGGTGGAGTTCTTCGACCAGGACGGCCTGATCGCGGCCGACACGACCTCCCCGTACACGTTCGCCTGGACGACGGCGCGGGCCGGCAGCCACTCGGTCTACGCCAAGGTGACCGACAGCGCCGGCGGCACCGCCGAGTCCGCGCCGGCCGGCATCACGGTGACCGAGGAGGCCGCCGTCGTGGCGAGCCCGGCCGCCCTCAGCATCGCGGCGGGCACGGCGGCGACCTACACGGTCAAGCTGTCGCGGGCGCCGGCCGCGAACGTGACCGTGACGACCACCCGCACGGCGGGCACGACCGGCCTGACGGTCACCGGCGGCGGTTCGCTCACCTTCACCCCGCAGAACTGGTCCGCCGCGCAGAACGTGGAGATCACCGCGGGCGCGTCGGCGAGCGGCGCGGCCACCTTCACCTCGGCCGCGACCGGCTACGCCGCCGCCACGGTCACCGCCACGGCGGTCGCCGGCGCGGGCGCGTACGACCAGCGCTTCCTCGACCAGTACAACAAGATCAAGGCTCCGGCGAACGGCTACTTCAGCCCCGAGGGCATCCCGTACCACTCGGTCGAGACCTTCATGGTGGAGGCGCCCGACCACGGTCACCAGACGACCTCCGAGGCCTACAGCTACCTGGTGTGGCTCGAGGCCATGTACGGGCGCGTCTCCGGGAACTGGGCGCCCTTCAACGCCTCCTGGGCGCTGATGGAGAAGTACATGATCCCGACCACCGCCGACCAGCCCAGCAACGCCTCGTACACGCCGGGCAAGCCCGCGACGTACGCGGCCGAGCACTCCGAGGTCAGCTCCTACCCGTCGCAGATCGACGGGACGGTGCCGGTCGGGCAGGACCCGATCGCGGCCGAGCTGAAGTCGGCCTACGGCACCGACGACATCTACGGCATGCACTGGCTGCAGGACGTGGACAACGTCTACGGGTACGGCAACACTCCCGGCGGCACGTGCGAGGGCGGCCCGTCCGCGCAGGGACCCTCGTACATCAACACCTACCAGCGCGGGTCGCAGGAGTCGGTGTTCGAGACGATCCCGCAGCCGACGTGCGACGACTTCAAGTACGGCGGCCCGAACGGCTACCTCGACCTGTTCATCAAGGACGCGTCGTACGCCAAGCAGTGGAAGTTCACCAACGCCCCGGACGCCGACGCGCGCGCCGTGCAGGCCGCGTACTGGGCGAACGTCTGGGCCAAGCAGCAGAACAAGGGCGCGGACGTCGCCGCCACCGTCGCCAAGGCGGGCAAGATGGGCGACTACCTGCGGTACGCGTTCTTCGACAAGTACTTCAAGAAGATCGGCAACTGCCACCCGGCGTCGACCTGCCCCGGCGGCACCGGCAAGGACAGCGCCCACTACCTGCTGTCCTGGTACTACGCGTGGGGCGGCTCGCGCGGCACGGGCGGCGGCTGGGCCTGGCGCATCGGCGACGGCGCCTCGCACTTCGGCTACCAGAACCCGATGGCCGCGTACGCGCTGGTCAACGACCCGGCGCTGGCGCCCAAGGGTTCGACGGCCAAGGCGGACTGGCAGACCAGCCTGACCCGCCAGTTGCAGCTCTACAAGTGGCTGCAGTCGGCCGAGGGCGCGATCGCGGGCGGTGTCACCAACAGCTGGAACGGCAGCTACAGCGCGCCGCCCACCGGCCTGCCGAAGTTCTTCGGGATGGCGTACGACTGGCAGCCGGTGTACCACGATCCGCCGAGCAACCAGTGGTTCGGCTTCCAGGTCTGGTCGATGCAGCGGGTGGCCGAGTACTACCAGGTCAGCGGGGACGCCGGCGCCAAGGCGATCCTCGACAGGTGGGTGGCCTGGGTACTGCCCGAGATCACCGCCGATCCGGCGTCCGGCGCGTACCGGGTGCCCGCCACGTTGCGGTGGAGCGGGCAGCCGGACGCCGACTGGTCCGGGGCGAGCGGCATGCCGCCGGCCAACACCGGGCTGCACGTCAGCGTCGCCGACCACACCGACGACGTCGGCACCACCGCCGCGCTGGCCCGCACCCTCACCTACTACGCGGCCAAGTCGGGTCACGCGCAGGCCGGGCAGACCGCCAAGAACCTGCTCGACTCGCTCTGGAAGCACCAGGACGCGCAGGGCGTGTCGGTCTCGGAGACCAAGGCCGACTACAGCCGGGTGAAGGATCCCGTGTACGTCCCGCCGGGCTGGTCGGGCACCATGCCCAACGGCGATCCGGTCGACTCGAGCTCGACCTTCATGTCCATCCGGTCGTTCCTGAAGGACGACCCCGACTATGCCCGGGTGTGGTCGTACGCCAACGGCACGACCACCACGCCGCCGGCGTTCAGGTACCACCGGTTCTGGGCGCAGGCCGACATCGCCCTGGCGATGGCCGACTACGGCCGCCTCTTCGACGAGTGAGAAGGGAGCACCCATGAAACACCGGCAACGCGCCCAACGGCGCCGCACCGAACGGCCACGCGGCCGACGGCTGCGCGTGGCGCTCGTGGCGCTCCTGACGGCCCTGGCGTCGGCGGGCTCCGTCGTCACCGCGACGGCGCCCGTCCACGCCGACGCCGAGCTCTGCGGGCAGTGGGCGACCACCGTCCAGGGGCAGTACGTCGTGCAGAACAACCGCTGGGGCACCTCGGCCGAACAGTGCGTCGAAACGACCGGGTCGGGGTTCCGGGTCACCCGGGCCGACGGCTCGGTGTCCACCAGCGGGCCGCCGAAGTCCTATCCGTCGGTCTACCTGGGCTGCCACTACACCAACTGCTCGCCGGGCAGCCCGCTGCCCGCGCAGATCAGCGGCATCGGCAGCCTGAACAGCAGCGTCACCTTCGGTTACGTCGGCGGCGCGATCTACGACGCGGCGTACGACATCTGGCTCGACCCGACGCCGAGGAAGGACGGCGTGAACCGGACCGAGATCATGATCTGGTTCAACCGGGTGGGCCAGGTCCAGCCCGTCGGCCGGGCGGTCGGCACCGCCACGGTCGGCGGCAGGAGCTGGGAGGTGTGGACCGGCAACAACGGCGGCAACGACGTCATCTCGTTCGTCGCGCCGGCCGCGATCAGCGGTTGGAGCTTCGACGTGATGGACTTCGTCGACCAGGCCATCGGTCACGGCCTCGCCACGAGCAGCTGGTACGTGACGAGCGTGCAGGCGGGGTTCGAGCCGTGGCAGAACGGCGCCGGGCTCTCGGTCGGCTCGTTCTCCGCGACCGTGGACGGCGGCGGGCCGCCGCCCGAGCCGGCCGGCACCTGCGAGGTCGGCTACGGCACCAACAGCTGGTCCAGCGGGTTCACCGCGAACGTGACCGTCACCAACACGGGCGGCTCGCCGGTGAACGGCTGGTCGCTGGGGTTCACGCTGCCCCCGGGCCAGGCCGTCGCCAACGCCTGGAACGCCGCCGTGTCCTCGGCCGGCGGTGCGGTGACGGCCCGCAACCTGGACTACAACGCGACGATCCCGCCCGGCGGAAGCCAGTCCTTCGGCTTCCAGGGCACCCACTCGGGCACGTTCGCGAGCCCGGACGCCTTCACCCTCAACGGCACCCGGTGCACGGTGTCCTGATCCAGAGGGTGTCCTGATCTGAAAGGGCGGACCCGCAGGTGCCCGGAGAGCGTCCGGGCACCTGCGGGTCTCGTGGCGGTTCTCATGCGAGGGGCCGCAACGTCCGGGCGAGGTCGTCCGGGGCCTCGCTGCGGTCCACGATCCAGGCGAGCGCCTTCCGCAGGGCCGCGGCCGCCTCCTGCCCCATCTCGGCGGCGAGGCGCTCTTCGAACCGGTCCTGGAAGGCGTGGCCGCTGTCCATCAGCGCGCGGCACCGTTCGGTGCGGACGAGCCGCTTGACCCTCCCGTCGGCGGGGTCGGGCACGCGGTCCACGTATCCGGCGGCGGCCATCTCGTCCACCAGCTTGGCCGCGCCCTGGTGGGTGATCTTCAGCTTGGTCGCCAGCTCGCGGATGGTGAGGGACTCGGCGGCGATCAGCTTGAACGCCCAGCCGAAGGCCGGCCGGATCTCGGTGAAGCCCTCCCGGGCCAGGTGCTCGTGCAGCTCGTTGATCATTTGCTGGTAGGCGAGCCCGAGCAGCACGCCGAAGTGGGTGTCGCGGTCCATGGGCCTTTCCGGTCTTGACGATCTTCAACTTAAGTTGTACAACTCTATTTGTACAACTTCGATAAGGAGATATCCGTGCCGATCATCCAAGCATCCTCCGCCCCGACCTTCGACATGCCGCACGCCACGTTCACCGGACTGGCCTCGCCGAGCCGCGGCTCCGAGGAGACCTGCGTCTGGAAGACCCGGGTGCACCCCGGTGCCGAGCCCGCTCTGCACTCGTTCGACCACGAGGAGGTCCTGGTCGCGATCACGGGCAGGGCCGTCGCCGTGCTCGACGGCGAGGAGCATCCGGTGGCCGCCGGCGACGCGATCATCGTGCCCGCCGGAGCCGAGTTCGGCCTGGCCAACCCGCACGACGAACCGTTCGAGGCCGTCGTCGCGCTGCCCGTCGGCACGACGGCCTTCATGAACGGCCGGTCCCTCGTCCCCCCGCCCGCCCGCTAGCTGTACTGGCCGGCCCCGCGCCGGGCCGGCCGACACCAGCGCCAGATCTCCTCCTCCCAGGCCCTCCCCCGACCGTGACCCAGCCGTTCTCGCCCCGCGGAGCGATCGGGCCCAGAATGGGGCGACGGACGAGAGGGAGCGCTCCCATTGAGGTCGGCGGACGACACCGCGCGTGCCGAGTTCCACGCGTTCTTCACGCGGCATCATCGTGAGCTGGCGCGCCTGGCGTACCTGCTGCTCGGCGACGCCGACGCGGCGGACGACCTGGCGGCCGACGCGCTGGCCGCGGCGTGGCACCGGTGGGACCGGGTGCGGCGCGCCGACCATCCTCCGGCGTACGTGCGGCGGATCGTGGTCAACCTGGCGGGCAGCCGGATCCGCACCCTGGTCAGGGAACGCGACAGGCTGACGCTCATCGGCGCCGGGATGGACGACCGGACGTACGGGCCGGACGTGTCGGCGGTGGCGGACGTGCACGCGGCGTTGCAGCGGCTGCCCGAGCGCAAGCGGGCGTGCGTGGTGTTGCGGCTGGCGTTCGACCTGTCCGAACGGGAGACCGCGCAGATCCTCGGCGTCACCGTCGGGACCGTGAAGAGCCAGACCGCGCGCGGCGTCGCCGAGCTGGAACGGCTGCTGGCGAGGAGGGAGGAAGCGTGAGGGACGAGGCGTTCGACCGATGGCGCGACCTCCTCCACGACGAGGCCGAACGGCGCGAGCCCGACTCGGCGCGCATGTGGGAACGGGTGGAGGCCGCCATGGCCGGGCCGCCGCCGCCCGTGCGGGACCAGCGGGCCGGCGTGCGGATGGCGGGCGCGGTGATGGCCACGGCCGCCGCGATCGTGGCGGGGTTCGTGTTCGCCTTCCACGGCGGCGACGAGCCGAGCACCCCCGCGGCCACTCCCCCGGCGTCCCTGCCCGGGCCGACGGCCGCTCCTCCGGCCACCACGCCCGACACGGCGGCGCCGTCGGCCGCCACGACGCGCTCGGCCACCGCGCCCGGCACCGCGCCCGGCACCACGACCGGCACCGGACCCAGCACCGAGCCCGAGACCGGGCGGAGCACCCCGCCCGCCGCCGGGCAGGGCACGGTGACGGCCGAGGCGGCCGTCGATCCGCGCAGCTCGGCGCACTGGGCGCAGAACAACGTGACGCTCGGGATCCGGCGTCCGATCACCCGGCTGGAGGTGACGATCCGGGTCCGGCGGACCGAGAAGGTCACCCCGGCGGGCGCGTGGTTGTCGTTCCCGAACGACGACTTCGAGGCGACGGCGGAGACCTCCGGGCCCGTGCTGGTCTACCGGTGGCGGCTGCGGAACGGGCGGACCGTCCGGCCCGGCGTCTACACCGTGGCGGTGCAGTACACCCGGGGCGCCGTGCACGACGCCCACCAGGACACCTTCGTGGTGCGGGCGCCGGACCGGACGATCTCAGGCCGTTTCTAGGAGGGTTCCGTTCTGGAGCCGGCCGCAGCCGATCTCGCTGGCGACGGCCGGGCCTCCGTGGGCCGCGAGTGCCTCCAATCGTACGTAGCGGGCGGGCGCCGGGCGGAACCGCCGCTGTTCGAGGGTGTGGTCGGCGGCCACGAAGCCCGGGCGACCTCGCGGTAGCGGGTGCCGTCCAGGCTCGTCGAGATCCGGTAGGACGTGATGTCGCCCGTGGTGGTGAAGTCCTCCAGGACGTAGTCGACGGCCGTGTCCTGGCGCGGCAGGTAGGTGAGGACGTCGACGCCCGGGAAGACGCGGCCGAGGTCGAGGGTGACGACCTCGGGTCCGGTGGTGGCGGCGGTCCACAACGTCTGGTCGGGCGGCGGGGCGAGGAGGGGCAGCGACGCGGTGGCAGCTCCCAGGAACGTTCTGCGGTCGACGTTCATCGTGCACCGCCTCGGTGGTTGGCGACGGGGACGAGGGTGACCGCGCCGGGGGCGGCGTCGGTCTCGCTGATGACGGCGAGGGACAGGGTGTTGCGGCCGTGCTCGTTCAGGACCCCGGCCGGGAGGGCGAAGTCCTGCTGCGGGCCGGTGGAGGGGTACTGGCCCACGTTCCAGCCGTTCAGGAAGAGCAGGACGCGGTAGGTGCCGCTCCCCTTGCCCAGGCGCAGGGTCAGGGGGACGTCGTGGCCCTTGGGCAGGTCGAGGTCGAATGTGGTCCGCCGCCAGGTGACGCCGGGGCCGGGCGTGGCGGGCGACGCCGGGCGCGGGCCGCGTTCGCCGGTCAGGCCGCCGTTGTTGAGCGGCCCGCGCTCGGGGTCGGACGCCGGAGCGCCCTTGATCCGCCAGGTGAGCGGCGAGGTCGCGCCGGCGATCGAGGCGCCGACGAGGCCGCGCGGCTGTTTCTGGCGCACGTCCTCGGCGGTCCAGTCGTCGTTGTGGCCCATGTTGCCGACCAGGACCGACAGGACCGCGGGCTCGCCCGCCTCGAGCAGCCCGGCCGGGACGGTGAAGTGCCCGGGTCCGGGATCGGGGTTGGGCGGGGTGGACGCGTCGCCGGCGTCGGCCTGGACGCCTCCGGCGGCCGAGCCCAGGTACCGGCCGTTGAGCCAGACCTGGTAGATCCCCTTCCGTCCGGTGATCGCGTTGAGGTCGACGGTCGTCTCCCGCCCGCCGGCGGTGAACCGCCCGCGATACCAGACGTGGCCGTGATGGGCGCCGTACTCGTCGGAGTAGAGGACGGGCAAGGTCCTGGGCTTGATCGGGCTGACCGTGGTCGTCTTGTCGGCGACGGTCCAGTGGGAGTCGTCGAAGTCCGGCCGGGCCTCGGGCGCGCCGTCCGCGCTCCGCCACCCGGTCAGCTCGGGCAGGCGGACGGGCACGGGGCCCGCCGCGCGGCCGAGCAGCGAGCCGCTCGCGGTGCGGCGCGCGTCCACGCGGGCGCCGTTGACCGTGAGGCCGCGGGCCGCGGTGAAGGCCTCGACGTCGCCCGCCGCGGCCACGTCGGCGCGCACGTGGAGCGTGCTCCCGTGCTCCTTCGCCGACCGGACGAGGGACGTGCCGCGCACGAGGGTGCCGTCCGCGCGCCAGAACTTCGCGGCCTCCTCGTCGGTGCCCAGCAGGAGCAGCGCCGGACGCCTGCCGCCGCCGCTGACGAGCACCCGGGCCAGGCCCCGGTGCGTGTAGCCGAGCGTGAGGTTCCCGTTCTCGTACGAGGTCCGCACCGAGCCGGACAGCACCTTCACCGTCGGCCGCGAGCCGTACCGCAGCACGGTCGTGCCCGGCGTGCCCTCCTTGCCGTACAGCACGGCGACGTCCTGCCGGCCCGACACCGTGCCTCCCGACGTGCTGCCGCCCGACGTGCTGCCTCCTGACGTGCTGCCTCCTGACGTGCTGCCTCCTGACAGCGTGCCGCCCGACAGCGTGCCGCCCGACACCGTGTGGGTGAGCAGCTCGGAGGTGGTGACGGCGAGCCGCTGCCCGCCCAGGTCGTACCCGGCGAGCAGGACGCGGGCGTCGCGGCCCTTGACCCGGACGGGCACGGTGTACGAGCCGTCGGGCGCCGCCCAGGTGAGGGTGGCGGACTCGTCGGCGTCGGTGGTGCGGTCGGCGTGCCGGACCAGGACGAACTGCGTGCCCGTGTCGGGGTTGGCGCGGGCCTCGGTGTGCACGGCCGTGCTGCTGGACGCGGGCGCCGCCGCCGGGTCCGTCCTGGCCAGCGGCGCGACGGTGGTGACGAAGAGCCCCTGCCGCTTGAACTCGTCGTACTTGGTGGTGAGCTGCCGGTTCTCGGTGATCGCGGCGCCGTAGTCGTAGGAGGTGTAGACGTCGTTGGGCTGTGGCAGCCAGCCCCAGGACGTCCCGCCGTACGCCATGTAGTAGCCGAACATGGTGGCGCCGCTGCCGATGAGGTTGGACTTGTAGTAGACCTTCATGAAGTCGGGGCCGGTCAGCTCCCGGCAGCCCTCGTAGCCCGCGTCGTTGAGGTCGATGGCGCCCGCCTGGTACTCGGCGGCGTAGACCGGGGCCTCCCTGCTCCTGCTCTCGGTGATGCCGGTCCCCCAGGTGCCCCACGTCCGCGGGTCGCGGCAGTTGAACGCCTGCGGGTAGTCGTCCACGCCGAGGATGTCGACCGCGCCCTGTCCCGTGGACCAGTCGGTCGTCCAGTCGGCGGCGTCGCAACACTGGTTGTGGGTGATGGGGACGTCGATCCCCGCCGCGCGGGCGCGGGCCGAGATGTCGGCCATGTACGCGCGGTCGGTGTTGACCGCGTACTCG
Source organism: Spirillospora sp. NPDC047279 (assembly GCF_040643285.1). Classification (NCBI taxonomy): domain Bacteria; kingdom Bacillati; phylum Actinomycetota; class Actinomycetes; order Streptosporangiales; family Thermomonosporaceae; genus Spirillospora; species Spirillospora sp. NPDC047279. Next base: position 548,029 of record NZ_JBEYUA010000006.1, read on the forward strand.
TTCTCGGCGTTGTAGGCGATGACCGAGCCGCCCCGGGTCACCTGGTGCCGGGCGATGATCGGGTTCACGCGGTCGAGCCACTCCCGGTAGGCCGCGGTGTAGCCGGGGTCGCTGGAGCGCGCCCGGCCGGGCACGGTCTTGAGCCAGGCGGGCAGGCCACCGCCGGTCGTCTCGGCGTTGATGTACGGGCCGGGGCGCGCGACCACGTACAGGCCGTACTCCTCGGTCATCCGCAGCAGCCGGTCGATGTCGCGGACGCCGCTGAAGTCGTACACGCCCCGCTCGGGCGAGTGGTAACCCCAGTGGAAGTAGAGGGAGACGCCGTTGAAGCCGCCCGCCTTCACCTTCTCCAGGACGTCGCGCCACAACTCCTGGCTGGGCAGCCGGAAGTAGTGGAACTCCCCCGTCCAGAGCACCACGCGCCGCCCGTCGACGATGAGCGAGTGCCGGTCGTAGGTGACCTGCTTGCCCGCGGCCACGGTCCCGCTCGTGGTGCCTCCCGCGGTGGCCTGGGACGGCGGGGCCCACAGCGCGGTGGCCGTCACGAGGAGCGCGGCCACGAGGGCGAGCGTTCTCCGTGCCCTTCTTCGTGCCCTTCTTCGTGCCCTTCGTCGCGCCCGCATGTCAGCGTCCTCCCGTGAACGAGAAGGAGCTGATCCGGGCGTCGCCGCCGAAGACCAGGTAGACGTCCTGGCGTCCGGACGCCGCCGCCAGGGCCGCCGTGACGTCCTGGTAGGCGTACTTGTCGCCGGTGGACGGCACGGTCAGCGTGCCGAGCAGCCGCCCGCCGGGCGAGCCGAGGCGGACCTGGACGGTCGCCGTGCCCGCGCCCGCCCTGGCCGCGCGCGCCTTGACGCCGGCCGGCCGCGAGCCGAGGTCCACGTCCGCGAACTTGATCCAGGCGCCGGCCGCGCCGCCGACCGCGGTGCCGTCGGCCTTGGACTCGTCGACGAGCTTCACGCCCGAGTAGTCGTCGAAGGCCTCCGCGCGGGTGTCCCTGGTCAGGTCGCGGGCGGGGATGCGCTCGCCGTCCACCCGGACCGAGGCGCGCTGCCTGATGTCGCCCGCCGAGGCGCCGACCATGAGGTCGTAGGCGGACGACTCGACGACCGCCCTGCCGCGCGTCACGTCCCAGTGGGCCAGGTCGGACGTGGCGAACGTGAGCCGCACGGTCGTGGTCTGCCCGCCGGCCAGCCGCACCTTCTGGAACGCGCGCAGCTGCTTGAGCGGCTGCTTGTCGCGCGAGTCCCGCTGGTGCGAGTACAGCTGGACGACGTCGGCGCCGGCCGCCTTGCCGGTGTTGGTGACCGGCACGCTGACGGTGATCTTGCCGCCCGCGCCGCCGCCGCTGACCTGGGGCCGGCCGTAGCGGAACGAGCTGTACGACAGGCCGTGCCCGAACGGGTAGAGCGGCTTGCCGCGGTAGTAGAGGTAGGTGCGGTTCGACTTGATGATGTCGTAGTCGAAAATGCCCGGCAGTTCGGCGTCGGACCGGTACCAGGTCTGGGTGAGGTGGCCGGACGGGTTGACGTCGCCGAACAGCACGTCGGCGAGGGCGTTGCCGGTCTCGGCGCCGGCGTGCGAGGTCCACACGATCGCCGGGACGTTCTCCTGCTCCCAGGTGATCGCGGTCGGGTAGCTGTTCTCCAGCACCAGGGTCGTCTTCGGGTTGTTCTTCAGCGCGGCCTGGACGAGCGCGCGCTGCCCGGCGGGCAGGTTCGTGGAGGGGCGGTCGTAGTTCTCGCGGCCGTTCACCGACGGGTTGCTGCCCGCCATCACCACGACCTGGTCGGCGCCCTGGACGGCCTTGGCGACCGCGTCGGCGCCGTTCACCAGCGTCTCCCGCGCGAAGACGGCGGCGTCGTCCTTGGTGCCGAGCGTCAGCTTGCCGTCGTCGCCGACCTTGACGTAGTTGCCGGAGGTGAACCACGTCTCGTGCGTCTCGTAGCCCGCGTACCGTAGCTTGACGTTGCCGTCGGGCTGCTGCTCCAGCGCGAACTGCTGCTGGACGAACCAGCCGTTCGGCTCGGCCTGGTCGTTGACGAAGCCGGACCAGTTCCAGCCGACGTACCTCCCGTTGGCGGCGCTGCGCATCGTCACGATGCCGTCGCCCCAGTCGGTGACGTCGAACTGCGAGGTGGCGGCGGGCGCGGTGTCGCCCAGCGCCAGGACGGCGCCGGCGTCGCCGGTCCCGCCGGTGACGTACTTGCCGCTCTTGACGTCCTTGAGCGCGATCCGGTCGTCGCCGCGCTCGGCGGTCACCGTCGCGCCGGACCCGAGCTTGGCGCGGATGCCGTCGACGGGCGTGACCTTGTACGGCGACCTGCCGGAGTACCAGTCGGTGTAGACGGCGTCGGCGAGCGGGCCGACGACGGCGACCTTCTTCGCGGCGGCCATGGCCAGCGGCAGGGCCTGCCGGTCGTTCTTGAGCAGCACCATGGCCTCGGCGGCGGTGCGCCGGTTGAGCCGCTTGTGCGCGTCGGTGTTGAGCACCGAGTCGTCGATCTTCCCGTACGGGCCGCCGCCGGGGTCGAACTCGCCGAGCCGCACCCGGATCGTCAGGGCGCGCCGGACGGCGGCGTCGACGTCGGAGACCTTCAGCAGGCCCTTGGCCAGCGCGTCCTTGATCGCGTTGACCGTGACCGAGGCGTCCAGGTTGTTGGCGGTGAAGCTGTCGTTGCCCGCCTTGAGGATCGCGGCGTCGCCCTGGGTGAAGTCGGGATAGTAGTTCTGGTTCCAGCGCGGGTCGGTGCCGGCGCCGGCGAGGCTGTCGGGCAGCCCGGCGTCGGTGACGTTGAACAGGTCCTTCCCGGTCCACGACCGGACGAGCCCGTTCAGGTCCGGGTTCACCGCGTTCGGCCGGCCGTTCACCAGGTTGTAGGCCGACATGACGCCGGTCGCGCCGTCGGCGGCGAGGATCGGCTTGAACGCCAGGCGGTCGTACTCGTTCAGCACCCGCTGCCGCAGTTGCACGTCGGTGGTCGAACGCAGGGTCTCGTTGTTGTTGCCGAGGTAGTGCTTGAGCGTGGGCGCGGTGAGCAGGTATTTGGCGTTGTCGCCCTGCATGCCCTTGCCGTAGGCGTTGGCGATGGCCGCGGTGAGGGTGGTGTCCTCGGAGTAGCCCTCCTCGTTGCGTCCCCAGCGCGGGTCGCGCAGCAGGTTGGTGACCGGCGCCCAGAGGTTGAGGCCCCAGACCATGCGCTCGTCGTTGGTGGCGTGGTAACCGCGGGCCTCGGTGCCGGTGGTGCGGCCGACCTGCCGGATCAGCTCGGGGTCCCAGGTGCTGGCGAGCCCGACGGCCTGCGGGAACACGGTGCCGCGGTCGGCGACGATCTGCTGGTCGCCGTGGCTGGTCCAGGCGATGCCGTGCACCGCCTCGGTGCCGGTCTTGAACCGCTTGAGGCCGAGCCGGGGAACGGCCGGCTGGTACTGGTGGAGGAGGGAGATCTTCTCGTCGAGCGTCAGCCGGCCGAGAAGGTCGTCGACCCGGGTGTCGAGCGACAACGCCGGGTTCTGGAACGGAAGCACGTCCCGCGCCAGCACGGGCGGCGCGGTGGAGACGGCCAGGGAGGCCGCGAGCGCGACCGCCAGCACGGGGATCAGACGGCGGGCGTGTGGAGGGGGGTGGGCCACAACGTTCTCCTCTGAAAGGTCGATCTTGAGTTGTCGAAGCGCTTCGATGAACGGGCGGGCGGAGCCCGTGGCCTCCTTCCTCTCCCTCAGGCGGGCGCCGTACTGGCCCGTTCGGTGAGCCGCGGCGGCAGGAGCGTCGCGGGCGGGACGTCGTCGCCGTCGAGCTTGGCCATGAGGAGGTCGACCGCGCGGCGGCCGACCTCCTCGGCCGGGATGGCGACCGAGGTGAGCTGCAGTTCGGCGTGTTCGGCCTGCTCGTCGGGGCACATGGCCACCACCGACAGGTCTCCGGGCACCCGCCGGCCGGCGGCCCGGAACGCGGCGACCACCGGCTCCACGATGGGCTCGTTGTGGACGACCACCCCGGTGAGGTCGGGATGTTCGTCCAGCAGCCGCTTGACCAGCTCGCGGGCGGCCTCGCCGGTGGCCTCGCACGGGTGCACGGTCGCGGCGACGCCCTGCCGCGCGGCCGCCGCCAGGAAACCCTCGGCGGTGCGCTCGGCGTACCCGGTGCCCCGCTCGTAGACCTCGGGCGGCGAGCCGATCAGGCCGACGCGGCGGTGCCCGAGCGCGGCCAGATGGTCGACGCAGGCCTCGCCCGCCGCCCGGAAGTCCAGGTCGATGCAGGTGAGCCCGGCGGTGTCGTCCGGGAAGCCGATCAGTACCGCGGGCCGGTCGAGCGCCCTGAGCATCGGCAGGCGCTCGTCGTGCAGCTGCACGTCCATGACGATCACCGCGTCGACCAGCGCGCTGTCGGCGACCCGGCGGACGCCCTCCTCGCCCTCCTCCTGGGTGAGCAGCAGGACGTCGTGGTCGTGCCGCCGCGCGCTGGTGACCACCGACACGGCGAACCGCATCACGACCGGCACGTGGATGCCGGTGCGCAGCGGGATCACCAGGGCGAGCACGTTGGACCGGCTGCTGGCCAGCGCCCGCGCGCCGGCGTGCGGCCGGTAGCCGAGCTCGCGGATGCTCTCGCGGACCCGCCGGATCGTCTCCTCCGAGATCGACCGCTTGCCGCTCAGCACGTAGGAGACGGTGCTCGGCGACACGCCCGCGTGCCGCGCCACGTCAGTGATCTTGACCATGGACCGCCCCCTGGTGAAGCGTTTCGACCGGGTCACGATAGCGAGCACGGCCGGCGATCAGGTCGCGATACCAGAACGCGCTGTCCTTCCACGTCCGCAGTCCCGTCGGGTAGTCGACGTGGATGAGGCCGAACCGTTTGCCGAAGCCGTACGACCACTCGAAGTTGTCGAGCAGCGACCAGGCGAAATAGCCGCGCAGGTCGATGCCGGCCGCGACGGCCCGTTCGGCCGCCGCGACGTGGTCGCGCAGGTAGGCGATCCGCCGGTCGTCGCGGACCCGGTCGCCGGCGTCCACCACGTCGTCGAACGCGGCGCCGTTCTCGGTGATCATCAGCGGTACGCCGGGGTGGTCGCGGTGCAGCCGCAGCAGCAGCTCGTCCAGCCCCGACGCGTCGACGACCCAGCCCATCGCGGTGTGCTCGCCCTCCTGCGGCAGGAACGCGATGTCGTCGCAGCCGACGAACGGGGTGGCGGCGCCGACCGCGTGCCCGTCGGCGCCGGGCTCCGCGGCCTGTTCCGCGTCGAGCGAGACCAGGCTCGGCTGGTAGTAGTTGACGCCGAGCACGTCGATGGGCGCGGCGCAGACCTCCTCGTCGCCGTCGCGCACGAACGACCAGTCGGTGAGGTGCGCGGTGTCGGCGCGCAGGTCGGCGGGATAACCCGTGCCCAGCATCGGGCCGAGGAAGACGCGGTTGGCCACCGCGTCCACGCGCCGCACGGCCTCCTCGTCGCCGCGCAGGTGATGCAGGTTGAGCGTGACCGAGTGCAGCGCGGACGGCGCGACGACGCCGCGCAGTGCCCGCACGGCGAGACCGTGCGCGAGGTTGAGGTGGTGCGCGGCGGCGAGCGCTTCGGCCGGGTCGGAGCGGCCCGGCGCGTGCACGCCCGACCCGTACCCCAGGAACGCCGAGCACCACGGCTCGTTCAGCGTCGTCCAGGTGTGCACCCGGTCGCCCAGCTCGCGCCCGATGCGCTCGGCGTACTCGGCGAACCGGTGGGCGGTGTCGCGTTCGGGCCAGCCGCCCGCGTCCTCCAGCCGTTGCGGCAGGTCCCAGTGGTAGAGCGTGGCGACCGGCGCGATGCCCCGTTCGAGCAGGTCGTCGACCAGCCGCGAGTAGAAGGCGACGCCCGCCGGGTTGAGCGGCCCCGACTCGCCGTCCGGCAGCACCCGCGACCAGGAGATCGAGAAGCGGTAGGCGCCGAGCCCGAGCTCGGCCATCGCCGCCACGTCGTCGGCGCGCCGGTGGTAGTGGTCGCACGCCACGTCACCGGTGTCGCCGTTCAGGACGCGGCCCGGGGTGTGGCTGAAGGTGTCCCAGATCGAGGGCGCGCGGCCGTCCTCGGCCGCCGCCCCCTCGATCTGGTACGCGGCGGTCGCCGCGCCCCACACGAATCCGTCCGGGAAACCCATCACTCCTCCTCCAGGGTCACGACGACCTCGGTGCCGGAGGCGCGGACGAGGACGCCCTGCTCGTGCGCCTCCGCCGTGCCGCCGGTCACCGAGGCGACCTCGCGACGACCGACCAGCAGTACGTTCCACGGGGCGTCGGTGCCCGTGGCCGTCAGCCTGACCGCCGCGCCGCTACGGGAGGTGACGAACGACGCGGCGGAGCCGCTCCGGGGAGCGTGGGGGGTCGTCCCCCCTCGGGTGGTGCCGTCCGCGGCGGAGATCTGGGTGGTGACGTCGGCGCCGTCGGCGAGCTCGTACACCCGCAACGTCACGCCGTCGGTGTGCGCGTAGTCGGGCCGGTCGCCGACCGCGCCCTCGGCGACGACCGCGCCGGGCCGGACGAGCAGCGGCACGCTGTCGAAGCCGTGCCGTTCGCGCACCCACCGGCCGCCGGTGACGCGCTCGCCGGTGAGGTAGTGCGTCCACACGCCCTCGGGCACGTAGTAGGACACCTCGCCGTCCGGGTCGAAGACCGGCGCCACGAGCAGGTCGTCGCCGAGCATGTACTGGCGTTCCAGGTAGGCGCAGGCGGGGTCGTCGGGGAAGTCGACGACCATCGCGCGCATCATCGGCGTGCCGTCCTCCTGGGCCTGCCGCGCGGCGCCGAGCAGGTAGGGCATCAGCCGCAGCTTGAGCCGGGTGAACGTGCGCAGCACGTCGACCGACTCCTCGTCGAACAACCACGGCACCCGGTAGGAGTGGCTGCCGTGCAGGCGGCTGTGCGAGGAGAGCATGCCGAACGCGACCCAGCGCTTGAACAGGGCGGGGTCCGGGGTGCCCTCGAAGCCGCCCACGTCGTGGCTCCAGTAGCCGAATCCCGACATGCCGAGCGACAACCCGCCGCGCAGGCTCTCGGCCATCGCCTCGAACGTCGACTCGCAGTCGCCGCCCCAGTGCACCGGGAACCGCTGCGCGCCCGCCGTCGCCGACCGCGCGAACACCACCGCCTCGGCCTCGCCCCGCCGCTTGCGCAGCAGTTCGAAGACCGTCTGGTTGTAGAGGTAGGTGTAGTAGTTGTGCGCCCGCTCGGGGTCGGAGCCGTCGAAGAAGACCACGTCGGTCGGGATGCGCTCGCCGAAGTCGGTCTTGAAGCAGTCCACGCCCATGTCGAGCAGCGCGTCGAGCTTGGCCGCGTACCACTCGCGCGCCTCGGGGTTGGTGAAGTCGACGACCGCGCAGCCGGGCTGCCACTTGTCCCACTGCCAGACGTCGCCGTCCGGCCGCCTGAGCAGGTAGCCGCGCGCCGCGCCCTCGGCGAACAGCGGCGACCGCTGCCCGATGTACGGATTGATCCACAGGCAGATCCTCAGCCCGCGGTCCTTGAGCCGGCGGAGCATCCCGGGCGGGTCGGGGAACACCCGCGGGTCCCACTCGAAGTCGCACCAGTTGTACTCGCGCATCCAGAAGCAGTCGAAGTGGAACACGCTGAGCGGCAGGTCGCGCCGCGCCATCCCCTCGATGAACGAGGTGACGGTCTCCTCGTCGTAGGAGGTGGTGAACGAGGTCGACAACCACAGCCCGTACGACCACTCCGGCAGCCGCGCCGGACGCCCGGTCAGCGCCGTGTACTTGCGCAGGATCTCCTTGGGCGTCGGCCCGTAGATGAAGAAGTAGCGCAGCGACTGCCCCTCGACGCTGAACTGCGTGCGCGTCACCACCTCGGAGGCCACCTCGAACGACACGCGCCCCGGATGGTCGACGAAGACCCCGTAGCCCGCGTCCGTGAGGAAGAACGGCACGTTCTTGTACGCCTGCTCGCTGTTGGTGCCGCCGTCGGCGTTCCAGATGTCGACGGCCTGGCCGTTCTTGACCAGCGGCCCGAACCGTTCGCCCAGCCCGTAGACGTGGTGGTCGACGCCGAGGTCGAGCTGCTCGCGCACGTAGTGGGAGCCGTCGTCGGTGTCGATCACCGCCGTCGCCCTGGGCCCGCCGCCGGTGAGCCGCCGCCCGTCCGGCCCGCCGGCCAGGAAGTCCACGCGCCACTCCTCGCCGCGCCGGACGCGGACCGACAGCTCCCCCGACGTCAGCGTCGCCGCGTCGTCGCCGACCTCGACCTCGGCGGCCGCCGCGTCGGGCGCGACCAGCAGGTCGAAGTCGGGCCGCCTGGCCCGCTCCCCGGCGAAGTGGGTGACCGTGACACCGATGACGTCGGGCATCGGCGAGGTGTAGGTGAGCGTGACGACCGGCCCCTTGAGGAGGTCGCCCCGATGGTGGATGCGCGCGGCGGGCGCGTACACGGTGAGGGAGCCCGCGCCGGCAACGACGTCGAACGCCTCCGCCGGATACACGGCGTGCACGCCCTCGCGCATCATCCAGTAGCCGTCACTGAACTTCATCTACTTGATGGCTCCTGCCGTGAGTCCGCGGGAAAGGGTGCGCTGGAAGATCAGGAAGAACACGACGGTCGGGATGAGGCCGAGGAGGGACGCGGCACTCGACATGGTGGCGTCCATCATCCGCTGGCCCTGGAGCACGCCGAGGGCGACCGAGACCGTCTGGTTGTCCTGGGAGACGAGGAAGACGAGCGGGATCAGGAACTCGTTCCACGTCCAGATGAAGAAGAAGACCATCAGCACCGACAGGGTCGGGCGCACGACCGGGACGACGACCCGCCACAGGATCTGCCACCGGTTGGCGCCGTCGATCCGCGCCGCCTCCAGCAGCGGGCGCGGGAACGTGCCGAGCACCGACGCCAGCAGGTAGGTGCCGAACGCGCTCTGGATGACCGTGAAAACGATGATCACGGCGATCCGGGTGTCGTACAGGTTCACCTGTTTGGCCAGGTAGTAGAGCGGATAGACCAGCGCCTCCTGCGGCAGCGTGTTGGCGAGCAGCAACACCGCCAGCACCCACATCCGGCCCTTCACCCGGCCGATGCCGAGCGCGTAGGCGTTCAGCAGCGACAGCAGCACGGCCAGGACCGCCACCGAGCCGCTGATCAGGGCGCTGTTGAGGAGCACCTGGCCGAAGCCGACGCGTTCCCAGAAGTCGGTGATGCCGTCCAGGTTGATGCCGCCCGGCGGCGCGAGCGGGCCGTCGGCGGTGTACTCCTCCGGCGTCTTGAACGCGTTGAAGACGACCACGATGAACGGGATCAGCATGATCCCGGCGAACGCCGCCAGCCCGCCCAGGACCGCGTAGGCGGACGGGCCGCGGCGCCGCCGCCGCGGCGGGCGGGACCGGCTCGCGCGTTCGGACGCCGGCTCGGCGAGGGTCGCGGTCACCGGTCCTCCTCCGGGTCGGTGCCCTGCACGCGCAGGAACACGACGGTGAGCGCGATGATGATGAGCGTCAGCACGGTGGCGATCGCCGAGCCGTAGCCGACGTCGGTCTTGTCGAAGAAGCTGGTGTAGGAGTAGTACGACGGAACGTTGGTCGCGCCGCCCGGCCCGCCCTTGGTCAGCACGTAGATCGGGCCGAACACCTTGAGCGCGGCGATCGTCGTCCACAGGAGGACCACGAAGATCTCCGGCCGGATCTGCGGCACCGTCACGTGCCAGAACCGGCGGAACCACGAGGCGCCGTCGATCTCGGCCGCCTCGTACAACGACGGCTCGACCCGCTGGAGGCCGGACATGAACACCACCAGCGGGAAGCCGATCTGGATCCAGACCATGACCACCAGCACGCTGTAGAGCGCGGTGGCGGGGTCGCCGAGCCAGTCGTGCGCCAGCCCGTCCAGCCCGACGGCCTTGAGCAGCTCGTTCACCGCGCCGGTCTCGGGTCCGAGCAGCCAGCTCCAGACGATGCCGCCGATGACGATCGGCAGCACCTGCGGCAGGTAGACGCAGGCGCGCAGCACGCTGGCCACGGTCGCGCCGAAGTGCCGCTGGACGACGTCGGTGAGCACCGCCGCCAGCACCAGCCCGATCATCGTCGGCACGATCGCCATGCCGACGATGACCAGGGCGTTGTGCCGGAACGAGGCCCAGAACTCGCCGTCCTTCAGCAGCTCGGCGTAGTTGTCCAGGCCGATCCACCGGGGGGTGCCGACGCCCTGCCACTCGGTGAAGCTGGTGTAGACGTTCATCAGGAACGGGATCCCGATGACGCCGGTGAACAGCAGCAGACCGGGCAGCAGGTACGGCAGGTAGGGCAGGCGCGATCTCACTTGGGCAGGCCGCCGTCGTAGAACTGCTGCAACGAGCCGAGGACCTGGTCGGGCGAGCCGCTGCCGTTCATGAGCTTCTGCGTCTCCGACACCCACTTGTCGTAGAACCCGGTCACCGGCCAGTCGGAGTAGAAGGCCAGCCCGTCGTTCTGGGCGAGGGTGGCGAAGTTGTCGATGAGCTTCTTGGTCTTGGCGTCGGTGATGGCCGAGGTGTCGGCCGCGACCGGGATGCCGCCGGCGTTGCCGAGCGCGTTCTGGATGCCCTTCTTCATCGTGATGTCGATGAAGTCGTACGCCAGGTCCTTGTTCTTGGAGCCCTTGGGCACGACCCACAGGTTGCCGCCGGAGCCGGGGGTCAGCTTGGCCTCCGGCCAGGTGGAGACGTCCCACTCGAACTTGGCGTCGGACTTGACCCGGCCGAACCACCAGCTGCCCGAGAACATGATCGGCGTCTTGCCGGAGGCGAACGTCTGGAAGGCGTCCTCGACCTTGGTGCCGACGGAGTTCTTGGCGATGTAGCCCTTGCTCACCCAGTCGGCGAACGTGGTCGCGCCGTACGTCCAGGCCGGGTCCTTGAAGTTCGCCTTGGCGGTGTAGCGCTCGAACCCGTCCACCCACGGGCGGTCGGCCTTGGTGAGGGCGAGCTGGTAGAGGTACTGGTGCGCCATGTACTCGGCGCCGGCGTTGGTGAGCGGCGTGACGCCCTTGCCCTTGAACGCGTCGAGCGCGGCGGTGAACTCGGCGAAGGTGGTGGGCACCTTGACGCCGTGCTTCTTGAAGAGGTCGGTGTTGTAGTAGACGAGCAGGTACTCGGCGTAGTTGGGGACGCCGAACCACTTGTCGCCGCCCATGGTGCCCTTGGCGTCGTACTTCGACGTCACCTGCACGTTGGGGCTGAGCAGCTTGTCCCAGCCGCGCTTGGTGACCTCGGAGCTGATGTCGGTCAGCAGGCCCTGCTTGGACAGCAGCCCGGCGGTCGCGTTGCCCTTGTTGTACTCGAGGAGGTCGGGGGCGTCCTTGGAGTTCAGGACCATCGGCGCCGTCTTCTGGATCTGCTCGAAGCCCTTCTCCTCGAACTTCACCTTCACGCCGGGGTGGGCCGCCTCGAACTCCTTGATCGCCTGGTTCCAGGCGACGCCCATCGCGCTGTCGGGGGCCTCGTAGTGCCAGAGGCGCAGTTCCTTGGCTCCGCCCGAGCCGCCGTCGCCGTCGTCGCCGCCGCAGGCCGACAACGCCAGCGCGCCGGCGGCGAGCGTCGCGATCAGGGCCGCGCCCTTGCCTCGTCTGAACATCTGGGGTTCCTCCAGGGGGTGGGTCGGTGGGCCCCGAGTCGAAGCGCTTCGACACCGCCGCCGCGTTCATCAGGCATGATGCGTCGAATCGCTTCGATTGCCAGGATCGTAGACCGGGCGTGATCCAACGCACAATAGGACGGAGCCAATTCGCGGGAGCGCTCCCACGCCTTGGCTCCCGGCCGCCCGGCCCAGCCCTGGACCCGGTCGTCCTATCCGGCCCGGCAGTCCGTGCCGTTCAGCGTGAAGCGCTCGGGCGACGCGTGGTCGCCGCCCTCGTCACCGCCGTCTCCGTCACCGCCGTCTCCGTCACCGCCGTCTCCGTCACCGCCGTCTCCGTCACCGCCGTCCCCGTCGACGCCGCCCAGGAAGCCGAACTGCGCGGTGCCGTTCGGCTGGACGCTGCGGTTCCAGTCGGCGGCGGTCACCGTGACCTCGGCGCCCTGCTGCTCCTGGCCGCCGTTCCAGAGCTGGGTGATGCGTTCACCGCGCGGGAACGTCCAGGAGAGCCGCCACCCCTCGATCGGCGCGGTGCCCAAGTTGGTGATCTTCACCTCGGCCTGGAAGCCGCCCGGCCACTGCCCGGTGACCGCGTACGTCACCGCGCAGGACGTGCCCGCGGCGGCGGGAGTCGAGGCGCGGGGGCTCGCCGCCGCCCCGGTGCCCGGCGGGTCGTCCGGCTGGAGCAGACCGAAGATCAGCGCGAGCAGCCCCAGGCCGGCGAGACCGGCCGCGGCCCCGATCAGCAGCCGCCGCGGCTCCCCCGGAGACTCCGGCACCGGCTCCGGGTTCTGGCTCTGGCCCTCCTCCGGCGGCGGCTCGTCGAGGATCTTGGTCTCGTGGCCCGGCGGCACGGGCGGGAGGGGAGACGGCGGCGGATCGGCGCGCTTCCCGGGGACGGCGGGCGCGGGGATGCCGGCGACGTCGCGGAGCCCGGCGCCCAGCTCGGTCGCGGTGGGACGTTCGGCGGGGTCATCGGCCAGGCAGCGCGCGAGGAGATCGGTCATCGTTTCGGGGGCGCCGTCGCCGAGCGCCTCGGTCATGGTCACGCCGAACGAGTAGACGTCGGCGCTCGGCGCGGGCTCGATCCCCGCACGGAGCTCGGGGGCGAGGTAGGCGGGGGTGCCGAGGAGCGGGCCGCCGGGCCCGGCCGACGCGGTGAAGGCGATGCCGAAGTCCAGCACCTTGACGCCGGTCGGCGTCAGGAAGACGTTCGCGGGCTTGATGTCGCGGTGCACCACGCCGAACGTGTGCGCCGCCGCCAGCGCGTCCGCGAGCTGGGCGCCGATGCCCGCCGCCTCCGGCCAGGGCAGCCGTCCCGCCGCCAGCCGGGCCGCCAGGCTCTCGCCGTCGAGCAGCTCCATGACCACGTACGGGACGCCGTCCTCCTCGCCGTAGTCGTAGACGCCGGTGATGTGGGGGTGGGACAGCCGCGCGGCGGCCTTCGCCTCCAGGCTGAGGCGGCGCGTGAACTCCTCCGGCCAGCCCTCGCGCGGCGTCTTGACCGCGACCGCGCGTTCCAGCACGACGTCGTCGGCGCGCCACACGGTCGCCATTCCCCCTGCTCCGAGGGGTGCGACCAGCCGGTAGCGTCCGCCGAGGTCACGGCCGGGAGTGAACATATCGGGAGCCTACGCCCCGGACGATCCGCGCGAACGCACCCCCCGAAGTGATCTTGAAGGCTATTCTCGGCGTCCGGCCGTCCGATCTCCCGGCAGCATCCGATCTCCCGGCAAGGAGCCCCCGTGGTCGCCCCCCGCCTCCGTTCCACCGCCCGCCCGCTCGCCGCGCTCGCCGCCGCCGCGGCCCTCGCCCTCACCGGCGCCTGCGCCGGTCAGGCCCCCGAGCGCACCGCCGCCCAGGTCGCCGCCGTCCAGCCGAAGGCACTCCCCGACCTGTACGCCGACCCCGGTTCCAACCCCGCCGTGTGGGCGCGCGACCACGCCGGCGACCCGCGCGCGGCGCGGATCAAGGAGTCGATCGCGGACCGGCCGATCGCCAGGTGGTTCGGCAATTGGAGCGGCGACATCCACGGCGCGGTGTCGGACTACGTCGGCGCCGCCCAGGCCGCCGGGAGGACGCCGGTGCTCGTCGCCTACAACGTGCCCGGCCGCGACTGCGGCAGCCACTCCGGCGGCGGCGCCGGCAGCCCCGAGGCGTACCGCGCCTGGATCTCGCAGTTCGCCGCCGCGGTCGGCGACCGCGGCGCGATCGTGGTGATCGAGCCGGACGCGGTCGCCCAGCTCGACTGCCTGCCGGGCGACGCCGAGCGGCAGACCCGGCTCGACCTGATGAAGCACGCGATCCAGCGGTTCAAGGCGAGCGCGCCGAACGCCCGGACGTACCTGGACGGCGGCAACGCCACCTGGATCCCGGCGGACACGATGGCGCAGCGCCTCCAGTCCGCCGGGATCGCCGACGCGCGCGGCTTCTCGGTGAACGTGTCGAACTACCACACGACCGCCGACTCGGTGGCGTACGCCGAGAACGTCAACACGGCGCTGTCGAGCCGGTTCGGCTACACCAGGACCTACGTCGTCGACACCAGCCGCAACGGCAACGGCTCCAACGGCGAGTGGTGCAACCCGGCGGGGCGCAGGCTCGGCACCGCGCCGCGCGCCGGCACCGACGCCGAGTACGAACTGTGGATCAAGGTGCCGGGCGACTCCGACGGCGACTGCGGCATCGGCGCGGGCGTCCCCGCCGGGCAGTTCAGCCCCGACATCGCCGTCCGCCTGATCGACGGCACCTGATCGGCGGCCTCTGCTCGGCGGCTTCTGACGGTCAGCCCGTCATGCAGTGGGAGTCGAGGGCGGTCGCGGCGCCGGCGGACCTTGCGACGAAGCCGAAGGTGGTGGAGGCGCCCACGGCCAGCGACCCGTTCCAGGCGGCGTTCCTGACCTCGACGTCCGCGCCGGTCTGGGTGTGCGTGCCGCTCCAGAGGTTGTCGATGGTCTCGCCGCCGGCGAACGTCCAGTGCGTCCGCCAGGCGGTGAGCGGGACGGTGCCGGTGTTGGTCACCTTCACCTCGCCCTGGTAGCCGCCGGTCCAGGAGCTGACGGCCTTGTACTCGGCACGGCACACCGCTCCCGGCTGCGTCGGCGGGGGCGTGGTGGGCGGCGGGGTCGTTCCGCCGCCGACGCCGGTCACCTCGCCGTTGCCGCCGTCGAAGACGACGTCGGAGCAGTTGTAGAAGGTCTCCGCGCTGTCGGACCGTTGCCAGACCGAGTAGATGAGGTGCCTGCCGCTCTTGCCGGCGGGCAGCGTCGCGTTCCAGTAGTAGTAGGCGCTCTCGCTGCCCGGCGAGCCGACGCTCGGCGGGTCGGTGACGCTGTCGAACGGCTGATCCTCCAGGTCGTCCCAGGTCAGCGGCTGCGTTGGGCTCCAGCCGTCTCTGGTGATGTACGAGCGGAACGTGCCGGGGTGCGCCGCCCACTTGTTGTAGCGGACCTGGATCTCCCGGCCCGAGGTCAGGTGGGTCAGCGGCCAGTCGTCGCGCGGCAGGTCGTAGCCGGCGAAGTCGTAGACCCGGGCGTCGGCGCTGCACAACTTCCCGTCGGGGATGAACCCGCGGGTGCGTCCCGCGCCGTCCGACCGCAACACCGCGAACCAGTTGTAGAGCGAGTTGGCCCCGCTCTGCGCCACCGCGGCGGCGCAGGCGGGATTGGTCGGCCTGATCTCGCCGGTGGGAGTCAGGCCGTCCTTCCAGCACAGGTAGGTGCGGCTCCCGGGGGTCATCATGGCCCCGTGCGCCTCCGCCGGCACGGCGGACAACATCGTCGCGACGGCCGCGGTGCCGAGGGCGGCTCCGATGAACGGGACGGTGCGCCTGAACGGGACACTGCGCCTGAACGGGACACTGCGCCTGAACGGGACGGTGCGCCGAATTCTCACGTCTCCTCCTGTCGTGGCCCCCTGCTCGTCTCCCTTCGGACGCTAACTTCGGGTGCCACGGCGGCTGAACGACCTTCCACGCCTTTCACGAAAGGCCCGATCCTTGACGAAGACCGGGCCCTCCGGGAAAGGCGGGACGGCCGCGCCTCAGCGCACGCCGTACAGGTGTTCCAGCGCGAGCTGGTCGAGCCGTTCGAACGCGCCCCCGCGGGCGGCGAGCGCGGCGATGTCGGGGGTGAAGCCGCGGAGGTCGCGCCAGCCCTCACCCTCGCCGAGGGTCGGCACCGCCAGCTCCTCCACCCGGGCCGCGGCGAGCGCCTCGGCGACCTCGGGATCGGCGCGGAACGCCCGCACCTTGTCGCG
Organism: Spirillospora sp. NPDC047279; assembly: GCF_040643285.1. Classification (NCBI taxonomy): domain Bacteria; kingdom Bacillati; phylum Actinomycetota; class Actinomycetes; order Streptosporangiales; family Thermomonosporaceae; genus Spirillospora; species Spirillospora sp. NPDC047279. Next base: position 563,860 of record NZ_JBEYUA010000006.1, read on the forward strand.
CAGGATCAGCCAGTTGGTCATGCAGGCCCGCGCCGACTCCCAGACACCCTCGTCGTCCTCGGTACGCGGCGGCTTGAAGTCGAAGTGGACCGGCCCGTCGTAGTCGCTGCCGTCGATCAGGTCGACCACCCAGAACGCGCCGCGGGCGTTACCCGCGCCGAACCGCAGATCCTGGTCGTAGCGCGGCCCGTGCTGCCCGTTCAGATCGATGTGGAAGAGCTTGCCCTGCCACAACGCCTGCGCCAGGCCGTGCGCGTAGTTGAGGCCCGCCATCTCCTCGTGCCCGACCTCGGGGTTGACGCCCACCATCTCGGGGCGTTCGAGCCGTTCGATGAACGCCAGCGCGTGCCCGACCGTCGGCAGCAGGATGTCGCCGCGCGGCTCGTTGGGCTTGGGCTCGATCGCGAACCT